>JANWID010000292.1 GCA_025450095.1 Bacteroidia bacterium | reverse complement strand
GGGATATGCTGCCGGGTTCAAAACAAAATAAATCATTTTTGTTTTAATTTCATCCAAATGCGCGACATTTAACTCCGGAATATGGAAATTAATAATCCTTTGACCAGGCAACTTGGGATTCGTCTGCCCATTATTATGGCGCCTATGTTCCTGGTATCGAACAGGCCCATGATTGTAGCCGCTATGCAATCCGGAATTATGGGCGTTTTTCCCTCTTTAAATTTCCGTGAAGAAGGTAGTCTTAATGAAATCATCACCATTTTAAAGGAATCCAGGATTGCACTAAAAACCCCGGGAAACTTTGGTGTCAATCTTATTGTACAAAAAACGAATCCACTGTATAGAAAACATCTTGATATATGTGTTGCCGCAGAAGTACCTTTTTACATTACATCACTCGGTTCACCCGCTGAGGTGATTAATGCTGCACATGCATACGGAGCAAAAGTATTTTGTGATGTTACTAATTTAAAACATGCCGGGAAAGCTGCCAGTCTTGGATGCGATGGATTCATTGCTGTAGGGCAGGGTGCGGGTGGACATGCCGGACCTCATCCGCTCAGCGTTCTGGTACCTGCTTTGCGAAAATTGTTTCCCACTATACCTGTTGTTGCAGCCGGTGGTGTTGCCGGCGGATCAGGAATAGTTTCGATGCTGGCATTGGGCGCTTCCGGAGTCTCAATTGGAACAAGGTTCATAGCATCTCACGAATCTCCTGTTAGTGATGCATATAAAAAAGCTGTTGTGAATTCGGGTATGGATGATATTACATTGACCGAAAGATTATCTGGAACACCGTGTACTATTATCAATACACCCTATGCAATGAAAATTGGTAACCGGCAGAATTGGATGGAACGCAGGCTCTCAAAGAATTCTGCAACCAAAAAATATTTCAAAATGCTGGTCCAGGTGAAAGGAATGAAAATGCTGGAAGATGCAGTTAAACCCGGAAACTATAACAACCTTTGGTGTGCAGGGAAGTCAGTGGAACTGGTTGATGATATTGTTTCCTGCAGTGAAATTATCAGCAGACTGGAAGATGAAATGCGGGTTACCTGGAAGGAAATTTCTGATTCCATAAAAATCTGATATGGCTAAGTTATCCTGGATCATTGATCGATCCGGAAAATCACCATTTTATCTTTGGCTACTGAACCAGGTAATCAGAAGGGCTGTGCCGTTTAATGCGGCTCATGGATTTCGTATACTGAGTATCCGTCCCGGAGCTGCAACGGTGATGCTTCCATACTGGAAAAGCAATATGAATCATATCCGGGGAATCCACGCCTGCGCACTGGCGACCCTTTGTGAATTTACAACCGGACTGAGCATTGTAAGTAAACTCGGAGAAACGCAATACAGGTTTATTTTAAAAAACCTTTCTGTGGAATATCATTACCAGGCAAAAATGAATGTCATTGCTGTGTGTGAACTGAATCAGGACTATCTTGATCAAAAAATAATCCGGCCACTTTTACAGGAAGATGCTGTATTTGTAAAATTTGAAATACAGGTCCGGGATGTATCAGGTAATCATATTTGCACTGGAATTACGGAATGGCAGATCAAGAAATGGGAGAAGGTAAACGTTAAGTCCTGAACAGGCCGATGCAATTTTATCGCAACCAGACCGGTAAAGGTTATATTTTCAGTTTGGTATTATGGATTATCCTTTTTTTTCTTCATACCCCTTTTATTACCGCCGATCCGGATATTAATCTTTCCATTGGTCGTGATGCACATACCGATGAAGGACTGTATTCATACCAGGTCAGGAATTTTATAAATCATGGAAGCTGGACTTTACATTCTTCTGATTGTCTTCTTAAAACCCCGCTCTTTGAATTATTGTTATTACCCCCGCTTGGAATATTCGGAACCAAACGTGCTGTTGCCAGAATTTTTGTCCTCTTGTTATCATTATGCATAGCTGCAATTATGATGTCTGGTAAATCACTCCGGGGATTTGCATGGATTGCTATTTTGGTTTCATTTACCCAATATTATGTATTTCATTATTTACATTATAGCATGTCAGATACAATATCAACTATCTGCATTTTCGCTTCAGTTATTTTAGTTTGTCGTACCGGGAATGATAAAGTGATGATGGCTTCGGTACTTGCTTCACTGGCTTATTTTATAAAATTTCAGTATTTGTATATGATCCTGCTGGTCCCGATATGCTGCTCCCTGTTTTTTGTTTTCAGAATAACTGAAAAGCGGGTATTAATGAAGCAGCTAAAGTTGTCGGTATTTATTTTGTTAACGATGATGTTGATCTATGCATGCACATGGTTTATTCCTAATTACGGGTTATTCAAATATGTGCTGAATGAACAAACCTCGAACAGGTTTCCTGAATACCCGGGATTGATTAACCAGCTTAATAATAATTTCAGGTTTATTTTTCTGAATGACAAATTGTGGATTTTAACCATACTGTTCCCTATTACATTTATAGCCGGTTTTTTCATTTTTTTTAAATCCGGATCTGCTGTTTTCAGGAAACTGTTCCTGGGAATTTCGTGCTGGCTTTTATTGGAATCGCATAAGTTATTTATGACCTATTTACCATCCCGTTACCTGGTATGTTTGATATTTGCGGCTGGAATAATGGTATCACTCGTACTTTGGGAATTTAATTTTTCCGGAATTAAATACTCTTCCTTCGTAAGAATCACATCTTTGATTTTGTTGGTTATTTTTGCCATCAGTAATGGATTAGCCTGGTACAGGACACTGAATGAAAGAACGTGGTCAATGGAGCAGACAGAAAATTATCTCACTCAGTTTAATTTTAATGAACGCCCTATAGCAGGTGCCTGGGCGACGGCGATCGGATGGCAATGTAAAGCGATTACGTTTCCGGTATGGAACAAATATTTTAACTACTCTGATGTGTTGGAAAAATACAATCCGGCAATGGTGATCGCAGAATCCGATGAAAGCGATTCTGATGGGGCATTCCGTGATGCAGGAGTTAGCCTGGAAAATTTTTCGGATTCAGTAAAAACCGCGGAAGTTCAGCATTGGAATCTTAAATTATACTGGATGAAAAACAATAATTCCTCCAGGTAAACCGAAACAATAGAATAATTATGAAGTACGGATCAGCGCTTATTTTTTCAATTCTCAGTTTTTTTACTTTATCATGCGGAATTATCAAACCGGTAACAGTAAAAGGAATTAGCAATTTCAAGACTATAAATTCCGGAACATTACCGGAATTCAGATTTGATATCAGCCTTTATAACCCGAATAATTTCCGCGTTAAGATTCAGAAACTTGAGGTGGGTGTTTTTGTTGAGACCCTGGTTCTTGCAAAAACGATGCTCCTGGAGGAAACTGAAATTACTAAAAAGGAGGCAAGCCTGGTCACCGTAGCTATGACACCGGGTCAGGCCAGTTTGAATGATATTTTCAAAACGGGTATCAATGGTTTAATATCCGGAAATATTAATCAACAGTTCCGTATAAACGGTGAAATAAAAATTAAAAAGTTTATTTTTAAGCGAAGATATAATTTCAGTGAAGCTATAAAATTCTAGAATCTTCACACGATATCTGAATTGTTATTCCCGCAAAACAGAGAGTTTGCAAACTTTCATTCCACCATTACCATTCATTAGCATCACGGTATAAATTCCCGGTCTTAGACTTTCCGTTTGGAAAGTTATATTTCCGTCCTGGAGATCCCGGATGTGCAGGATTTTCTTTCCCGGCATATCATATATAATCAATTCGCCGTCTTTTATTGGTTCATCTGTTGGAAGAGAAAGTCTCACGGTAGCGCCTGCATGCACCGGATTTGGAAATAACAGGAAAGCATTCCTTGCTTCAATTTCAATTACGGTTGTGAGCGAACAATTGGACAGCGTGTTGAAAGCATCTGCTTTCCCATGTCCCCAGACGTTATCCGGTAGATTATTGCCTGTGAAAGTATCCTGGACAGCGCAGTTAATTATGGCATCTTTTACCTGCAGTGCAGTTGCGGTGGGATTTTGCTGTAGGTATAGAGCTGCAATTCCGGCCACTACCGGTGAAGATGAACTGGTTCCCCCATCACGGAAATGAAACCCTCCTTCTGCAATCTTTACTACGTTGTTGGGTTGACCCATCCATACGGCTAACAACGAAAGCTGTCCACAGGAGAGCATAATTCCTCCGGGTGCCGCAACATCAGGTTTGATTCGTCCGTCACGTGTGGGCCCGTGACTGGAATTGGCAGCTAATGCACCACGGATCAATGTAGAATCGGTATAGGTGTTTCCGTTAACATCGATATACGAATTCCGGTTGCCGTAATTGGCTACTGTAACAACGTTATCAAGACACTGAATACCACTTACCATGGTTGAAACCAGGTCGGGAAGCTGATAATAAATTATTTCAGGTACAACAGATGCAAGAGGGAGATTGCTGTTTACATATCCCTGCTGACCCGTTCCATCATAAAATTTCCACATATCGAACCTTCCGGAGCCAGTGGTCATCAGTCGCCATGAATAAGTAGTGGAATCAGGAACTATCATGAATTCCAGCAAATAGGCAGGGCCTTGAATACTGCCGAACGATTGCACAATTGCAAGTCTGTTTCCAGAAGTACTAAACAAAGTATCTTCTTTAAGAATGCCCAGGTTGTAAAATATATCGCGGAATGCAAGTCTGCCCCTGAACGACGCATCGGTAGTATTGACATCAGCACCAATCGAAAAATCAATTCCATCAAAATCGGAAGTGTCTCCCCAGATCTGCATATACAAGTATGGATACGAGGGGTTGTGCCGGATCCATGTAAAGGAAGTATCGGAATTTACAGTATAACCCAGGTGAATCGGAATATTTCCGGCATTCCCGGCTGCAGCCACTATTGCCCTTCCTGGCTGCGAATTCAGCAAGGTGTTTACCATCTGAGATTGTAGATCGTAACCATCGTGGGAACCGTAATAATCTCCGAGGCTCGCATTTATTACACACGGCTTTCCAAGGAGTTGCGCTTTACTAAAAATGTAATCGACAGCGTGGAAATAGGTGAATTGTGTAATATTATTGAAATCAAATGCCACTTCAATAATATCGGCTTTCGGAGCTACACCCATGTTTTTATTGATTGCATATCCGTTGCCTGCAGCAATACCTGTTACATGAGTACCATGTCCGAATCCCTGGACGTCGTTACTGGCTGCTGCGAGTCCGGCATTGATTTCAGTACTATCCCATTCCTGGCCATAACCATACGATGGTGTATTAGGTGCAACCGGCAGTCGCTGATCCCATAGGTAACTGACACGTGTATTACCTGAACTGTCCTGCAGATCAGGATGTGTAAGATCTACACCTGTATCGATAATTCCAATCACAATACCTTCACCATTATATCCCTGCAGCAGCGGTGGTAGTCCTGCGTGGACTTCATTTGCATGAACCGTGGAACGCATGGAATCATTGAGCGCTTTATACCGGTTTCCTGGCATTTCGATCCTCGAGGTACTATGTGAAGCATCAAAAGCAGGGAGCGCTGCAACGGGAATTTTAATTGTTGCAATATTCCCCACCGAATACCTAAAAATTCCATTCCATTGGCTGGTAAGTCTGCGGATTTCCTCAATATCTCCCTGTACCAGCACATTTACCTGGGTGTTTTGCAATTGTTCATCAGCGATCATCCTGGCCATGACCAGACTAAGTTTGTGACCACTTGGAACCTGGCTGTATGCAGCAGGTGCCAACAGAATTAACATGCAATAAATCAGGTAATTTTTCATGTAAATTTTTGGGTTATGTACGCATAAAAGTAACAAAGGTTGAACTGGTGTTCCGGAGGAAGGATGGGATAATTTAAACATCCGGGCCACCTTAATTGTTAACATCTTAAACCGGTACTGTATAGTGAAAACAGGATGTAATATGTTGATAATTATTTCAACCATTTTTATGTGAAATCCTTATTTTTGCTCACATAGCTATCCTAAAATTAATCAATTAACGATGAAAAGAAAATTTCTAAAATCAGTGATTTTGACCCTTGGTGTAATCAGCACTTTACCGGTCCTTGCACTGAATCCTTCCAAAGAATACAAGGTAACTCCCGACAAGTTTGGTATGCAATACAAGGAAGAAAAAATCAAAACTTCCGATAATGCTGTATTGAATGCATGGTTTTTCGAGAATACCAAGAAATCTATTAACTGGGTTGTAGTTTCCGGTACCGGAGAGGGGAATATGGCCGACCAGCTGGAAATAGTCAATTCATTTCTTTCAGCAGGATATAATGTGGTTACCTATGACTACCGTGGTTATGGTTCCAGTAGTGATTTTAAAATTGATCCGGACATCTTCATCTATCCTCAATTTATCACCGATCTAAATGCAGTATTAGATCATCTCAGAAAAACCAGGGCGATCACAAAATTTGATCTCTTTGGTCAGAGTATAGGAGCAGGGCTTTCCATTGGTGTCGGAGCGAATCGTCCTGAAACCAAGAAAATTATTGCCGATGGCCCCTGGACCAGTCTTGAAGGAATGAAAGCGAAAATAAAAACAAAAACAGGTAAGGAAGTTAATATGCCATTCGGTTATGATAAGACATACGAACCTCTTTACGCTTTCGAAAAACCAAAAGGTCCTATGAAAAATATGATGATCATTGTTTCCTTGCAGGATCCTATAGTTGGTCCGGCTGATGTAAAAGTGATCAAGGGAGTAAATGAAGTTTACATAGTGAAAAACAGCCCTACAAACGCTGATAATTTTTCAACTGATAAAAATGCTTATTTCGAAAAGATTTCGAAATTCCTGGCTATCAAATAAAATTATCGACATAAGAAAAGCCGGTCGGATTATTTTACCGACCGGCTTTTTCGTTTTCGCATCTATCAGCGTGTTTCGTTTATGGCAACTACTCCTTTAATTTCAGGAATAGCTTTAATAAGTGATTGCTCTATGCCGGCTTTAAGAGTCATCATGCTCATAGAACATGAACTGCAGGCACCGAGCAAACGGAGTTTTACTATCATATCATCTGAAACCTCAACCAGAGATACATTTCCGCTATCAGCTTCAAGGT
>JANWID010000291.1 GCA_025450095.1 Bacteroidia bacterium | reverse complement strand
CCAGCTCCCGGATCAGCTCCAATACAGCCGGAATATCCTTTTCTTCTCCCCTGCGGACAATGGTTTTCATGCTCAAAAAATGACGTGCAAAAATACCCATTTATTGTTTACTCGTGCTTCCTTGAGCGAAAACATAATTTGATCAGGCTGAGCTATATCTTTGTGACGTGAAACTACATTTCAGAAAAACAGGGGAAGGTCCACCGGTTGTGATCCTTCATGGGTTGCTGGGCTCATCGGATAACTGGCAGACGTTCGGAAAGCAGCTTGCGGAGAACAATTTTACAGTTTACATGACGGATCTGAGGAATCACGGTCATTCGCCACACAATGAAAAATTTGACCTTCCCGAATTGGCGGATGATGTTGCACAACTTTTTTCAGATGAAACGCTGGAAAGTGCATTCCTGTTGGGTCATTCGCTGGGTGGAAAAACTGCCATGGTATTTTCATACAAGTATACGCAATTGCTAAAAGGATTGGTTGTAATCGATATGGCTCCCCGTGCATATCCGGTACATCACAGACCGGTGCTTGATGCCTTAAAGAAAGTTCCATTGTCGTCGCTGCAATCACGAAAAGATGCTGAAGAAATATTAAATCAGAACCTGCACGATCAGGTCATGGTGCAGTTTTTAATGAAAGGTCTTTACAGGAAAGATGCTGAACACTTTGGATGGCGTTTTAATGTGGATGCTATTAACCGGCAAATTGAAAATATAGGGAAAGCAACCTATCCTGATTCTCCCATCGCGGTTCCGGCGTTGTTTATCAGGGGAGAGAAATCAGATTATATTACAGTGGATGATGAAAAAGATATAAAAAGTAATTTCAGTAACGTCGAAACATTAATAGCTCCCGGAGCAGGTCATTGGGTGCATGCCGATAATCCGTCATGGCTGTTGGAGGTGGTTACAGATTTCTTTTCCAAAAACGCTTAATGCCGGGTTGGGTTCGTCGGGTCGGGTCTAATTAACACGGAGACACAGAGGCACGGAGGAGCACAGAGGTTAGAAGTCGATGAATAGAGCTATCCAGGTTAATTTAGAATTTTTTACTTTAATTAATTTCTCCGTGTAACTCCGTGCCTCTGTGTCTCCGTGTTATTTTTTCCGCGTCGACCAATAAAGTTAATTCGGATAGCCGGTTAAAACTTCATTAACGTATTACCAGCTTCGAATAGGCTGTTCCGTTACTAGAATCCAGTTTTAACAGATACATCCCGGCAGGTAGGTAAGAAAAATCAACGGGGTAATGATGTTGTCCTGTATTTACAGCAATTTTCTGCTCATGTATTTTTTTGCCTGACACATCCATAACAATGAGGCTATAAGCAGCACTCTGGTCACTGGAGACATTTATAAAAGTTTCTCCCGATGACGGATTCGGAAAGCAACTGAATGATTGAGATGTCCCGGTTTCAGAAATTGAAACACTTCCCCCGTTTCCGTTAAACAGGTTGTGGAATTCCTGGTAATACTGGTTCGCGATTTCTGCATCATGAATGATAATAATGTTTTCATCATTCCTGATATTCGCTGCGGTACTCCAGTTATGAGAGCCGGTTAAAACCAGCGGGTCGGAAGATCCGTTGTTCTGATCTGCAATAAGATATTTATGATGCAGGATCCCGGGATTGGAGCCATGGTCAAATAGCAACAGGTTGTTACCCATAGCACCCTGCATGATCAGAAATGAAGTACCACTGCCACCTGAAGAATCATTCAGGATCCCGTATGCATTTACATTAAACAGATCCACGCGTTCCTCTATTCCATAAGCAAGATCAAACCGGGTAAATACCATGGTAGCAAAACACAATTCATTATCGGCTGATTCAATGGATTTCAGAATCTGGTTATTGGTATCATCGGAAGGACTGAAAAAACATTCCACTTTTTTCCCGGCAATTCTCAGCTCATGTGGCGTGTTATCTTTCTTATCCGGGCCAAACAATGAATTTGCAGGATTCGGCATGGCACCGGTGCCACCCCACATCTCTTCAAATTCCACAGTATACACCTTTGCAAGGCTTTGATCCTGGACGAACACCAGGTTATTACGATCATCATTGAGCTGGCTATCGCTCCAGTTAGTGGAACCTGTCATTACCACGGGCTTCGTTGCATCCGGGTCATTACCGTCCATGATGAAAAACTTATTATGCATGATTCCAAAATAAGTGGGAGGCGTTTGCGGTGATTGCAGAACAGGAATAGCAGCATTTAAAAGCTGCAAACCGGCATTCGCATTCCCTCCTTCCACAATGATCCGAATCTGTACACCTCGGTTGTAAGCATCATTAACAGCCTGGATAATCGAACTTGTTCCGAAACTGTCGAATGAATAGATTGCTATATCGAGTGTAACCATCGATCGGTCGATATAAGCTTTTAATGTATCGGCGAAAGTGAAAGAAAGGTATGTTGCAGTATTTTGTGTTGGATTTGCGACATACTGATCTACCGGGCGGTTGAAGTAAACTTTTATTGCACCTGTTGAATTAGAAGCTGAGATAAATGATTTTATGGTAGCGAAAGCGGTATCGTTCCCCGCAACCGAAAATGCCTGTGTGTAAAACAACTCTGCAGGAGCGGAAACGGGAAGCCCGATTACCGGGCTGGTAGTATTCGTGGGACCGGTGATAGTTCCAAGCTCGAGATTTGTCGTATGTCCATACCGTAAGAATGAGTTTCCGTTCACATCGGTGTTCCAGGCTACATCAACAGAAGATTGGGTAATATTCTGTGGATAAGGTGGTGTTATTATGGAAATAGCGGAAGAGTTAACCAGGTCGTTCCCATCGCGTGGAAGCAGTTGGTATTGATTTCCGTACTGTGAACAAATGCCATAAACCGTGATGCTGGAGGCAGGTATAGTTTGTCCTACCAGTGGATTGCCGGAGCGTATATACACGACACCGCTTTCACCATTCGAAGTGAAACCATAGCTTGCATTTCCCTGGAACTGTGCGCCACCATTCGCGAATGAAACATTATTGATCTGTACCAGCTGCGCTTCAAAAGTTTCACTGAGCTGGTTTGGAGTTATCAGAGCGGGGATTGGCAATGGATTCGAAGATGAAGTTAACAACCAGCTATTCACCGGGGAAATTTCCAGGAGACTCTGGTAATCCATGGTAACACCCGTTACCGTAATATTATCGCCCCGGAGTGTTGAGGAAAGTGAAGTGCTGAACAAAGCAATACCGCCGGTTCCATCCTGCAGGTAACGTACGGTCCCGAATTCATCACCCGAAGTAATAATTCCGTTTACAGTAACGGTGCTGCCTATTGGCTGCGCGCGGGCATCTGCAATAGTAATCAGTTGCGCCGTTGTCAACAATGGCCCGGAAAGAAAGAATATGAGAAAAAAAGTACGCAACATTACGATTTTGCTTTCACTGGTAAACCGGAAAGTTCCGGGCAATTACAATTATTTTTTATTGCACATCGGCTGGAGACCGGATGATAAGCTGCTTGGTTGTACTGAATGGGATCAGAAGACCCGTAATAGTAGACGGTGCTACAGGATAAGTCTGGCCTGAAAACACAGCAGCCGAACGGACGTAAAATGTCATACTACCCGTTGCATCTGTTACCGTGTGATTACCATTGTATGTAGAGCCACCTCCTGAAATAGTGGCACCGGTCACCTTAACCAGTGTCGATTCCCAGGCTTCGAAATTTGCATTGATATCCGCGATGGTAACTACTGCAGGTGTAACCGTTCCCGTTCCTACAACAGTAGCATTTGATATTGAAACATTATTAACCTCCAGCAATCCGTTGAACTCACTGAGTTCCTGTCCGCTGATATTTACTTCAATGTCGGTTCCAACAGGGAAAGAATAATTAGCATCAAAGCGAACCACGATTCCGGCTGTTGCATCCTGTATCACCATATTTTTAGGATCCAGGTTGGCATTCACGTAATCGGAAGTTACAATTCCCCTGATCTTTAAATCAGGAGGTGCATTTGTTGTAGAGCCCGTATACAAAGCCCTGCAATCAGCAATGGAAATTTGTGTGAGTACGCCAGTGCCGCCACCGTTACAACGTGTGCTTTCCATCTCTACATCATAGGTATCACGGATCACTAATTGTGGCGTATCGGTATAACGGGTAAATACAGCTGTAATGTTGCCATTCAGGTTGGGAACGGGATCATTTGCGAAAGTGGCATAACTGCTGCTCCGCAACATAATCTCATTAGTATTGCAATCTGTAACATACAACTCACCATATGACTGAGTGGCTACAATTGCATAGGTATCCGAAGTATCAGATGCTTGAAACTCTACACCTTCAATCTTCACCAGGCGATTCTCGTAAAGACTCAGGTCAGCTTCGAGTTGATTGATCGTTACAGTCATTGGAATAACCGGAAGGCTGCTGACTCCGGGGAATATATACGTGTCGATTAATGTAAACGGAATCGGTGCTGCTTCCGGTTGAGTGGGATCTGTAAGATCAATGTATCCTCCCAACTGGATCATGCTGCCATACTCACCGATAACCAGGTTTTTCAGTTTAATGAAAATTCTCCTGCCGATGGGATATTCCCTGAAGAAGTCGGAACGATCGATGCGGATGGAAATTCCGGCGGTACCGTCATCAATTACAACAGACTTATAGAAGTTGCCTGATTTATCATCGGCTATAACTGTTCCGGCTATATTCCAGTCATGAGTAATCTGGACAACCACGTCGTTCGGATCACCGTTGGAATCAAATAAAGTATCACGGTAATAATCCTTCAGTGCGCTGATGGTTGTATTCACCACGATATTCGGATCCTGTCCCCCGGAAGGCGGGCTGTCGAAATCCTCCTTCTTACACGAAACATTCCATGTCATTGTTGCCAGTAACAACAATGGTAAATACTTTCTGATTGCAATTCTCATGATATGATAAAATTAAATTTTTAGTTCATTCTTAAAGTCAGGTTGAGGAAATAGGTAGCTCCAAACGAATAAAAATATTTGGGAGCGAAGGCATCAGGATCTTTATCCTGAAAATCAAATCGTAGCTGTTCGTATCCTCCGGTAATATGATCTTTGTTGTTTAATAAATTGGAAACACCGAGATTCAGCACCAGGAACGTATTGCGCTTCATGTTCGGGAAAAAGTTGTTCAGCTTCCACGATTTACCTCCAAACAAATCAATGGTAAATGCACCGTCAACTTTTTCCTGATCGGTAATCTGTTTGTACTGATCAGAACTTTCCGGCACCAGGTCAACAGCTGCCCTGGTCCGGCGGGCAGGATTGAAATCAATATACGTGTTATCGTAATAATTGAAATTAAGGTTTATAAACCAGAATCTTTTCGCACGATAATTCAAGCCGGCGGTATAAGCGCTTTGCGGAGTCTGGCCGACATAAAAATTCTTTGAGTAAACAGTTTCGTTTTCTGCTAGCAATTGTGCAGTATTATCAACCGACACTGTAGCCAGCATACGGTCTGTATAAATGTATTGTCCGATGGCTGCAACACCCAGCACCGAAAATCCTTGCCCCAGGGAATAATCAACACCCAGCTCGGCACCCGCATGCTGCTTGTCGATGTTAGTGAGTGTATAATTTACGAAATCATTGTAGTCGCTATGATAAAAGCTGACATTATAAACCTGGTCGTTGAATTGTGTATAATAAAACACCGCACGGGCTTTCAGCTTTGGAGCACGAAGCAGGTATCCACCTTCGACGCCATACACCTTTTCATTTTCAAGTCCGGGTGCTACCTGGTCGCGGGTCCTCACTGAAACATAAGAGTTCTCAAATAACGGCGCCCGGGTACATGCTGAAAGATTTGCAAATATGTAATTCCTTCCGTTCAGCTTAAAGGTCGCGCCTCCTTTAACAGAATAATTAAAGAACGATTCGGTTTTGGAATCTCCGTACGAATTGTCGGGGAACAACCCGTTACGCACATTACCGGTTCTCTTAAAGTTGGTTTGTGATAACTCCAGTGCACCGAAGAACTCAAGTCGCTCCATCTTTACCTGCGCCTGTCCCCATCCTGAAAATTTTGCAATATCAGAAGTGTAATTATAACCGTACTTATCACCTTCATAAACGATCCGGTTTGGATGATTCAGATCGTTCTGGATGGCATCGTTATTCCCTGCAAAATCCTGCTCCGCATACTGGTTGACATCCATATAAAAATCACCTCCCAACAAATCACCCACTCTCTTAAAATGATCGGTAACCTGTTTCATGAATGTGAGTCCGCCTGTGAAAAGAATATTATCGGTGATATCGGAATTATAAACTGTATTGAAGTGAAATTTCCGGCCGTCGTTTACACGCTCTTCAATGATATATGCCGACCGCTTCCCGGAAACAGAATTGCCATTGATGCCATCTGCATCTTCAATAGTTTCGTAGCTGTTATCATTAAACTCATACATCTGTTCCCAGTCAAGCTGCCGTTGATCTTCATTATTGCGAAGCATGTAATCAATCTGTGCAGCTATTTCCGGAAAATCTTTGAAGTAACTCGGAAGACGCCGGTAATAATCCGGTCGCGGGTCCGGCGCATTGTACCAGTCGATTGCAGTGTTAATGCTTTCACCCCAGGATCCGCCTATTGAAGTACGAAGATTTGATTTGTCATTAATTTTCCAATCATGGGATGCGATGAAAACCGGAATTTTGGTGATACCAACGGATGCGTTGCGCTTCCTGCCATCCTGCCATCCCCAGGTAGGATTGTAATAATTATCATCGGCGATATCATACAATTCCTGCATAGCAGGAGCCGATTTTCCGCGTTCTGTTGGACTACCGAATGCAACCAGGCTTAATGAATGCGAACTGTTAAGGATCTTATCGACTGCCAAAAACCAGGATGTTCCATCATAATAAGTTCCGGGAATATATCCTTCATCTGCCCAACGTCGTGAAAGCGATCCGCAAACAGCCCATCCGCCTTTCATGAGTCCGGAACCGTATGTTGCCATCACCCGGTTCTCATAAACGCGGTTCGATGTTGCATATGAAACCGAAAGTTGTTTTCGTTGCCGTGATGCACGGGAATCGATATAGCTCGATCCTCCCACGCTTCCATAGGCAAAAGTTCCTGCTCCCAGGCCCGCCACACTTTCGCGGTTCCGGAACACATCATTCAATCCACTCCAGAGGAAAAACATGGAATTCCCACTGGACAGATCCGTCATGGGAATACCATTCATGTAGGTAACAAAATTTTCGTAATCGTAACCGCGTTGCCGGAAACGCATGGCGCTGAAAGTATATGCCACAGCGTTAGTAAATGCGTCGCGTGATGCAGTAAGCACTCCGGAAATACTCATTGAAGGCGCTTCCTTCAGCTCGGAATCGGTGAGTGAAACGGTAGCGATATTATCCTGCATTTCCTCGGCAACCGAACCTGTTGAAACCGTATTGATAAAACCAACATCGGTAACCGGTGTGGTAATTTTTAATTCTTTACTGTAGGTATTGTGATTCTCTGAAGAAACAACCAATGTATAATTACCATAAGGAACATTCGCGATCTCAAAAACACCGTTAGCGGCAACTAAAGTTTCAAATGAAGTGCCCTGAAGAAAAATTTTAGCACCTTCCACAAAATTATTAAGATCGTCGGTTACGATTCCTTTGATAGTGGAATTTTGAGCAACAGCAATATTACCGGCAGCAAGCAAAACCGCCATCAGCAAGAACCTAAATATTTTCATAAGATGAGATTAACCGGTTCAGGTGCAGGTAAACCGGAATGCCAAAGATAAAAAAATACAATTAACCGGAGAAAGTTGATTATCACCATAATGTGAAAAAGGCATTAAATTAATATGAAGACGGTATCCCGACATCCTGATTGTTTATTTTTGTGAGTTCCGGTTCCGTTAACCGGAATTAAATTCATGAAACAATGACGTTTAAGCGAATCGTTTCTTTTTTTATTTTAACCTGGCTCACCTGTGCATATTCCGTACAGGCGCAAAAAAATTCCGAACAGCAATATAAAATCAGCTGCATCGGATTTTACAACCTGGAAAATCTTTTTGATACAGAAGACGATCCGTTGATTGACGATTCGGAGTTTCTGCCCACAGGCAAAAAACTGTACAATGAAACAGTGTACAAGGATAAGCTGGGAAACCTGTCCGAAGTTATTTCACAGCTGGGAATACCGGAAACTCCCGATGGACTTGCCATCATCGGCGTTGCGGAAGTGGAAAACCGCAAGGTACTGGAAGACCTGACTTCGCAACCTTTGCTAAAAGACCGTCACTATAATATTGTTCATTACAATTCGCCCGACGCCCGTGGTATTGATGTGGGACTTCTTTACAACCCTAAATATTTTAAGGTTCTGGAAAGTGCACCCTTAAATGTTCCACTGAAAGATCCCGATGGTTCTTCACGTCCTACACGCGATGTGCTCTGGGTGTACGGACTATTCAACGGCGAACCGCTACATCTTTTTGTCAATCACTGGCCTTCACGCAGAGGCGGTGAAGAAGCATCTGCACCAGGACGCGCATTGGCAGCCGGAGTTGCCAGGACTAAAATTGACAGCATTCAAAAAGCGTCTCCCAACTCCAAAATAATTTTGATGGGTGATTTAAACGATGATCCGCTAAGCCCCAGTGTTGTGAATGTACTGAATGCTTCAAATGAAACTGGCAAACTTAAAAAAGGACAGCTGTATAATCCCTGGACCGACTATTACAAAAAAGGTATCGGAACATTGGCGTACAATGATGCCTGGAACCTGTTCGACCAGGTGATCATTTCACAACCATTCCTGAAAAAAGACCAGGATGGATTTTTTTACCAGAAAGCGGTAATATTTAATAAGCCTTTTCTTTTGCAGAAATCAGGACGCTATAAAGGCTACCCCCTGCGCACATACGATTTTGATAATTACATGAGCGGGTACAGCGATCACTTTCCGGTTTATATTGTGGTGTTGAAAAAAATTAATGGAACTGCAACAACGAAACAGAAGTAACTCTTAATCCGGATTTTTCTAGGTATTGCTTATCGTGTGCGAGGGTTCGCATTTTTTCCGTTCATACTTCCGAAACCAACTCCCCACTTTCATCTGGATAACGCCGAAAAAAGCTTCGCGGAAAATATGCGTGTTCATCTTTGATTGTCCTTTTGTGCGGTCAGTGAATACGATGGGAACCTCCACGATTTTGAAGCGAAGCTTCCAGGTGGTAAATTTCATTTCAATCTGGAAAGCATAACCCATAAAACGTATCGTATCGAGATCGATGGACTGCAGCACGATTCTTTTATAACATTTGAATCCGGCAGTGGCATCCCGGATGGGCATGCGGGTGATCAACCGCACATAAGCTGATGCAAAATACGACATGATCACTCTTCCGATGGGCCAGTTGACTACGTTAACACCGTTGATGTAACGCGAACCGATGGCAAGATCGGCGCCTTCTTTAGCGCAGGCATCATGAAGCCGGACCAGGTCGACAGGGTTATGCGAAAAGTCGGCATCCATTTCATAAATGTAGCCCTAACTCTTTGCAAGGGCCCATTTGAATCCGTGGATATACGCTGTACCAAGTCCGAGTTTCCCGGCACGCTGTTCCAGGAAAAGTCTTCCTGAAAATTCCGGCATGAGCTTCTTTACAATATCAGATGTTCCGTCTAAGGAATTATCATCCACCACCAATATATGAAACCCATGAGGCTGCGAAAACACTGCTCTGGTTATGGCCTCTATGTTTTCACATTCGTTATACGTCGGGATTATGACCAGGGAATCGGACACAAAAAAATGTTAAATAAATGATGAATGATAAATGATGAATGATGAATAAAGAATGGTTAAAAGGTACTTGTTATTTGTTATTGGTAAATATGGGCTGCCGACTGCCGACCGCTGGCTGCCTACTGTTTCAACAACCACGCAAACACCAAAGGTGCTACAATAGTTGCATCGGATTCAATAATATATTTCGGTGTTTTAATATCGAGCTTGCCCCAGGTTATTTTTTCATTGGGTACTGCGCCGGAATAGGAACCATAGCTAGTCGTGGAATCGGAGATCTGGCAGAAGTATGTCCAGAAAGGAATGTTGTGCATTTCAAGATCCTGGTAAAGCATCGGAACTACACAGATTGGAAAATCGCCGGCAATTCCTCCACCGATCTGGAAGAAGCCTACACCTTTTCCACCTGAATTATCAATATACCATTTCGAAAGCCAGGTCATGTATTCAATTCCTGATTTCATTGTGGAAGGATTCAGTTCTCCTTTGATGCAATAGGAAGCGAAAATATTTCCCATCGTGCTGTCTTCCCAACCGGGTACAATGATCGGAAGATTTTTTTCGGCGGCTGCCATCATCCAGGAATTTTTGGGATCAATTTCATAATGCTCCTTCATTGCTCCCGATAGCAAAAGCTTATACATGAATTCGTGGGGAAAATATCTTTCTCCTTTTGTCTCAGCATCCTTCCAGATTTTATAAATGTGTTTCTGAATTCTGCGGAATGCTTCTTCTTCCGGAATGCATGTGTCGGTTACCCTGTTAAATCCATTTTCAAGAAGATCCCATTCTTCCTGGGGACTCAGGTCGCGGTAATTCGGAACCCGTTTGTAATGTGAATGAGCAACCAGGTTCATGATATCTTCTTCCAGGTTGGCGCCGGTGCATGAAATAATATCAACTTTTCCCTGGCGGATGATTTCAGCCAGCGAAATTCCTAGTTCCGCAGTGCTCATCGCTCCCGCGAGTGTGATCATCATCTTACCACCTTCTTCCAGGTGCTTCTCATATCCTTTAGCCGCATCCATTAACGCAGCTGCGTTAAAATGCCGGTAATTATGTTCAATAAATTTCGAAATTGGTCCTCTGTTCATTCCCGGTAAAAACTTTTTTGTTAACGGGCAAAGATACAAATTTCATTGTACGATTTAACTTATTGATCTAAAATATTTTACAATCAAATTTTTTAATTCATATCCTTTTTCTACATTTATCGCGAAAGCTTAATGCTGTCCGATATTTTGAAAAAAGTTTAAATTCAGATAACTACAAAAACCAACAAATAATTATTCACTACTAAAAAAACTCTTATGGATGTTCAAAAAGTTGACATGTATTTAATGACTAACGGAAAATTTTTTGAAGGCGCTACTATTCCCATGATCCGGGAAAGCCTGCTGAAAGCCGATGACTCAAAATTTGTTTCACTGCAAACATTGAATTTAAAAGATCCTACCACCATTTTAATTGTATCGGTTCTTGCGGGTAATCTTGGTATCGATCGTTTCCTGATCGGTGATACTGGCTTGGGAATCGGCAAACTGCTGACCTGTGGCGGACTTGGCATTTGGGCAATTGTAGATTGGTTCATGATACAGGGACGTACCCGCGAAATCAACCTGCAAAAACTGAATATGCTTTTTATTTGATTCCTGATGCGTAGCCGGAACTTATACCGACTCTTTGGCACATTGTCAGTTGCATCTATAACCTGGCTGGGATGGAATATCAGTAATCCGGCTTCAGATTTACCGGGTTGCCTTTTCCGGCTTGTTACCGGTATTCCGTGTCCATCATGTGGAATCACGCACAGTATGATGGATATCGTACAGCTTCGTTTTTCAGATGCAATTTATGATAACATCCTGGGGTTCCCGGCAACTATTATGCTTGCCATAGTACCGCTGTTGATCATTACAGACATTGCGTTCAGAAAGCAATATTTTATCATTTGCTATCGCAGGATGGAATCCGTTTTACAGCGCAACAGTTTACTTGCCGGTTTACTGGTTATCCTTGTAGCACTGAATTGGGCATACCTGATTATACAGCAATGATGTCGCAGGTGCAATATATACATCCGGATAATGGCGGCTTCACACCCGATGATCATGAAAGTGAAAGGGCCAGCAACAGTTACCTCATGTCATTGCTTGCTATTATGGTTGGAATGCCACTCCCAATAATAAACCTGGTTGCGACTTTTATTTTTTATCTCGGCAACCGCAAGGCTAGTTATTTTGTGAGATGGCACTGCACCCAGGCGTTGTTGTCGCAGGTAACTGTTTTGGTGATGAACAGCATCGGCTTGTCGTGGTCAATCCGGATTGCATTTACCGAATTGGAAATATCAAATCTTTATATCGGGTATATCATAACCGTTGTGCTGTTTAATATTTCTGAAATTATTGCGACCATATATGCAGCCGGACGGGTTCGCAAAGGCCGGCATGTGCGATTGTGGTTTTTCAGTACTGTAACCGAACTGATCTGCACAAAATGACGAAAGCATTTTTACAGTTTGTATTCATGGTTTCCGTTTTCATGGCAACCTGGTTTCTTTTTTCAAGAATCGATTATACCTCCAGGATGGACCTGGATAAATTATCGGAAGAGCAGGAAAAAAAGCTGGGAGAGTTATTGCTGGATAACCTTCGTCTGACGAAAGATGAATTGAAACGTGATTCACTGAATGAAATTGCCAGGGATCTGCTTGATAAAATTTGTTCTTCAAACAAAATCGATAAAAATAAAATCAAAGTCCGGGTTTTTAAAGATAAAGAAGTGAACGCGTTTGCAATGCCGGGTGATCAGCTGATTGTTCTTACCGGCCTGGTGAATTATTGCAAAACACCTGAAGAGCTGGCTGGTGTCATGGCACATGAAATCGCACACATTGAGAACGACCATGTCATGAAAAAGCTGGTGAAGGAGGTCGGAATCGCTATGTTGTTTGCTATTGCAGGTGGAAACAGCAGTTTTGAGATCATTGGAGAAGTCTTACAGACTATATCATCACGTGCCTTTGACCGTGACCAGGAAACCGAGGCCGATCTTTATGCGGTGAAGCTTTTATCGAATGCACACATCAATCCGGCAGGATTATCCGATTTTCTCTTTCGTCTTTCACAGGAATCTGAAGATGCGGCGGAAGAAATGCTGATCATCAGTACACATCCGGGTTCCTCCGATCGTGCGGCTACTATTCTGAAGGAAATAAAAAAGCAAAAGTCGCACTATAACGCTTTAACATATACGTATTGGGAAAACAGGAGTAATTCCGGTG
The DNA here is from genome assembly GCA_025450095.1 of Bacteroidia bacterium. Next base: position 215 of record JANWID010000291.1, on the reverse strand, counting down.
AAAATTAATTCTCCTGTTTAAACAAATTTCTCACCCTTGTTCAACTTCACATCGTTGACAAACTGGCGGATCTGCTGTTCATCCTGCTTCCTGCAAACAAGAAGCACATTATCCGATTCCACAACTATGTAATCGTTCAAACCCTGGAGAATTACCAGTTTTTCACGTGGCATACTTACAAAACAATTTTTAGAATCGTATAGCATCACATTTTT
>JANWID010000290.1 GCA_025450095.1 Bacteroidia bacterium | reverse complement strand
CCGGCCAATGCAAATCTTTCTCTGAATAATCCAGGCTTTGTCATTACCCAGCTTTCACATCCGTATATGGTTGAGCCCTGGAAAATTTCACCCAATCCAATCATTAAGGAATCTCCATTCATTCTTGATAAAGGCAGCTTACCATTTTCCGGTCGGTAATAAGTAGCTCCGCCATAGCAGGAACCAATTCCGATCTTTGAATTACTGTCACAGTAGGCGGCGATTTCTTTAAGTGATTCAATGGCTTTCTGATCATCAATATTCTTGTAGCTGAATTCCGCATGTCCGACCGTAAAGCAAGAATAGCCTTTCTTGAAAGAGCCATGGCTATCGAACCATAAACTGCCGATCATTGCATTTCGCTTCTTCAATGCTTTTTTGATCTGCCTTTCCATTTTTTCTGGCGAAGTAGCAACGATTGCTTTGAATCGTTTTCCTTTGAACACGCATTTCAATTTCGCACGGGCGATACTGTAATAACTGGCCGGATCTATTTTCTTTGGCTTTGAGATAACAAAGAAATTCATCCTTGTTGTGGTTTCAGAAGAGTCTACCGGTTTGTGTTGTGCTTTTGAAATCTTGGTTGCGCCAATGAGGAGCAAGAGGGGTAAATAATTTTTCATAAACGGTCCATTTTGGGGTTGAAGACTCAAAAGTATTTTCGCATATACCCTTTCCCTAATTGCTAAATCACAGTTGTTTTGTCGGAGAGGGATATTCCGATAATACCCGGAATAGGGTATAGCGATAGCAAGTAGATTGTCGTAAGAATTCCAATTTTGGTCAAGAAATTCGCGGTATTCGACAAACGAAATCTTGGATTTACGGAAATCCCGTAAAAATTCTTTAGCTTGATCAAATGGAAACACAGGAAACACAAGATCTCCAGCAACAGTTCTTTTCTTACCTGAAGCAAAGCATGCCTCCACACCTTTCATTGGTAGATGAATTGGGGGAGCTTTTGGAAATAAGTGCAGATAGTGTTTACCGTAGGCTCAGGGGAGAAAAACCCGTTACATTTTCAGAAATAAAAAAGATTTGCGAACATTATCACGTCTCCGTTGACCAGATGTTGAATCTTAACAACGAGTCTGTATTGTTCCGCGCCCCCGGCCTTAACTCATCAAGCAATGAGTTTCTCGATTACATGAAATCAGGCCTTGGGCAGTTGAAGTATTTTAACAGCTTTAAGAAATGCGAGATCTTTTATCTGTGTAAGGATGTTCCCCTTTGGTATTTCTATCTCTACCCTGAAATGGGAGCATTCAAAACATTTTTTTGGTCAAAGACGATCAATAGCCATCCGGCTTTAAAAGACAAGCAGTTTTCGCTTGCTGAATTTCCCTTTCAGGATTGCTTTGCGATAGGCCAGTTAATGTTGCAAGAATATAATAAGATGCATACGGTTGAATTATGGAACCTCGAAAGCATCCATAGCACCATTAATCAGATCACCTATTACCAGGAAGCCGGAATGTTTAAAAGCCAGAAAGACCTGGATGATGTGCTCGATTCATTTCTTCGAACCTTGGATCATCTGCAGCTTCAGGCGGAAAAAGGATGCAAGTTCATGCCGGGCGCAACTGACGTTGCGTATAAACAGAATCAGCAATTCTACGTCAATGAACTGATCCTTGGAAGCAATACGATACTGGTCCAACTGGATGACAGACGAGTTTCCCTGATCACATACAGTATATTCAATTACCTCCTGACGTCTGATAATCGCTTTAGTCAAAAGTCATTTGATAACTTCAATACCTTGCTTAGTCGCTCGACGCTTATCAGCGGAACTGGCGAAAAGGATAGAAGCAGGTTCTTCAATTCGCTTCGTAACAAGGTTAACGCTTCCAGAAAGTAACAAGCTAACCACGGAGGCACGGAGACACGGTTTGTTTTTTTCTGTGAATAGGCCTATACAAGTTGGCGAAAGCTAAATCTTCATAGGTTAGACGTGTCATAAAACATTAATTCATTAAGAAACGATTTTCGATTCGCTAGACAAAAAATAAGCCGTGTCTCCGTGCCTCCGTGGTTAACCTCTCTGTCGGCGTCGGACAGGAATGACGGGATAACCGCAGTATATTTGAAGTTTAATTATGGAAGGAAAGAAAATAAAGCTGATTGAATGTCCTAGAGATGCAATGCAGGGATGGAAGAATTTCATTGCAACCCAGGATAAGATCCGTTATCTCAATAGTCTCTTAAAAGTTGGGTTCGATACGATAGACTTCGGGAGTTTTGTTTCCCCAAAAGCCATTCCACAAATGGCGGATACGGCTGAAGTTGTTACCAAATTGGATTTACAAAATAGTTCAAGCAAATTACTCGCAATTATAGCGAACAGGAGAGGGGCGGAAGACGCCGTTCATTTTGATCAGATCAGCTATTTGGGATTTCCTTTCTCTGTTTCCGAAACCTTTCAACAAAGAAATACTAATAGTTCGATAAACGAATCATTGATCAGAGTTGAAGAAATACAGGAACTCTGCAAAAAGAATAATAAGGAATTAGTGGTTTACATCTCGATGGGTTTTGGAAATCCCTATGGAGATCCCTGGTCTGAAGAGATCGTTTTCGATTGGGTAAATAACTTGATCAAACTGGATATAGGCATTATTTCTTTAGCAGATACAGTCGGGTTAGCCACCGCTGATCAGGTGTATAAGATAACCGAATATCTTGTCAGAAATTTGCCGAAAAAGGAAATTGGAGTGCATTTGCATTCAAGGCCTGCGAACTGGAAAGAAAAAATTGATGCGGCATTTAAAGCGGGAAGTCTTCGTTTTGATGGAGCACTGAAGGGAATCGGCGGTTGCCCGATGGCGGATGATGAATTGGTTGGAAATATGAACACTGAATTCCTTATTCCTTATTTCCAGGAGAAAAAATTATTGCCGGGAATAAATAACGATGCACTCAGCGAATCTTTGAGAATAGCCACTGAAATCTTTGTTTGATGGAAATCAGCTTTACTAGAAAGGCGCATAATAAGCATGTCATTTCCTGCAAAAGAAATGATGGCTCTGTCACCTGGATGCAGTGCGATAATTTCTTTGTTCATCACGACCTGATGCATTATGCGGTGGAAACGACAATGGATTACAAAAATGCTTTCTATGGCATGCTCGATTCAGGAATTAACATCAGCGATTTCGAGTCGCCCAAAGAAAAAAGAAATTTCAATTATAATCCGCAGGCCCTGCTCGCCGAAACGCTGGTGGGTATGATCAGCACAGAATTAAGTCAGGGTAATTTTGAAAATATGCAGGAAATGATCAGGGATATATATAAAACAAACTATCCGGATACAAAGCCTCCTGAAATAAACGCTGAATCAGTTGACCAGATCAAGCAGAAATATCATCAACTGGTCCTGGATTGGATGAAATTATCGCCAGAAGAGAAACTGGTTCTTCAATTTTAATTTGCCCTTATGGAATTCATGCTCAATATCGATATTACGGAACCCAAACAAAAGATCAACTACAAGGATCCCATCTTATTAATTGGTTCCTGTTTTACTGAACATATTGGTGATACCCTGGAGGAGCTTAAATTCAACATTCTTCAAAATCCTAATGGCATACTTTTCGATCCATTGAGTGTCTCCTCAAGCCTGGTTTCTTATACCACGGACCATAAGTATATGGAGGATGATCTTTTCTACCTGAATGAATGCTGGAACAGCTGGCAACACCATAGTCGTTTTTCCCATACCGATAAGAAAGAATGCCTGCGATTGATAAATGATTCACGCAGGGGCGCACATGATTTCCTTAAAAAAGCAGAATGGCTCATCATCACGCTCGGTACGGCATTTTCTTATCGGCTTGCAGAAACAGCTCCTTTAGAATATAGGAATGGCGTTCAAATACTTTCGGCTGTCGCCAATAATCATCGCGCACCTGCACAATGGTTTCGCAAACACCTGATGGCCATCGAAGAGATCAACTCTGTACTCGATAATTGCCTTCATCAATTATTCCAATTCAACCCGAAACTGAAAATTATTTTTACGGTTAGCCCCGTTCGTCATATCCGCGATGGGGTAGTGGAAAACAACCGTAGCAAGGCAAGACTGCTGGAAGTAACCCATAACCTCGTGAACAAATTTGACCAGCTCTATTATTTTCCGGCTTATGAACTGGTGATCGATGTATTGAGGGATTACCGTTTTTATGATATCGACCTGGTGCATCCGAATTATCCAGCGACAGAATTTGTTTTGGAAAAGTTTATGGCGTCATTTGTAGATAAATCCTCGCAGCAGCTGGCTGAAGAAATCAGGCAGGTTGTAATTGCGAGAAAGCATAAGGCATTTCAACCATCAACAGAGGCACATAAAAAATTTCTGGATAGCTTTCGTCTGAAAGCAACAGAGTTGGCAAAAAAATATCCCTTTCTTTCTTTGCAGGATGAAATAAATTATTTCTCCGGAACTCCTCAGAGTTTATAATCGAATTCGGCTTTCAAGAATTCCTCCAACCTTTTCAACAGCGTCAATTGATTTTTTGCCCGGTCATAATTCTGTTCGGAATATGCAGTCTTATAATAAACATCTCCGTTCAGATAGTCAGCAAGAAATCGGATAGCCTGCATATAGATCATGATAATACCTGAATAATGAATATATTTTTTCTCAGATGCTGTGAAGAATTTCTGCATGATCTCCAGGTAACCGTCGACAATAGCTCGGTAATAATCCTTTCTTATTTGCAACTTGTCAAATTCAGTACTGGTTTCATCCTGGCTGCATGCCATTGAACGGATCATATCCCCGAGATCTGAAAAGTAATAACCAGGCATTGCAGTGTCAAGGTCTACCACACATAAGACCCTTCCGTTTGATTTTCTGAACAACACGTTCGATATCTTGGCGTCGTGATGAAATAACCGTTGCGGAAATTCACCCGAACCGATAATGACTTCATAAAAATGTTTATAGCGTTCCCTTTGTTTTATATCCTCAATCATGGGAAGCGCCTTTGCCATACGCTCATAGTTTTCGCCGTCCAACGCGTCGAGAAACTGATCATAACGAAAGCTGAGGTTATGAAAGTCGGGAATCACAATATTCAACTCACCAAGATTATAATCGTCAAAGGCCGCTGTAAGTTTTGCAAAAGCCTTGGCGGTCGACTTCGCCTGCGACGGAGTTGCTGGAACCTTATGCGTTTTTGTATTATCCATGAATTCAAATGCACGCCAGTATTTGTGGTTCTTATCCAGGTAGAGGGTTTTACCCCGATCATGATACAGGGGGG
>JANWID010000289.1 GCA_025450095.1 Bacteroidia bacterium | reverse complement strand
TGCTGAAAAAATAAATGAATAATGGAATCACCGGCAGTATCGTTATTGCATTTTCTTTTGAAAGAAATGCGCAGAAAAGAGAAATTGCGGAGCCTGCAACCAGCAATGATTTTTTTGATATTGTCCATAGTTGAAGAAAATACAGAGTCAGTAATGAAAATAACATGCAAAGAATTTCATCACGACTTTTAATATTCGCAACAACCTCGGTATGCAATGGGTGTGCAACAAAGAGTAACGTGATCAGTAAAGGGAGTAACAAGGAATATTCTTTAAAAATTTCCGCGAGCAACAGCATCATTAAAAGAGCTGTTATTGCGTACAAAATTACGTTTATCCAATGACCGGGAGTAGGATTTTCCGGAGCGAGTTCCCATTCAATTGCAAACATCGCGACGGATAACGGACGATACAGACCCTCACTCCGTTCCCAGAAACCGGCGCGGTAGGAAGTTTTAAAAATTTCAGGGATGGCTGATATTCCTTTCTTTGTGATCTTATTATTCGAGATGACGGTACCATCATCAACCGTATAATCGTGTCCAAGTGTATTGGCATAAAGCAGGAAAGCAATTGCGGCGCAAATCCAGGCGGCATATCGAACCAGGATCCTCCGATCCATTGAAGTCGATGCCTTAGGAACAGGATTAGTCGGTGGTACAGAACGTGTATTTTTTGATACCGGCTTTTTCATAAATCCTTATAAGTCTTTACGAGGCTTGTACTTTAGATTGGATTGAATATGGCTCCGTAAGAGCGGCAGTTTGGTAGATTGAATTAAATGAACACGGCCCTCCCGCAGAAAAATTAAAATTGGATTCGCAATCACTTAGCGGGAGGTAATACGGTAACATCATGGGGAAACTTAGATGATTTCGTTTTGTCCTCCAGCCGGGTGTTTTCGATTCTTTTGATTCCGGCAATGCGGGAGCTATTCCAGTGAACATTCAATTTCTACCAAACTGTCGCCGCTGCGAGGCTTTAATTATCAAGCTATAGTAGAGCGTAAACTTAAATAAATTTACGATTGCGCGTTACGGGACCAGAAGTAGGAAAGCTCCTTTTCGGTATCATCGTATGTAACAATTTCACGATGCCTGTTTTCCCTGAAATAACTTAACAGTCCGAAGTCACCGGCACACATGGTACTGTGCAACCAAAGAATAGTCAGCCACATTACCTGGTAACCGGGGGTTGAAAAACATGCAGCCTGCATTAACCCCAGGCTGATCATTACGAACGGAGTCAGACCAATAAAATAAAACGCTTTTCTCCCTGTAATGAATCCATCCGCGATGGCCATAAAATACAGTTTCCGCCAGTTTGCTTTGTACGAAACATTCGCGGCCCCGCATAGCTTGTAAGCAATGCCATGCAGAAGTTCATGAATGGGAATCAGAAATATTATTACAAGTGTACCGATAACAGACCATTTCAATAATCCTGTAAAGGACAATTCACCAGTCCACAAATACCAGGAACAGACAATAAGCCATAGGATCACAAAAAAAAAGATTAACAACCAGAAAGAAGATGGTTACGGCATTCTTCCGGAGCAAATGAGTCAGAACAAATGGGATCAGTTCGTTGTGGTGTAATTCGGCTTCAAGCTGGTATCCCTGTTCATGTAGGTGTTGGCCTGGATTCATTTATTTACCGGAATGAGGGGGATAAACCGCATCCAGGAATAGGCCGAAAGTAATGAATTACGTCAGGCGAAAAAAAAATCAGTCACCATCGAATTTTTCGACAAAAGTACGAGTGTAGCGGTTACCAGAATTTCGTTGGAGCACCCGGTTCATTTCTCCAGCCTTGCGTGTCCCGAGCAATTTTGTTTTCCCGTTTTTCATCTGTATGAGCAATGCATAATCGCTACCGGGGAAATTTGTTTCGTTATATTTATTGGTCAACCGCCAGAAAAATCCGTTATTCTTTGTATCGACAATAAATACCTCTTTAATCCCATCCCATAAAATCATATTGTAGTTCTTTTTGAAAGGGAACCACCGGTAAAAAATACCTTCTTCAGTAATGATGGTTTCCAATCGTACAAATAAATATGAAAGAATCATTGGAGTAGGCACCAGGGCTGTGATAACTATGATGCTCCAGGCCTCATTTTTATCGGCACCCCATAATTTATCAGAGAGCACCAATGCCACGATCCGATAGACCAGGAAGGTTTCAACTGCCAGCATTAACAGTAAAAGAATCAAATTCCTGTATTTCTGCTGCTCGTAAAAGTTGTGGTAGGTTCGTTTAAATCCTGATTTCGACTTCATAGCCCGGGATCTGGCAACGAAAGTAGGAAAATCCCCTAATTTTGATGCTTGTCCGCGGTATACGCAGAAAAAAAATAATTGTTTGATATGGAACCAATCACATGGCCAGATTTTGAAAAAATTGAGATCCGGACCGGCACAATCTTACAGGCAGAACCCTTTCCGGAAGCACGAAAACCGGCGTACCGGCTACTGATTGATTTCGGACCTGCCGGCATATTAAAATCATCAGCACAGATCACAACATTTTATACGACCGAATCGCTGGTTGGCAGGCAGGTGGTGGCTGTAATTAATTTTCCGCCAAAACAGGTTGCCCATTTTAGCTCCGAATGCCTGGTTCTGGGCGCCGTTCAGGTGAACGGCAGTGTGGTGTTGCTGGGCCCGGACCACTTTGTACCGAATGGAACCCGGATATCTTAATTTAATCAGAAACTTATGCAACCATACATTAAAGATCTTTACAAGATTCTCGATAAAAAGAGGAACAGGGAAAATGCTATTGCGATGAAAAAATACATGCGCGAACAATTTGATTATTTCGGTATCAAAATGGAGGCACGGCGAACGTTATGCAAATTGTATATGAATTCCAGGCCCTTGCCTGAAGGAAAGGAATTGCGCGATATAGCGTGGGAACTATGGCAAATGACGGAGCGCGACTTTCAGTACTTTGCAATTGAATTATTAATGAAATGTAAAAAGCAATGGAAAGAAACGGATATCAGGTTGTTTGAAAAGTTGATTACTAATAAATCGTGGTGGGATACAGTTGACTTTATTGCCAACCAGGTAACAGGTCCCTGGTTTAAGAAATATCCTGATCAAATTGTTCCGTTAACAGGAAGGTGGAATAAAAGCAATAACATATGGCTCCAGCGGATGAGCTTGTTGTTTCAACTTAAATACAAGAAAGAAACGGATATAGATTTAATGTTTAAATACATTCGAAATCTTTCGGATTCAGAAGAATTTTTTGTTCAGAAAGCAATAGGATGGGTGTTGCGTGAGTATTCGAAAACAGATTCTGAAGCAGTAAGAATTTTTATCAGCGAAACGAAACTGAAGCCGTTGAGCAGGAGGGAAGGTTTGCGGTTGATCAAATCCTGATTCTGAGCAGAGTTTGGGCGTTCTCCCTGTAGCAGAGCAAAGTATGCTGCAGGGATCCCTTAAGTGGCCCTAATGAAAAACAACTAATTTTTTAACAGCTGAATTTTCATCAACCAATACTTTTACATAATAAACGCCTTCCGGCAATTCCTGGACTGAAATATGAATTTCATTTTTTCCAGTTGTAAAAAATTTACTTTCTGAAAGTATCACCTGCCCTAAGGTGTTGTACAATTGAAATGCAACTGCAGCATCTTCTTTCAATGTCATTGAAAGGGTTGCGATGTTTATTGCAGGATTTGGATACAAGGCGAAGTCAAATTCATTGTTAAACGAAGGAACAAAAGTGGGCAACACAATTTCAGTAATTGCTGTATTGGTTACAACCGGGTTATTGAAATCAAAATAAATGAAAGCTTTGTTTTTAATTGAATCGCCAGCAGAAAGCGAGGTTTGTGGCTTTATTCTGTAACGGATAAATCCCCGACTCAAGGGCCCGTTAACGTAGGAACCTGGCAGCAAAATGTTGTTAAACTTAAATTCGAAATGGCGCTCCCATGGAATCCAGCTGATGTCAACAGGGTGTGATGATGATACAAATTCAAATGTATTTATATTTAAATTTACAGAATCCAATGGATTTATAACTTTTACATTAAAAGCGGTATCATTACCAGTATTTTGAAATCTTAAAATATATTCCAGGTAAGGAGGGAAAAGCAATTCGGTTGATAAGATGGAGTTGCGGTTTACCAGGATTACATTCGGATCAAAAGAGGCGGTTACAGTTACTGGCCAGCATTCCTGATTATTCACCGTATCTGCATCACCGGTTACGGGTTCAATTAAGACACAGGAATTAATACTTGTTCCGACAGGAATAAGGGAGTCAACATTCACAGTAATTATTATATCACCTTCATCAAATGGGTTTAATAATGAAGTTTGCCATACAACTGAATCGGTGGTTACGGAAGTTGGATTAACTGATGATGAAACAAAAGTTAATCCGGTATCCGGGAAAAATATAATTGTGCCCGTAAGCGACGTTGTACCTGCGTTTTTATTGTGAAGGCTGTAAAATGCATCCATTCCTGGTCGAAAAGCGGAATAGGGTGTAATAGTAACGAGTAAGTCATTGTTTATTCCAACCGGCTGGTAAGCAAAATCATTGAGTGAGTCAACTTGCTGGAATGATGAAAAATAACCGAATTGACTATTTGGCGTTGCTGTGTAATACTGCAGAGCGGGTGGTGTAACCGTAAAGTTTCCTGAATCCACAACCGTTACACTATAATTTCCATCCTGATCTGAAATTCCGAATCTTCCGGAATTAATTTCTGTAATATTATAATTCTTCAGTGAAGGCTCTCCTGTATCATGTAAATTGTTACTGTTTAAATCTGCAAATATTTCCCCCTGGATCAAATTGAATTCAGGATTAAGTTTTACAATCCAGTAATCAATTAATCCCATGCAATCTTCGGATTTGTCACCGGATATATTTGATTTAGATTGCCCACCGCAGATAATCCCGGCATCGGCTGTAGGAACCCCGAATGATAACAGATCGTCATTGCTTCCGCCAATTGTGTTTTGCCACTGAATATTACCGGAGCTATCAAGCATGATTATCCAGTAATCATTTAATCCCTGTCGGTCTTCGGTTTTATCTCCTGAAATTGTGGATTTGGAATAGCCTGCACAATAGTAACCACCATTAGCTGTTTGAATAGTTGAACTTACATAATCATCATTATTTCCACCCAAAGTGTTTTGCCATGAAATAGCACCAGAACTATCCAATTTGATTACCCAGTAGTCAGCTCCACCCATACTGGTTTCGGTTTTATCTCCTGATACGGCAGAAGTAGAGTATCCTCCACCAATATAACCACCGTCACTTGTTTGATATATTGTATATAATTCATCATAGAGACTTCCTCCAATAGTATTTTGCCACTCGATATCGCCTATACTGTCTAATTTGATCACCCAGTAATCGTTAAACATACTGGCTTCGGTTTTATCTCCTGAAATAGAAGATTGGGAGGTTCCTCCGCAAATAAATCCACTGTCTGTTGTTGGGGATATTGAATATAATACATCAACATCGGATCCACCAATTGTATTTTGCCAATGAATGTTTCCTGAGGAATCCAGTTTTACAACCCAGTAATCCCATGATCCCAGATTAGCTTCGGTTTTGTCACCTGTAATACCGGACATAGACCAGCCACCACAGATGTAACCACCATCCAGAGTTTGTACAATAGAGCTAAGCCGATCATTGTTGTTCCCGCCTATTGTATTTTGCCATTGGATATTTCCGGTACTGTCAAGTTTAAGAATCCAGTAATCATCTGCACCCTGACCATTTTCTGTTTTATCACCAGATATATTTGAGTAAGACGAGCCACCGCATATATAACCTCCATCTGCTGTTTGGGAGATTGCATATAAAACATCATTGCTGCTTCCTCCAATTGTATTCTGCCATTGAATATTTCCGGAACCATCTAGTTTTATAACCCAGTAATCTTTCACTCCCTGGCTGTTTTCTGTTTTGTCACCGGAAATATTAGATATGGACTCTCCTCCACATATATAACCACCATCTGATGTCTGTGCAATTGAATATAAAATATCATTGCCGCTGCCGCCAACAGTATTTTGCCATTCAATTTCCTGGGCAGAGGATGAAAAATTAAACACAAAAATCAAAGCTAAAAAACAAAGTCTGATCATAAGAAGTATTTAGTTAAAGAGATAAAAGAATAAATGATTTCCCCAAACGGAATATAACTACAAACTAAAAATTTTAAATAACGTTAACACGTCGCATCCGTTCTTTCAAAAAATTAAAATCAACCGGCTTGGTAATAAAATCATCAGCACCATATGATATGGCGGTCTGGTGATTGGCCTCATCACCATATGCAGTTACCATGATAACTTTTAAATCCGGAAAATCGGTCTTGATCAATCGTAATAATTCGAGGCCGTTCATACCGGGCATGTTGATATCCGACAGCACCAGCACCACATCGAAGGGTTGCAATGTTCGCAGGTAATTCAATGCGTTTTCGGCAGTAAAGGCAAAGTGAAAATTAAAATCACCTTCACGCAATTCTTTACGGAAACGTTGGCGAAAGAGCAGCTCAACGTCCTGCTCATCATCTACTATCAATACTTTAACAGGCCCCATGTCAGCAATCACAAATTTTAATTACAATAATAGACAATTTGACTGGAATAAAAAAGATGCTTATGTAAGTTGATACTTAACTAAATCAGAACTACAACCTTGGGTTGCAATTGTTTGAAAAGGGGTTTGAACTTTCCGTTGAACCTGAATACATTTGGATTGTTATATCACAATGGACCGCCGAAATTTCATAAAAAGTGCCGGGTATTCCGCGATAGCTATGACTACAGTTAAAGATTTACTTATTGAATTAAACCAGGGAAAAGAAAATGGATCAACCCTGCCGGCTTTATTTGTCGGTCATGGAAATCCCATGAACGCGATTGAATTAAATGAATTCAGTAGCAAGTGGGAACAACTGGGTAAGGAATTGCCTCGTCCTAAAGCGATTCTTTGCGTGTCGGCGCACTGGCAGACAAACGGCACCAAAGTTACTGCCATGAAGGCACCTAAAACCATTCACGATTTCGGTGGTTTTCCCCAGGAGTTATTCAATAAACAATATCCTGCACCGGGAGCCGTGGAGTATGCACAACTTACTATCGATAGCATCAAAAAAACACATGTGCTCCCCGATAATGAATGGGGACTCGATCACGGTTCCTGGTCGGTGTTGTGCAGGATGTTTCCCCTGGCAGATGTTCCCGTGTACCAGCTAAGTCTCGATTATTCCAAACCTCCACGCTGGCATTACGAGCTGGCGACAGAGTTGAAAGGACTGCGTAAAAAAGGTGTGCTCATTGTCGGTAGTGGAAATATGGTGCATAACCTGGGCATGATACAATGGGGTGAACAGGCCTATGACTGGGCTTTAGAATTTGACAGCAAGCTGAAAAAATTTATTGAAGAAGGGAATCACAATGCTGTAATTGATTACGAGAAACAAGGTAAGATTGCCACACTGAGTATTCCAACCAATGAACATTATCTTCCTTTATTATACACACTTGCTTTGCAGGAAAAAAATGAACCGTTATCATTCTTCAACGAACGAACCCATATGGGTTCTATTTCCATGAGGTCGGTGAAGATTGGGTAAAATTTAGGCAGGGGATTACAGATTCATATTCAATGCGGGAGCGGATAGGATTACAGATGAAGGGATAAACTTAATTATGAATGCAGAATTATGAATCCTTTAACTGTCGGGACATCTGTAATCATATCCTTTGCACAACCTCAAAGGCATCTGTAATCATATCCTTTGCACAACCTCAAAGGCATCTGTAATCATATCCTTTGCACAACCTCAAAGGCATCTGTAATCCCCTGCCTTATTATTTTTTATAAAAGTTCATTTCATCCATGTACTTGTAAACGGATTCGGGAAGCATATAACGTATATCTTTTTTGTCACGAATGGCTTTGCGGATAAATGAAGAGGAAAGCTGCATCAGGGGTGCGTCTACCATTTTCACTTTCGGGTGACGGGAAAATTGTCCGCCGTCCATGCCAGTTCGTGGGTATACGTAAATCTCGTGATGTTCGATAAGCTGTTCCCAATTTTTCCACTTATCGAATGTTGCCAGGTTATCGGAACCCATGATCAGTACAAATTCGTCTTCAGGATATTGTTCATGCAGATATGCTAACGTGTTAGCCGTATAGGAAGGTATGGGAAGGTTGAATTCCGCTTTGGAGGCCTTGAGTTTTCGATAATCTCCGACTGCTAAGCGCACCAGTTCAAAGCGGTGATGATCCTGCAAAAGTGAAGCAGAAGGTTTAAGGGGATTCTGTGGTGACACCACAAGCCACACCTGGTCAAGATCGGTGAATTCGGCCATGTACTGCGCTATCACCATATGTCCGCTGTGAACCGGATTGAAGCTGCCAAAGAAAAGACCTATTTTCATATTGGGTACGGATTACAGATTCTTTATCAACGCGGAACGCCTGCCTGCCGTCTGTATTCCTGAAAGTTAATAAGAAAGATTAAACATATTTGTATTAATGAGTATCACTTTTTTAACAGACAGCAGGCAGGGATGTACAGATTACAGATACTTTATAAATGCGGAACTGATGTACAGATTACAGATAAAAAGGGATATTCAGATTTTGGAAATTTAAAGGTACGGATTAAAGATGCATTTATCAGAACATTATTTCAGCACGCTTTTTTTCATTATCAGCGCTAATATAATTCCTCCTGTTGCAGAGATAATCAAATCAATGGGAAGTACGTTAAACAATGAGAGAATTAATTTATAGGAAAAATCCCCGACACCGTTGGGCGGATATTCAATGCATCTCTTTATAAACACAAACAATTGATAACACAAAAGAATTGTTAGTGTTATCTTAAAGTATTTAAATACCAGTTTTCTCATTTCTTAATGCCACCCAACCAGTCAATTTTTATTTGGCACTTTATTTCAGAAACTCCACTACAAGCTTCTCCGCTTCACTGGTGGCCTGGCTGAGTTCACGGTTGATAATCACGTGTGAAAAACGGCCGGAGTAAGTGATCTCGTGTTCCGCTTTCAAAACGCGGGTCTCGAGTGATTCAGATGTTTCCGATGCGCGGGCTACCAGGCGTTCTCGTAGATCTTCAATTGAAGGCGGACGAACGAAAACATCAAGCAGGTTATCCCCGAATCTTCCTTTGATATGAATTCCACCTTCAACATCCACATCGAATATCGCTACTTTTCCCATTTTACCGATCCGTTCGGTTTCGGAACGAAGTGTTCCGTAAAATCCATTTTCATAAACTTCTTCCCATTCCAGGAACTCGTCGTTACGAATGCGTTCATGGAATTCGTTCAACGACATGAAATAATAATCTTTCCCATGCACCTCGCCGTTACGCCTGGAGCGCGTAGTTGCGGATACAGAGAAGCTGAGTTGTGGAAATTCGTTCAGCAGGTGCTGCACGATGCTTGTTTTCCCGCTTCCTGAAGGTCCGCAAAAAAGTATCAACTTGTTTTCGGGCATGTGTGAATGGATTTCAAATCACATTGGCGGCCTGTTCCTTCATTTTTTCGAGCTCATCTTTCATCTCCACTACGTGTCGCTGGATATTTGCATCATTAGCCTTTGAGCCGATGGTATTGATCTCACGACCGATCTCCTGAAGGATGAATCCAAGCTTCTTTCCGTTTGATTCGGCATCTTTCAATGTTTCCAGGAAAAATGAAAGATGTGTACTTAATCGAACTTTTTCCTCAGTGATATCAATTTTTTCCATATAATAAATCAACTCCTGTTCAAAACGGTTCCGGTCGACCTGCACGAAGTCCTCGATTTCATCAAGACCTTTTCCAAGTCTGCTACGGATGGATTTCAGCCGGCCCGGTTCGATTTTCTCAACTTTTTTCAGATGTTCCTTTACTGTTTGCACCCGTTTTTCAAAATCCTTCTGCATTACCTTTCCTTCCCGCACACGGAATTCATTAAACATGGCGAGTGCTTTTTTGGAAAGTGTTTCAATCATTTTCCACTCTTTCGGATCCGCTTCTGATTTTTCAAGATTAAGAACATTGGGCAATCGCATGATGATGTTCAGGTAATCCTGCGATGAGATGCTGAGCTCTTTTTTCAGCTCGATAAAATCTTCATTATAATTCCGGATGCTTTCCTTGTTAAAGGCGCTCTTGCGGGAACCGGGAGCTTGCTCAATAGTTACAGTGAAATCCACTTTTCCCCGCTCCACAATCCGCGTGACATCATTTCTTAATTCCAGGTCCTTGTCTTTGTAAACAGCAGGCAACCTTAAATTCAGCTCCAGGAATTTACTGTTCAATGATTTTACTTCAACGGTGATGAGGTTGCTGCCTGTGCTGCCGTTGGCCTTCCCGAAACCGGTCATTGATCGGATCATATTGTACGCTTCATATTAGCAGGGTGTAAAGATAGCAGGATGTTTCAATTATTCAATTCAGGACCGGGGTAATGGCACATCGTTTTTCTTCGTTACCAAAAACACACCTGCAAAAATCAGCAATGCCGATGTAAGATGAATTATATTCAGATGATCCTGGCCCAGAATGATGGCGATAACAGATGCAAAAAGCGGCTGCAGGTAAATATAAATACTTACCGACGACGAACTGAGGTTTTTTAATGCATAAACATTTAGCTGGTATGCGACGGTAGTTACAAAAATAACTACATAAAAGGTTCCGAGCCATATGGAAGGAGTAAATGTTTCCCACTTAACTTCTGTTAATTCTGTCAATCCGAATGGAAATACCAGGAAACTGCCGAAGAGAAATATCCATCGCATAACGGTAAGGGTATGGTATTTTTGCATCAGCGGTTTGGCAATGATGAGAAACACTCCGAAGGAAAGCGAATTAACCAGCACACAGAGGTCTCCAAGAACCGAATCCTGGTGAAATGAAAACTCCTTTCCCCACAACAATAGCAATGATGCTCCAGCCAGCCCGGTGACAATTCCCGCTATTTTAATTACCGTTATTCTTTCCCGGATCAGCATGGCCGCCACCACCAATACGAAAATCGGGTTGGTGGTCATCATCAGTGCCGCATTGATGGGCGCGGTAAGTTCAAGTCCTTTGAAAAATAATAGTTGATTGAGCGCAACTCCGAAAATTGCGCAAAGAAACAGGCGTCCTAAATCTCTGCGTTCTACCTTCTTGTCTTTGATAAAAGTTCCAAGCAGCCAGAAAAGCATAGCCGATACCAATACACGAATCAGGATGAAGCCAAATGGTTTTATGTACTCGGGCATTACCTGTTTGGCTATTGAATAATTGGCACCATAAATAAGGTTGGCAGTTAAAACAGAAAGATGCGCGGCAGTTGTTTGACGATTCACACTGTAAAAACGGTTAAATATTTTTTTATAATGGATGAATGCAGCACATTGGATTTTATTTCAATTCTTTTATGGCTTTTTTTACGGCGGCAACATTTTTCGGAGAATTACCGATAAATATTTCTTTCCCGATAATAAAAACCGGCCGCTTCAGAAACGTGTATTCCTGTAAAATATAATTGCGATAGTCGGTTTCAGAAAGCGTTTTTTCATTCAGTTTCCAGCTTCGGAATTTCAGGGCAATCCTGCTGAAGAGAGCTTCATAACTGCCGGCCATTGTTGCCATTTCATCCAGTTGCTCCGTAGTAATGGGTTCAGTTTTAATATCCTGTAAAACGAATTCTTTCCCCGGTTTTACTTCTTTTAGAATGCGTTGGCAGGTCGTGCAATGGGTCAGATGATAAATCTTTTTCATATTGAAAGCGAAAGGGTTGAACCGCGGTTGGCGGCGGCAAAGTTAATTAACACCGCGAATCACAACCCGGAATTGGCGGAAATGATGATGTAATCGTATCTTTGACAGCTTAATTCCAGGTATAGTGGAAACAGTAACATCACCCAACCAGTACGAAATCAAGCTGCCCCAGTTTGAAGGGCCATTCGATTTGCTTTTGTTTTTCATTGAACGCGATGAACTGGATATCCATAACATTCCCATCTCTACCATCACCAACGAATTCTTCGAGTACATCCGTTCCGCTGAAGCGATGAATATTGAGTTGGCAAGTGAATTCATTTTAGTGGCCGCTACACTGATGCGAATCAAGGCGAAGATGTTGCTGCCGCGATATCCAAAAGATGAGGAAGGCAATGAGCTCGATCCCAGGCAGGACCTGGTGCGCCAGCTTCTCGAATATAAACAGTACAAGGAAGCTGCTGCTGAGTTGAAGCAAAAAGAGGAAGAACGAATCATGAAGCAGGAACGCGGCAATACCAATGCTGAACTTTCCACCATAGCCATGATTGCCGACGGCAGTAGTTATTCTTCTGAGCTGAATGCATTAACGCTTTTCAAGCTTATGGTAACGTTCGAGAAAGTAATGGAACGTTTCCGTATCGGAGAAGAAAGACAAAGGCATACTATTGTACAATTTCCTTTTACAATCGACCAGGAAAAAGATAATATTCAGCGATTGGTACGTCTTAAATCAAAAGTTACATTCCTCGATTTATTCTCTGCATGCCAGTCACGTATGCATGCATGCTTTACTTTTCTTGCGCTGCTCGATCTTATCCAGGCAAAAACAATTACCATTGTCATCAGCGAAGGATTTAATAATTTTCTGATCTCGGATGTTGCAGGTGATATAGTACGTGATAATTAATTTGCGGATTTCAGGATCGATGATTAAAGACTTATTTACGATTTTAAAAAAATAATTAAAAGCATATTTATGAAAAACAGACTCCTGCTTCTTAGCGCATTCACGATGTTATTTACAGCTGCTTCTTTCGCACAGGAATCAGGTGGTTATAATAAAGAAGGTCTTCCTGATGCCAAGGTCAAAAAACTGGATGGTTCCGTTGTGAATTCCGGTATCATTTCCAACGATGGAAAACCGGTCATTCTCAGTTTCTGGGCAACCTGGTGCAAGCCTTGTGTGGTGGAACTCAATACAATCAGTGAGGTGTATGCGGACTGGATGAAGGAAACCGGTGTAAAGCTGGTTGCTATTTCTATTGATGATGCACGTTCTGCAGCTAATGTAGGACCTTTCGTAAATGGTAAAGGTTGGGATTATGAAGTGTACCTCGATCCCAATGGTGATTTTAAAAGAGCTATGAATGTAAACATGGTTCCTCATACCTTTTTACTCGATGGAAAGCTTAATGTAGTGAGCCAGCACACTTCATTTGCTCCGGGTGATGAGGACAAATTGTTTGAGATGGTGAAGAAAGTAGCTGCTGGTCAACCTGTTAAGTAGGCCCTTTTCGGGGATAAAAGTGTAGAAAATAAGTTATTGGATTTTTTCATCCATTGGTCTATTTTCACCGGCTTAATCCTCAGCCCGTGATCCGAATTAAAAAGTTACTTCCGGCAATTTGTGCTTTTCTTTTTTATCAGACTGCCCAGGCCCAGATCAATCTTCCCTTTGAAGTGCATGGAAATTTCCAGATCGACGCACAGTATTATCTGGAAGATAGCACTATTGGTGCACCGGTAGTACCGGAAAAAGTGCTTTCAAACGGATTTGGTAACCTCACCTTTACCCGCGGAAATTTCGGCGCGGGGATTCGATACGAATCGTATTTGAATCCGCTGTTGGGATTTGATTCGCGTTACAAGGGTAGCGGCATTACATACCGTTATGCATCATACACAGTAGAAGATCTGAATATCACGATTGGTAATTTCTACGAACAATTCGGAAGCGGTTTGATTTTCCGGAGCTATGAAGAGCGCGGACTCGGATTGGATAATGCGATGGATGGCATCTTGCTACGTTATGCTCCGATTAATGGAATTTTGTTGAAAGGTTTTATTGCCCAGCAACGTTTTTATTTTGAGAAAGCAGGTCTTGTAAGAGGATTCGATGCGGAAGTCGCGCTTACCGACGCAATAAAATCATGGAATGAATCGAAGACACGATTCACAGCCGGATTTGCCGTGGTGAGCAAATTCCAGACTGATGATAACGAACTGTACAAGCTTCCTGAAAACGTGCTGGCCATGGCGCCCCGCATTCGGATTACACATGGAAATTTCGGATTATACAGCGAGTATGCTTATAAGTATAATGACCCGTCTGCTATTAACGCCACAGCAGAAAACCCCGCGGGAATTTACAAACCCGGCCAGGGAATGTATATCAACGGAACGTATTCGAAAAAGGGTATTGGTGTTTCGCTGTCAGCAAAATTCATCGATAACATGAGCTTCCGTTCCGATCGTGATGCGATCGCGAATGATTTAAACCTGAGCTATCTTCCCGCACTGACAAAGCAACAAACATACAGGCTTGCGACGTTATATCCCTATGCCACACAACCTAATGGCGAAGTCGGATACCAGGGCGATATCTTTTACAATTTTAAGCAGGGATCTGCATTGGGAGGAAAAACGGGCATGTATGTGGCGCTGAATTATTCCCGCGCCAACGGACTTGATACTACCCGGACCAACGATGAGATGGGATATGAAAGTAAATTCTTCAAAATGAGCAACGATTATGATGATAAATATTTTGAAGAAGTGAATGTGGAAGTACAGAAGAAAATTAACAAAGATCTGAAGCTCCTCGTAACATATACCTATACGTTATACGATGAAGGAGTTGTGAAAGGGCTCGGCAGTTCGCATGGTAAGATAACTGCAAACATCGGCATTGTTGAAATGCAGCTGAAACTGACGAAAACACACAGCATGCGTGCGGAGTTGCAGCATCTTTACACAGAACAAGACAAGCAAAGCTGGGCTATGGCGCTCGTGGAATATACCATATCGCCACATTGGTTTGTTGCAGCATTTGATGAATACAACTATGGTAATGATGACACGGATATGCGACTGCATTATCCGAATGTGTCGATGGGTTACACCCGCGGCGCAAACCGCATCACGCTGGGCTATGGTAAGCAGCGCGAAGGGTTATTGTGTGTGGGAGGCGTCTGCCGCCAGGTACCTGCTTCAAATGGATTCTCCGTTTCGGTTACCAGCAGTTTCTGAGCTACAAACCGTCTCAAAACCGTTTAATTTAGTATATTTGAATTTCGTAAAATAAATTCCTCAAATTCAATTTGTCATGAAATATATTCTGAAAGTATGGGCGCTTCTTTTCGCTGTTATCGCATTACAGTCATGCGATAAAGTTAACCCACCTTATAAAGAAACCATAAATGTGGCACCTCCGCCCTCAACACTCACATCACGCAAAGTGCTGGTGGAAGATTATACAGGACATACCTGCGGTAATTGTCCCGCAGCGACCAGAATTCTTTACAATGATCTGAAACCAGTATATGGTGACAACCTGATCATCATGGCTATTCATGCCGGAGGTTTCGCAACACCATATCCACAGACTGCTCCTTACTATACATATGATTTCCGGACTACGGAAGGAACCACACTGGATACAGATTTTGGAATTTCGCTTGCGGGCAATCCGAATGGTATGGTAAATCGCAGAGAGGTTAATGGTAGCTTAATTCTCCCTTCTACAAAATGGGTCACGGAAGTAGGGAATGTTCTGAACGATACCACACCATCTCCCGTGAACCTGGTAATCACCAACGATTATAATTCTACCACACGCAATCTGACAACCGACGTAGAAATGGAATTCACGTCAACACTTAGTGGTACTCACAAACTATGTGTTTTCATGGTTGAGGACAGTATTATTAACTGGCAGAAAGATTATCAAAACACATCCGTACCAG
This sequence comes from Bacteroidia bacterium, assembly GCA_025450095.1. The sequence goes on along the minus strand of JANWID010000289.1, from coordinate 3,072 downwards.
GCAATAACGTCCAGGACTATGTGCACCGCGAAGTTTTCCGCGGTTCCATGAATGGTGCTTATGGTGAAGCTGTTATCGGTACAGCGGAAGGTGATGTCAGCACGCTTAGTTATTCGTTTTCTCTTCCAGCAGCATGGAATGATCAGAAAGTTTCTATAATTACTTACTTATATCGTGATGATACGAAGGAAATCATCCAGGTAGAACAAAAGGAAATTCACGAGTAACACGAAGACGTTTGCTTTTCGTCGTGGTTAAGACAGTTTGATTTTTCGCCGGGCTTATGAAGATTTATCAGGTTATTTCAGTAATCACTATAACAGTTCTTCCCTTTTTATTGCCGGCACAAAGTTTCCGTGGCGGACTGATTGCAGGAGTTTCAGCAACCCAGATCTCCGGTGATCAGCTTGGTGGATTTGATAAAGCAGGATTAGTTGCAGGAGGAATGGTGAGTATGAATCTTGGCAAAAAAACAGATCTTGCAATGGAAATTTTGTATTTCCAGAAAGGCAGCAAGAAAAACCCGAACCCGGATATTCAGGATTATACTTCGTATTTATTACGTCTGAGTTATTTTGAAATGCCGCTTATGGCACAATGGCATTATTCGAAACGTTTCACTTTTGAAGCAGGTCTGACTTTCGGAGCACTGTTGAAAGAATACGAAGAGGACGAACTTGGAGAACTTCCGGAACGAACACCGTTTAACAAATTTGAGTTTGGAATTGCCGGAGGTATGAAAGTGAATTTTGCAAAGCAGTTCAGTTTTGTATCACGCATCGAATCATCTTTAATACCAGTGCGCGAACATTCTTCCGGTCAGGAATATCGTTTGAACCACGGACATTATAACGCGGCATTGGTATTCGGTGCGCAATACATATTTAAGAAACGTGATGAGTGATTCAAAAATGCGTCTTGTAGTTGCAGTATGCGGAGCGAGTGGTGCAATTTACGCTAAGGTGCTGCTCGATAGCCTGGTTGCTATGCAGGATCAGCTCGATGACGTTGGATTACTTTTTTCAGATAATGCAAAGGATGTCTGGAAATATGAGCTTGGAAATGAAGATTACAAAAAGTATTCTTTCAGGCTATATGAAAAAAATGATTTCACTGCGCCCTTTGCTTCCGGCTCGGCGAATTACCAGGCAATGATCATTTGTCCCTGTTCCATGGGAACACTGGGACGAATCGCTTCCGGAATTTCCAACGACCTCATAACACGTGCGGCAGATGTTATATTGAAAGAGCGAAGAAAATTAGTGCTGGTAACCCGCGACACGCCCCTGAATCTTATACATATCAGGAATATGGAATTACTGACTGAAGCTGGAGGAATAATATGTCCGGCCAGTCCCTCGTTCTATAGCAGACCAGCAACATTCGAGCAACTTGCTGCTACAGTAACCAACAGAGTTTTGGACCTTGTTGGATTAAAACAAAGTACCTGGAGATGGGGTGATAAATGAGTGATGATTCACGTATCGGCACCAGACTAACCTGATGAATAAAAAACATCCAATAAAAATATCGGACCGGGTGCTGACCAGGCTGATGATTAGTGGATATGTGCCTGCTCTGTTACTGGTAACAGTTGTATTCATAAGAGAACTGTACACCGATCCGGATCCGGGCGAATTCAATTTGATAGTTTTTATTGGCGGTATACTGTTATTTACAGCCGTTATGGGTGGTGTTTTATTTGCGATATTAATAGCTTGTTGCTATTGCTATAAGGTAATTCAACACCTGGCTAAAAAAGCAATTAACTCTATTACAGTGTAGTTCCGATGGGGCGCCGCCATCCTCAACTTTCATGCCTTTAATATTTCTTAAAAAACTATGCTAAATGGTCGATAGTACCGTTATTGTGGGACGCCAGACGGATTGGTGTCAAGTCGTTAGTCATCGCCGATAAATGACCTGATTTCCAAACATGTTAAAGTTATCAACAGATATCCTTAATATTTATTTAATCAAAGTTTGGTTTTAATTTAATTAGTAAGTAAATTTAAGTTTCCATTCAATTCTACACACATGTTTGAATACACGAAGGAGATCCTGGTCAAGGTAAGTTTCGACCGGGTGTTGTTCCGTAAAGAGCTTCGGAAAGCAGTGAAATGGCTGAAAAGTGATGAAAGACGGATGTTGATGGTGTGGTGTATTGCCACCTTTGGATCAAAATATTCTGATATAATTACGGAAACTTTCCGCCACGTTTCCAAGTAATTTTTTCGAAAATTACCCCGTTTCTAACAGTTCCTTATATAGGTTTTGTCCTATTAGGTTTTGTATTGATTTTTCGATAAATTTGATCCTATACCGTTCCCGGGAATGCGTACGGTTTATAGCAGCATCTTTACCCTATAGAAATACTGCTTCGCGGAAATTATATTGAACTCTGCCAATCTGTGACGTAAATTCGGTATTCGGTTAAAAAGACTGAACACATCGCTCCATACCTACTTCCAAAACCTTTAGACTCGTTATGAAAAGACTGCTACTATTTGCAATCACCTTATCGGTATTGCCATCACTGACATGGGCACAATGCTCTACCACGAATGCGACTTCCTGCCAATGCGCAACCGTTACCAGTAGTAATTGCGACCTGCTACCTGATATGATTGTAGCTCGTCCGCCACTACAAGTGTCCGGTAACAATGGCGTCATCGAATACTCACAGACTGGAAACGGATCTAATAACGGGTTGCTCCGGGTTTCTGTATCTACTCCGAATATAGGGCATGGCCCCCTGGAAGTCCGGACTACCAATAAGTATATCTGTGGAAATGATACCATCGTAGGCACTGCCCCTGCCACCTGTCCGGTTACCGGCCTGCCTCCCAAGCAGCTTGTCGTCCAAAGGGTGTATCATAAAAACGGAAACACGATGACATCTTATGACCGTGATGCCGGTTCCATGACCTATCACCCTTCTCACGGGCATATGCATGTGGATGACTGGGGAAAATATTCATTGCGTACACAGACCATCGATCCCAATCCACTAAACTGGCCTATCGTGGGAAATGGCGCCAAGCTGGCTTTCTGTCTTATGGATTATGGCTC
>JANWID010000288.1 GCA_025450095.1 Bacteroidia bacterium | reverse complement strand
TGCAGCCAGGAATGCCTGATCAAGGATAAAGAAAACAGGATGTATTATACAATTATTGATACTATTTTTTATCTTGATATTGATGATGGTACACGCGGAATGATACCAGCACCTTATTGCAGGGAGTACTATTGCTTTGAAGCAGATGGAGATTCTATTTTAGTGGGGAATGAAATCGGAATTGGTTATATCAAAAACTTGAAATATCATCATATTTTTCATCGATCCGATCGCTCACCCGACTCCAAGATAGAATACCTGAAACGCGGACCTGATGGCAATATATGGATTGCACGATGCAGGGGCGTTGCGTATCTCGATGCGGAGTCAAGCCTGTTAAAAGAAGTAAACGGGCTGAAAAATATTTGTGCGCGGGTATTTTTCCGTGATGGCGACAAAATGTTTGTCGGCACATATGGAGATGGTTTTTATGTCTGGCAAAATGGAAAAGTGATAAAATTGCCCGTTGATAAAAATCAGTATTTGTCACATGTGCACAGCTTCTTCATCGATAATAACAATTTCATGTGGTTGTCGACTAACAATGGATTGTTCCGTACAAGGTATCAGAATATTCTCGATTATATTGAAAACCAAAACAACAAAATTCATTACGAATCATTCGGAAATGATGATGGTATTATCAATACGGAATTCAATGGTGGTTGTACACCTCCAGTGATCAGGTTGAAGGACGGATATGTTTCCTATCCAACCATGGAGGGTCTTGTATGGCTGATCCCGGAAAAAATCCGGGAAGAACATCCGGATGAAAAAATTATTATTGATGATTTATACTATGACAAACACCAGGTTTCACTTTCTACACCAGCTGAAATACCTGCAAATCATGAAATGGTAGAAATTCATTTTGCAACTCCCTATTGGGGAAATTCAGATAATCTGAACCTGGAATATAAACTGGAGGGGTTGAACCGGCAATGGACCTCTTTAAATGCGAACGAAGATTATGTACGATTCTCCAATCTTTCTTCCGGTAATTATCAGTTCAAGCTACGCAAACTTCAAAAATCGGGCTCCCTGCCTTATATTGAAACATCGATTGGCTTTTATGTTCATAAGAAATTTTATGAAAGAACTATTTTCATTTTGCTTGCTATCCTATCTTTTGCCGGATTAATTTATCTTTTTATTGTTTTGAATTCAAGAAGGATTATTAAAAAGAATATCGAGCTGGAACAACGAATCGCGGAACGAACTGTTGAGTTAAAAAATGTAAATGAACAGTTAAGTGAAAATTTTGTGGAACTCGCCAAAAAAGAACATTTTCTCAGGGAATCAATCGAGGTAAAAAACCAACTGATCTCCATCATTTCACATGACATCATCACGCCATTAAAATTCATTTCAATGGTTTCAAGGATATCAAAGAAAAATCCTGATATGCTTGACAGGAATAAGCTTATTGATAGTATGAATGATATCGAATTTGCGTCCGATAAGCTTTATAATAACGCAAGCAATATTCTTAACTGGATGAAATTCCAGAATAACAGGATCGTTCCTAAAAAGGATCACATTGGATTGCATGATTTTGTTGAAGAAATTGCTGAACCCTTAAAAGGAATGGCTGAAACCAAAGCTATTGGCATCAAAAATGAAGTGCCTGAAGAGGATATCATTCTTTCTGATCGCACCATCCTCATGATCGTGATTCAAAATATCCTCTCCAATGCAATCAAATATTCTGAAAAAGGAAACATCCGCATAAGTACGAAAGAGGAGGAGCGACATTATTTAATCAGTATATCTGATAATGGTATTGGTATGACTCCGGATGTAAAAAGTGTTGTTGAGCAAATTATATCACGAAATGACCAGATTACCTCGGCACATCCCGAAACCAATTTGGGAAATCAATTGGGCTATTATATCATCACTGATTTTCTCCAGCTTCTCGGTGGTTATATCACCGTTGACAGTACAGTCGGCAAAGGAACCACGGTAACGATTGGGATACCGCTTTAAAAGTCAGGGTTGGTCAGGGCGTCGCACTGAGCTTGTCGAAGTGTTAGTCAGGATTAGTCAGGGTTTGCTTTGACCCTGCCTGCCGAACGTTTATACAATTGAATTTGGGTTGATAAATGTTTCGAGCAGTAAAAATTATTAGAGTTATATCACGGCAGGCAGGCTGCATGGTGTCAAACGAATGATTTAATTACAGTAAATACATTAAGGCACTCGTGCAGGGTCAGGGTTAGTCAGTTTTTAGAAAGCAGACAGACAGCAGCATGCTTTCTGTACACTATAATTTTATTTCTGTTTCAAAGCAGTTTTGCCCAATTCCCTTACGAGCATTTCAGTGTATTCCTTACTAAAGGCATCAATGCTGGCAGGGTTGGTCGCTTCCGATTGCACCGACCAAAGCATATTACCGCTTTCGAAATCATACAGGTTGCTTTCAAGAAAATAACTGTGGTCGGTCTCGTAATAACCCTCAGAGTACACGATTGGAGTGTAATAATTATAATAGTTATAAAAGTTACCATAATATGGATTCATGTTTGGAGTGTAACCCACACTGCTCTCAACGTACCTGGTTTCGCTTTCCTTTTTGATAGGAACCACAGTTAAGATTACATCACAGCCTGCTTTTAAAATTTTTTCAAGCAAAATTTCTTTATTTGGAATGTTATCTTTTGAAAATGTATACGGAAATATATCAGTACTTTTCACAACACTCAATCCCCTGTCAACTGCAGCGAGTGCAATATTCATTTCCAGGTTTGTTTTCACTTCAAATTTTTCTGCCAAAGCAATCACAAAGAGTTTTGAATATTTTTTCTTGCCCGCCATTTCCTTATTAATCCAGCTTCCCGTTACTTTTAATGTGGGTGTACAGGAATTTGTAAGGAATGCTATGATTGAAAACAATAATGCGATTCTAATAAATTTTCTTGACTGCATAAATAGTGTGATTTTAATTTGTTTTGAAGTATAATCAGGGCCTGATCAATTGTAGTATTTCGTTTCCCTTTTTGAAAATCAGAAGTGTGTTGTTTTTTTCACTGAAGGTATAATCACCAGGAGCAAGCAATTGTTGTAATGTAGTCTCGTACTCCATTTCAGGGCATGCCATTCGTGTAGCAATTATGTTCTGAAATGTAATTGTGTCGTTTCTGATTTCAAACCCGGTGCTCAACCGGTTACATCCGGCAAACAAACTAACTAATTTATCATTCATGTTAAAGTCCATGAATGGTACCTGGTTGCCTGCTTTTGCAGGATCAATTTTCTTTTCAGAAAACTCCTCGACGTTCCATTTTCCACCAGAAAAAATATTTTTCTTCTCCATGCTTGTTTTATTTCCAGCGGCACATGCTGATAAAAGCAGTAACAATAAAGGCAATAACACTTCACGCGACTTGAACATCATTGAAATGATTAATCCATGTAAAGATAAAAAAGGGGATGTAATCATAGTTACATCCCCCGTTATGTTTTAATTGATTATAACTAAAAACCCCAGGCTATACCAACGTTCGCTGCAATGTAATTGCGGGATAATGTTTCCTTTGTTTCGAAGGCAGCATAGTATTTTCCAGATACTGTCAAACCAAATCCAGGGTTTATTTCGTAAACAAATCCGATTTCAGGTTTTAGCAAAAAGTGCCATGTATCATCAGTAAATGCCCAAACACCCATATCCAATTCTGAAGTACTGAACATGGTACCAATTCCAAGTCCGGCATACGGATTGAATTTTTCCCCAGGAAGTATAAAGTAGTTAGCGGAAGCCAACATAGGAACTGTGCTGCAGTAACGAAACTGTTTTCCACTAATTGATTGCGTACCGTCAGTATAAGTAGCATAATCCCTTTCCTCGAACCAGGCATTCCATCCAAATTCAACACCTACGCCCAGGTTATCTTTAAACATGTGCCGATAGTCCAGCGTAACACCCCTGAAACTACCTTGCCCAATAAAATCGTTGAAATCGCCGGAGCTAAAACCCATTGTGTAAGTGAATGCATAAAAGTTATGTTGTGCAGAAGCAGGCTTCATAAACAGAGCTGAAATACATATGATTGAAAGAACTATTTTTTTCATAGTTTAAGATGATTTAAGTGTTAAGGATGTAAATATTCAGATTGAGCAAATGCCTGGTCTATCGCTTTCTCGATCCTGGTGTCAAAATCATAGGATGCGCCTTCCAAAAGCCCGTTTGCGATTCCTATCCATGCTACTTTATGTTTATCGGTTGGACTTGTATTGACATTATCTGTCAATGTCATAAATAATGATCCTGTTGTATAACTGGTTGTAACTGGATAAGGATAATACCATCCTCCATAATAGGGAGGGTAATACCATCCGTAATAGTAACCCCAATAATCATAATAATATGAAATATTGGTTACTTCTACGGCACTTGGAAACAAAACCAGCTCGGCTAACGCCTGATTGCTGACACGGGTATAACCATGATTCTTCATGTTATCTTCTATCCGTTTCAGGATTGTATTGGCATAACCCGGACTTACAAATACAAGCGGGTCACCAGCTACAGCGTCACCTGTAATTTTTACTACAGAATCAGGCATGGAATAAGTGCCTTTTCCACCAAAAGCGAAAGTCGCGTCATGATTGGTATAGACTATATCATACTCATCGACATACTCAGGACCATCCGGGTAACATCCTGCCAACGTAATTACCAGGAATGTTAAAACTAAGCTGAACACATTTTTTTTCATAGAACTAAAGTTTAGTTATTAGGGAATTTTTATCCGACATAAAATTAGTCAATATTTTAAAGGTCAAATGTACCAATTTCGAAATAATATTTTGGAGAGTGACCTGAAAATGTTGTTTACGATTTTGTTAAGCATGAAAAACTAAAATATATATCATTAATTATCAATTACTTGCATCAACCACAAGTTCCGGGGGTAACTCATACTGCCATTTTTCCATATAGCCACCCCAATGCAATTGAATCCTTTCAAGAGTAGCTGCTGATATGTTATATGTGTTTTTCGTATA
>JANWID010000287.1 GCA_025450095.1 Bacteroidia bacterium | reverse complement strand
CGATACTTTTTACATGTGCAGCACCCCGCCTGTTATCACAGACGTTTCGGGTATCTTATACGATTCCGGAGGGCCTAACGGTACGTATGGTTATTATGAATATTGTAGTGCGCTGATTGCACCAGATTGTGCAACATCAATTTCAATTACTATTGATTCATTATCCCTGAGTTTATTCAGTTTTATTGAATTCCTGACTGTTTATGATGGATCAACTACAGCTTCTCCGGTTTTGTTTTCTTATTCATATGGAAATTTTACGCCTGTAACAATTACTACAACCGGGAGCTCTGCATTAATCAGGTTTTACAGTAATAATTCCAACCCTGGTGATGGTTTTAAAATTACGTGGACTACAACTGTTAATATTCCTCCTCAATTAAATGCAAATTTTGTTGCAAGTAATCAGGCACCACCGGTAAATTCATTTATTCAGTTTACGGATTCATCAGATAATGACCCGCTGGAGTGGATATGGGATTTTGGAGACGGAGACTCTTCTACTCAACAAAACCCGCAGCATTATTTTACAACTCCGGGAATAAAGAACGTGACACTGATCGCATCCAATTGCGCAAGTTCCGATACCATTACACAGGTTATTAATGTGCAGGATTTCCCATCTATATCGGTAAATCCTTCAAGCTTTACTCTTACGCTACCCTGTGGTGATTCAGCTGTACAACAAATTGCGATTTCAAATAATGGTCCGGGACAACTGGTGTTTGATTTAGATTCTTCGGTTGTTTACTCATCAGGTGGCCCGGCAAAAATTCTGTTTTATACAACAAGTGTAAATACATCTACAGTTACCAATATTCTGAACGCAATAAATGAGCATTTTACAAACTATACATTATCACAAGTCAATACTTCCTTCCCTTCAGTATTACAAAATAGTCTGATAAACAAAGATATTTTAATTATACCTCAGACGTACAGCTTAAATTTGCAGTTTGCTCCTATTCTGACATCCTTTGTAAATAATGGTGGCCGTGTTATAATTGTCGGTAACGATTATATACAGGCGCTGAACCAAACCGGATTGCTTACTATCAGTGCCTCTACTTATGTCACCGGGATGACCCTGGATATTCAGGATCCGTTTCATCATTTATCCGACAGTCTGCAGGGTATGTTTAATGCTCAGCCTAATACATATGCATACGATACGGTAAATTCCGATTTTCACAAAGTCATTTCTATTCAGGGTAAAACAATTGCCGGATACCGGAGCCTGGGAAGGGGTAAAGTAATTTTACTGGGTTTTAGTTTCGGCATACCCGACACATTTGCTTCCCAGGTTATAGGAAACGCTGTACGATGGGCATCCGGACTTTCACCTTACACCGCACTTATTCCCGACTTATATGGCGATACGCTTTCAACCAATGATACTACGTATATAAATATTTCCATCAACACCCAAAACCTTATTGCAGGAAACTATAACCTGTCACTTGAAATAAATTCAAATGATTCCCTGCAGCAATTTACACCTGTGGAATTTAATTTAACTGTCACTGGCAGTCCCGAACTCATATTATCCGACACTTGTTTTAATTATGGCACCATTCAGCAATTCACTTATGCCTATGATACCTTAATGGTGATCAACTCCGGATGTGATACCCTGGTAATTGATTCTGTAATTTCTTCAGGGCCTCAGTTTATTCCGGCATACTCTTCATTTTTTGTTCAGCCATGGGATACGGTTTATTTACCAATTGCATTTTATCCTGACAGCACTTTGTCTTTTTCCGGAACACTGCTGCTTTCTAATAATGTAAACGATACCATAATTTGTGTTGAAGGAGCGGGATCTCCGAGTCCGGAAATAACTGTTGTTGACGATTCCCTTTTTGCCACTGTAACCTGTGGTGATTCTATTACAGTTTCCTTTACGATTTACAATACCGGCGATATGCCTTTGACATATCAGTTTATGGGACTGGATTCAGCTGATGTATTAGCTTTCATTTACGGAGCAGATTATTTTAATGAATATCCTAACACTATGAATGCTATCCGGCAAACATTTGACGGATTCCGGTTAACAACACTCAGCAATTCAAGTCCGGGTTCTGTTCAAAATGAACTTATAGGAAAAGAAGTGTTTTACATGGCAAAGCAGGAAAACGGAAATAATAATAATTATGCTGCCCTGGATACAGTTCTTTCAGCTTTTATTAATAGTGGTGGAGATGTAGTGATACATGGTACAAATTCATATTACAGTAATAACATATTTAATACCGGTCTGATTGAAGGGGCTTATGCAACGAATGCAATTGGCGCAACATTGAATGTTTCAGGTCAAAATCATGTAATAACCGATTCACTTCCACAAACGATTACCGGGATATCCAATTCTTTCACCCTGGACATTTCACCCGGTTCGGGATTCATTCCACTTATTTCAGATTCAAATGGATTTTCTTTAGTCGCATATAAAGATTCCGGCTACGGCAAAGTGGTTTATAATGGGTTTGATTACGATACTACTGATATTTGGTCTACCAAACTTGCCGGAAATATTATGAAATGGGTCGCAGAAGATCCTATTGATCCATGGATCCATTTACAATCAACAAGTGATACAATTTTACCACAGGGCTCTGTTACAATTAATATAACCTTTAGTGCTGCTGATCTGATTGCAGGCAGCTATAATGAAATATTGCATATTGCTACGAATGATCCGCACTTCCCAGTTTATGATTTACCTTGCACATTCCTTGTCACTGGCGAGCCATTGCTGGCACTCAGCGATACGTGTCTTGATTTTGAAAATACATGGCTGGGATTTTCATATTCACAAAACATCCAGGTTATTAATGCAGGTTGCGATAGTTTAATCGTTGATAATATCAGCGTAAATCCTCCCTATAGTGTTTCTGTTTCAAGTCTTGCAATACCTGCATTTAGCACCGGAACAATCGAAGTAACTTGTGAGCCATTGGTACAGGGGATTTATAATTCAAACCTGGTTCTTCAAAACAATGCATCCGACACCATAGTTTGTTTAACCACAAATGCAACTGTTCAACCGCTTGCTTCATGTAATGTATCAACGATAAATGAAACCCTCACATGTTCTGAAATTATCGCAATTCCGGTTACCCTGTATAATTCCGGAGGAGCTCCGCTCATCATTGACCCGAATGATATTCCACCACCGGGTCCATTAAAAGTACTTGCATTTGGTTATGGTGTCGATTCGCTATTTGAATATATAAATACTCTGAATGCAATTAATACCGGGTTTACCAATTACACAGTTTACAGAACAAATACTGAAGATCCGGATTTGATTAAATCATATCTCGATACAACAGATATTCTTTTATTTCCTGAATTTGAGACCGGAATTACTGCTGTTTTGCTACCGTTGTCGCCGGTATTCGAAAATTTTGCTCAGACTGGCGGTAATGTTTTGTTTTGTGCTTCGGAAGCATTAAATGGAGAGGCGTGGTTGAATACGGGATTGATGGATTTTAATATTGAAAATAATGTAACCTGGGATACGTTGACCGTAAATGGAACTCACCCTATTATTGATAATATAGTGCAACCATTTATTGCTCCAAATCTAACATTATCATTGAATATTATCAATCCGTCAACACAACATTTGGTACAGGAAGGGACAAACGATGTTGTTGCTACCTGGCCATTTGGTTACGGAGAAATTGTTTACGCCGGATTTGATTTCTTTTCGTCAAACACAAACTCGGTTAATATAATTGCGAATTCCATGAAATGGCTTGCACGGAATTCGTTGCCTTATTGGTTCAGTACTTCTCTTTCCGACATAACAATCTTACCCGGTGATTCCGCAATGTTTGTGATCTATTTAAATTCTGATTCACTTCCAGGCGGAACACATACTTATACATTTAGCATACAAACCAATGATCCGTCAAATCCACTGATTGAAATACCGGTTACGGTTACCAGTTCTCCAACTCCATGTGCTGCTATAAATTATAATTTATTAAATTGTGAAGGGTTGGTGGATTTTACATCGCAAGTAAGTAATCCCGCCACAAGCTATTTATGGTATTTCGGCGATGGCAGTACATCTACATTACCCGCACCACAACATTTGTATAATGGCTCCGGTGTTTACAATGTTTCCCTGGTAACATGTAATGGCTTTGGTTGTGATTCAGTATTTGTCCAGATAAATTTACAGGTTAATATTTTACCAGTTGCAGCTAATTGTATTCCTCAAACAATCAATACTTGTTGTGGGATGGGTATAACCAGTTTCAGTTTTGCAAATCTCAACAACACAAGTCCCGATGCGACTTCAGGGTACGAAGATTTTACGTGTATTTCTCCCGTTCAGGTTATGGAAGGCATACAATACCCCGTATCCATTTCTAACGGGCCACTGATTAACGAAAATGTTTTTGTCTGGATTGATTTCAATAATGATGGCGATTTATCCGTAACAGAGCAGGTATTTACCGGATTGTCTGCACTGATTCACAACGGCCAGATCACTATACCAACCGGTGCGGTATTAAATACTCCACTCCGAATGCGCGTAGGATCAGAAAATGCCACTTCACCTTTATTAACTTCCTGTACTAATTCTATTGAAGGACAATTTGAAGATTACACAATAAAAATATATCCGTTTGAATCTCCGACTGCACAATACATGGTAGTAGGAATTGACACCTGTAATGGCATCTTTCAATTTATCGATATGTCATCCAATGCTCCTAATTCATGGCTGTGGGATTTTGGGGATGGAAACACTTCATCCAGTCAAAATGTTACACATCAATACAGTGTTACCGGAACCTACAATGTTACGTTAACTGTTACCAATGCATCAGGATTCAGCCAGATTACATTTCCGGTTAATGTGCATATAACACAGGTGTCGATTGGAATCACAGGATCTCTTTTAATTGGAAATCCAATTCAATTTTCAGGAACAGGTACTGGCTTCACCAGCTGGTATTGGAATTTTGGAGATGGAAATTCCACCATAATTGAAAACCCCGTGCATTCATATGCAATGGGTGGAATCTATACCATTACCTTAACAATTACTGATTCCCTGGGTTGCACTGCAACAGCCGACACGATTATAAGTATTATTACCGGAACAACTGAATTCACTCCAGAACCACAAATTTATGTAGCACCCAATCCATTTACTTCACAAACGGATCTTGTTGTGAAATTACTTTCAGAAACTGACATTAGTTTTATAATGTTTAATGCACTCGGCAAAACTGTATTGTCATATCCCTCGCACCCATATAACCCAGGAACACATCGAATTAATCTTATTGCTCCCGCTGCTGGAATATATTATTTGAAAGTCTGGATGGGTGAAAGGAGCAAGGTTCTGCGAATAATTAAATTGTGAAATAATTCAGTTAGTTACTAATAAACTTCCTTGTTAATCTACCTACCGATCAACCCCCGTATTCCCACCACAAACCCTGATCGCACTTTTCCGTTAGTAAATGCCATCACATAATCGGCGCGGATAGCTCCCAATTTTTCAAGACCAATTGAAACTTCAATATGGTCATCCAGACCTGGAATATGCAAATACCGGAACCCTGCGATTTCATTCAGCTTGAGTTTTCTGATATACGGAATTTTGTTCAGGAAAAATCCTCCAAATTCATGTTCGGCGAATGCCTGGAAATATTCATCAGCGGTACTGTTGGAATAATAGTCGAGCAAATCAAAGCGTCGTTCTTCAAATCCGGTGAAGAAAGTTTTATTTCCCAGGAAATGCGCGACATCCATGAAATACATTTTATCATCATTTAAAAACTTTCCGTACCAGGCAGAATAATTCAGCTTGCCAATCATTCCAAGGCGGATATTGTCTGTTACTCCACCTTCCAACCGGTCGTAATTTACATCACTGCCGGCAAAACCATCAAAACCCTTTTCATAATTCAGAATGAACGTTGGGTATTTTGATCCCAGGATGATATTACCATCAGGCCGGTCAATATATCGTTGCTTTGGCCGGACCCTGGCAGTCATAAATAATTTGAAGGCCTGGTTATCATTAAATGCAGGAGAATCGTCACCAGGATGAAGCGGGTTATTCGACGTATATTCCGGTTCATCATTATCTGCAAATGAAAAATCGGTGTGGTTGGTAACTGCGCTTCTTGTTGAATATTCAATTGCACCTTCTAATCTAACACCATTGATGATCTCATACCTTGTGCCTGCTTTTGCGAATTGCTTATGAAAAAGTTTCATATAATTCTTCTCATCAAATAACGTGTACCAGGTGTTGATTGCAGGTCCGATTGGCATGGCTTCATTATATTGAATGAGATCGTCACCACCTTCCAGGCTTACATACCCAAATTTCTTTTTGTTATAATGATATTTAATATTCGCAACACCATTCCATTTATAATTGGAGAATCCATACCGGGCCATCGCACCTAATTCAAGAGACCGCAGTGATTCGAATTTTTTCTCCATATCCGCTTCCAGTCCAATTGCCAGTCCTTCGACGGTATTGAACTGTATATTCTCTAACATCGATGAGAACGAAATTGTGGTTTTCGAATACCGGTCACTGTAGGTATATCCCGATAATAAATTACCTGCTTTGAATTTATTCGCTTTCCGGTCGAGCGAATCCTGGTAAGGTTTTGATTCTTTTATTGTGATGAGGCTGTCGCGTTTTAAATAATCTGTTGATTCTTCCAATGTCAATGGAATGGGTCGAATCAGTTCCCAATAAGTTGTATCCCGTTTATTGGCATCTTCATTAATCTTCATCACACTTCCTTTAAAGTGTTTCTTCTCAAACCCCGGACTTATTTTGTAATCAGAAAAAACTCCTACAAAATTTCCATTGCCTTCGAAGCCCATAAAGCTGAAAACAAAACTGAATGTTATGCTTCCCTGCATCCAGACGTCGTCGGCTTTAGTGGCAGGAATAAAAACCTGGTTGACGCGTAAGGTATCGACAAACTGAATCTGCGCATCCCTGGTCAGGTATAAATCTGTGCTATGAATTCTCCAGGTGCTGTCCTGGATAAAAATATAACCTGAATACACCGGATCATTTTTGCGCTTGGGAATCACCGCAATCTTATTTACCCAGTGTCCATTTTCATAGAAAGATCCTTCCAGCCTGTAACGGTAGTAAAAAAGCGCGGAAGTAGCAATGGGAGAAATAAAACCCCGCGGGCTCAATCCTTCAGCCATCATGATGTTCTCGTAAAAATTAAAATTCATGTCCGATGCCTGGTTGAAACTAAATGCCCGGTTGTTACCGCTAATGCGGGATGAAATCATCGTTTCTTTGAACTGGTCGGGTTTTTTGAAATGTAATTGCGAAACCGATTCCGACAAATAGGCGATACCGGTAGTGCTGTCAACAAACTCACTCAAATCCACTTCAACACCTAATATTTTTTCAGGATGTTTTGTGATTTTCTGTAACCCTTTAACATATACTTTACAGGAATATTCATCGACCTGGTTCAGATAAAATTTCCGTTTTGCAATAGCATTGCGAATGATAGCATACGCCGGATCCAGATCATCAGGCCGGATCTCCACCGTAGTGAGTGTATAATTTTCGGGTTCAAGCTTTACATCAAGCTGAATGGGACTGCTTCCGGCATCAAGTTGTTCAATGTGCATTTTATAACCAAGAAACCGGAATATAAGCTCACATTTACCTTCCGGAATTTCCAACCGGTAAAAGCCATCCTGGTTGGTGGTTGTTCCCACGGATGTGCCTTTGATATAAACATTCGCAAATGCAAGAGGTTCCCGGTTTGCACCGGTAACCTTTCCCGAAACGGTGGTGGCATATATGTCCGGGCAGGAATTTATCAGGAAAAAAAAGCACAATACTGTTAAAATTTTTTGCATACAGTTCCTGGTAAGGCAATATCCAAAAATACGGTTTCCGGTTTAGAATATCGATTTTGGTAAATTAAAACAATCGCTTACTTTAGCCTAAACACCCAACCAATCAACCCATGAAGCACTTATTCCTGACCCTTACCTTACTAATTCCTGCATTTCTGCAGGCCCAAACCGGAGATACATTAATTTATGAACGATTCGAAACCGGCGGAGCATCTTTTACAATCAACAGCGCTGATGAAGGTGGTGTTAGCGCTGCTGTCGGATATAATCAATGGATCATAAACAATGAATACACTGGTGGCAGCGGTCAGCTTACCTGCAGTGGATTTCCCACAACTTTTACCGTACCCGATACCCCTTTACAACCGGCGGGAACAACCGGTGGGCCATCCACTTATTATATGCATATGATCAGCGATGCGGGACAAGCGGCGGGCATTTACAATTGCTCTTATCTTGCGGCAAATGGATTATGTGGTGGAAATGAAACCAATTTCAGCCGCATGTCGCAGGATATTAATACAACAGGTTATGACTCCGTTAACGTTTCCTTTATATGGTTATGTGCGGGTTCACAAAATATATTTGGAGAATTGTATTACAGCACTGACGGCGGCACAACATGGACTTTGGTTACTTCACCCAGTGCACAGTATTCAAATCAGTCAACGTGGGCAACACGCAATGTTTCCATACCTGCGTTTGCGGGCCAGGCTTCCCTTCGTTTTGGTTTTCGCTTCGTAAACAATGTCACGTTCACTGCGAATGATCCGGGTTTTGCCATCGATGAATTCCTCATCACCGCCAGTGTGAGTTCACCTCCACCGGTGGCAGCATTCTCAGTTTCAGATTCCACCATTTGCGCAGGATCCTGTGTCGATTTCACTGACCTGTCAACCAATAATCCGACTTCCTGGTTCTGGGTTTTTGCAGGAGGAACCACAAGCTTCTCCACCCTGCAGAATCCTGCAAGCATATGTTATAACACCCCGGGCACATATGACGTTACGCTGATTGTTGAAAACGCTTCCGGAACCGATACGCTAACGGTAACCACTATTACCGTTTTTGCAAACCCTGCTGCAACTGTTATCACGGCATCCGCAGATACGCTTTTTGCAACTCCAGGTTTTATTACTTATGAATGGTCGTTGGATAGCGTGGTAATACCAGGAGCAAATTCTGATACACTTTTAACAACTTCGAATGGTTATTATACCGTCACAGCTACTGATAGTAATGGTTGCACTGCCATATCAAATGTGTTCCTCTTAAATACCGGAATTGTTGAAACTGAATATTTATCTTTTCAGCTTTATCCAAATCCGGTTTCCGATAAAATTTATTATCGAACTTCCAGCCAACCGATTATGGTCATTGTTTATGACTTTACCGGAAAAGAAGTTCTTGAATTGAATGAGAGAACTTCACAACAACAATTCATCGATGTTTCAGGACTTGCTGACGGCTGGTACGTAGCGCGATTCATTTTCGATAATGGAATTACTGCTCAACAAAAGTTTTCAAAGATGAATCAATAATTGCCAGAGTAATAATTTAGGGAAACTCTTAAAAACGCTTAGGCAATTTAGGGAAGCTCTGGAGCTTAGACAAGGCATGCGGTTTTTTAAAAACCGGAGCCCGACGAAAATGACGGGATGAGGATTTTAAAAAAACCGCATAACGCAGTATAAGTAGATTTTTAGAGCTTCCCTTGTGAACGAAAAAAGGCTGTTACTAAGTAACAGCCTTGTGTTTTATGAAAGAAACAGTTTGTTATTTTTTCTGTCTTGCAGCTTCTTTTTCCTTCTGAATGTTATTCCATTCTTCAGTCAACATGCCACGGAATGCCATAGTTGTTTGTACTCCGTTAACATCAGTAACTGCAATAGTACCATCAATAGTAGCACCGGCAGCAGTTCCTTTGTAAACGTAGCTTCCTTTAGCTGCATTGTTAAATGTAATTTCAAAAGTGGACGTTGCGCCTGCATTTTTTTCAACTACTTTACCTTTGGAATAACCGGTTTTTCCAAGTTCACTTGAAGTTGCCTCACCTACTCCGAAAGTCATCTGGTCTATGATCTCGGGACCCAGGCCATTCATATCTTTCATTACATAAGTGTAGCTCTGGCTATTCAGTTTGGAGGCTGTCTGTGCATTTACAGTGCTGACTGCAAATAGTGCAATTACAACAAACAAGGTGCTGATGTATTTCATCTTTGTGGTTTTTAAAATTTTACAATTTGGAAGTTTAAAAGTAATAAGAATACCGGAAGAAATCAAGAAATTTTATGTGAATGGTTAAATTGATATCAATAAGTATATTTGTTGATTTAATTTATTGATATTCAGCCAATTAACTTGCAATATTCATCGGTTAGCTATCAACCAGATATGCAGAACCTACCATTTTTCGAACTGCATTCATTATAGCCTGGGTATCAAAGCCACATTCCACGTACAATTCTTTCTGTTCTCCGTGTTCAATAAACCGATCCGGAATACCGAGGCGATGCATTTGTACCTGGTAACCGTGATCCATAATCGCTTCAGCAACTGCGCTTCCAAAGCCACCCTGAATGGCGTGGTCTTCCACCGTTATAATTTTCGTATAGGAACTGCAAACTTCAGCAAGCAGATCCAGGTCAAGGGGTTTTACAAACCGGAAATCATAATGTGCCGGATAAAATCCTTCTCTTGCCAGAATATCACAGGCCTGAACTGCAAAATTACCGGGATGCCCGATAGTAAGGATTGCGATTTCCTCACCACCTCTCATCTTCCTTCCTTTACCGGCATCAAGCTGTTGTAGTGGTGTTTTCCAATCGATCATTACACCATTTCCACGGGGATAACGGATGGAATACGGACCATTGTGCAGCGTTGCACTGTACATCATGTTACGCAACTCTTCCTCGTTCATCGGTGCTGCAACCACCATATTTGGGATACAGCGGAAATAAGCAAAATCGAAAGCCCCGTGATGAGTCGGACCATCGGCACCAGCCAGGCCTCCCCGATCGAGACAAAAAATAACATGCAGATTTTGCAACGCTACATCATGCACTACCTGGTCATAACCCCGTTGCATAAACGAAGAATAAATATTGCAAAACGGAATCAGTCCTTGTGTTGCCAGTCCTGCAGAAAAAGTAACCGCATGCTGTTCGGCAATTCCAACATCGAATGCGCGGTCCGGTAACGCCTTCATCATAATGTTCATGGAGCAACCGGAAGGCATTGCGGGAGTAATTCCCACGATTTTTTTATTTTTCATTGCCAGCTCCACCAGTGTATTTCCGAAAACATCCTGGTATTTTGGAGGCTGTGGCGAATTGCTAACCGGTTTCTGAATTTCACCACTGATCTTATCAAACAATCCCGGTGCATGCCACTTGGTCTGATCTTTTTCTGCGAGCTCGAATCCTTTTCCCTTTACAGTGACGCAATGCAAAATCTTTGGCCCCGGAATATCTTTCAGATCATTAAAAACTTTTACAAGGTGGTTTACATCATGACCATCGATAGGTCCGAAATACCGAAACTTGAGCGATTCAAAAAGATTGCTGTGTTTGAGTATGGCTGACTTCAGCGCATTCTCAAATTTCTGAACTATCGCCTGCGCATTGGGTCCGAACTTACTGATCTTTCCCAGTACATTCCAAACTTCTTCTCGTATCTTATTATATGTATGCGAAGTTGTAACATCGGTCAGGTATTCCTTCAATGCACCCACATTCGGATCGATACTCATGCAGTTATCGTTAAGCACAACCAGCAGGTTGGAATCTTCAACTCCTCCGTGATTCAATCCTTCAAAAGCAAGTCCTGCAGTCATAGCACCATCACCAATAACAGCAATATGCTGGCGGTCGGTTTCACCTTTCAAGCGTGAGGCGACTGCCATACCAAGGGCTGCCGACACCGATGTGCTGCTATGTCCAACACCAAACGTATCGTACTCACTTTCAGAACGTTTAGGGAAACCAGAAATACCTTTATAAATACGGTTGGTATGAAAAACTTTACGGCGACCAGTTAGGATTTTATGACCATAAGCCTGATGACCAACATCCCATACCAGCTGATCATATGGAGTATTAAAAGCATAATGCAATGCAACGGTGAGTTCAACAACACCCAGGCTTGCACCAAAATGACCGCCGTTAACGGAAACAATGTCAATAATATACTGCCGAAGATCTGCACATACCTGCTGCAGCTTATCCTCCTTCAACTTTCGAAGGTCGGAAGGAAATTCAATGGACTTGAGCAGTTTTGATGGCTGTATTTCCATAGTATAGGGGTCAATGCAAATTTACGGTTTTTTTACGGTACCCTGCAATCAGATTTTTGCAAACCCTTGTAACAAAACACCTAACAACGTCTGAAAACATTAGTTTATGATGTGCGGATCAAATTTTCATTCACGCTTCCGTGTTCCGGGTCTGAAAAAATCCCCTGTTAATTTCTTTACTTTTGCCTGAAATTGAGATTATGAAATTTGGTACCAAAGCAATTCATGCGGGGCAGGAACCGGATCCCACCACCGGGGCAATCATGACACCCATTTACCAGACCTCCACTTATGTGCAGGAGTCGCCGGGCAAACACAAAGGTTACGCTTACGCGAGAGGTAAAAATCCTACCCGGGTTGCTCTTGAAAAATGTATTGCAGCTCTTGAAAATGCAAAACACGGACTTTGTTTTTCGAGCGGGCAGGGTGCAGAGGATACCATTATCAAATTACTCCTTCCCGGTGATGAGGTAATTGCTACCGATGATCTTTATGGAGGTTCATACCGGATGTTCACGAAAGTTTTTGAGCCGTTCGGCATTCGTTTTCATTTTGTGAACATGAGTAACGCAGAGGACATCAAAAAACATATTAACCCAAAAACGCGGATGATCTGGGTGGAAACTCCTACCAATCCGTTAATGAAAATCATTGATATCCGTGCCTGCGCTGAAATCGCGAAAGCGAATCAGTGTATCCTGGTAGTTGATAATACATTTGCATCGCCCTATCTCCAGAATCCACTCGATCTCGGAGCAACCATTGTAATGCATTCGGCTACCAAATATCTCGGCGGTCATTCCGATGTGGTAATGGGAGCGTTATGTACTAACGACGACAGCCTGTATGAAAAGCTGGCGTTCATCACCAACTCCTGTGGCCCCACACCAGGACCCATGGACAGCTTTCTCGTCATGCGCGGACTGAAGACACTTCACGTGCGTATGCAGGCTCATTGTAATAACGGACGCGAGATCGCTAACTTCCTGCGTAGTCATCCGCGTATCGATAAAGTTTACTGGCCAGGGTTTGAAGATCACCCGAATCACTCCATCGCTAAAAACCAGATGCGCGATTTCGGTGGTATGATCTCATTTATTATGAAAGGTAATTCCATGGAAGAAGCATTTAAAATGGCGGCTGCCACGAAAGTGTTTTCACTTGCCGAGTCATTGGGAGGCGTGGAGTCACTCGTTGGTCATCCGGCCAGCATGACACATGCCAGCATTCCGAAAGCAGAACGTGAAAAATCAGGTGTGGTTGATTCGCTTATCCGTCTCAGTGTGGGAATTGAAGATGTGGAAGATTTGCTGGAAGATTTGAAGCAAGCTCTTGAAAAATGAAGTCAGCAGTAGGCAGTCAGCAGTAGGCAGCAGATGATTGAAGGTTATAATTTTAAATTTTTAATTCTTAATTTTTAATTCCCTTATTATGTCACAATACAAATTCGCCGTAATCGGTCTTGGACAATTCGGTAATGCCATTGCACGTACGCTCGCATTGCGTGGTGCTGAAGTTTTGGCTATCGACAGTTCCGAAGAACATATCGACGATATTAAGGATGAAGTGTCCTATGCAGTTTGCCTGGATGCCACCGATATTAAAGCATTACGGGCTCAGAATGTCCAGGATATGGATGCCGTAGTGGTTGCCATCGGTGAAGATTTTGAAGCACTCATGCTGTGCGTGGTGCAACTGATGGAACTCAACGTAACCCGGCTGATGGCACGCGCCAACGGAAAACACCAGCGATTGATTCTCGAAAAAATCGGTGTGAAAGAAATTCTGTCACCGGAAAATGATGTAGGGCTTGCGGTTGCTGAGCGGTTGCTGAATCCAAATATCCTTACCTCGCTGATGCTTCCCGATAATTATGAGATCGTGGAAATCAAAACACCGCGTACGATGGCCAACCGGAATCTGGGTGAGATAAATCTTCGAAGCAAGTACAATCTTAACCTGATTACATTAAAGCGAGAAACGGAAGTTCAAAAAGAATTCGGAGTCGATAAGGAGTGGCATATTCTCGGTGTACCGAATTCCGAAACAGTGCTGAAGGAATCGGATACGATCATTGTTTTTGGATTGGTGAGAGATATAGAACGATTTATTGAGATCAATAAATAAACTCTATTGTGATTTTTTATTTTCTATTATGAAAAATCTGAGGGATTAATTTTTTATAAATTTTTGGCATTTTGATTTATTTCCATCGCTGATCCGGATAAAGTAGATACCGGGAGCGATTGTATTATTGAAATGAAATTCCTGGTCGGTCATACCATCCATCTCCGAAGTAAACAACAGGCTGCCGGTTACATTGAAAATTTCTGCATGGTAAGTACCCGGCTTATTTACTCTGACAAATAAAATATCATTTACAGGTTGCGGACTGATAGTGTAAGTGAAATCCGTGTAGTTAATTTCATTCAGCCCGGTTGCTTCCGTAAGGATGACATTGTCGAAATAGTAATAGATATCTGTCGTGAAACATGCCCCGCCTGAAAATGCCAGCACGTTTGCATTCGGAGGCGCGATAAAATCAATGTGGTGGTGACTCCAGTTCTGCGTAGTGATATTGCTGAAAGGAACACAGCCTATGATTATCACAGCCGGATTTTGAGCCGGGCAGGCAGGAATAATAGTATCGGTGTTAGCATAAACGCAGAAGTCTGATATTCCTGAAGTAAATAATCCTGATGCACACGTTACCAGGTCGAATTCGATCCGGTAATTATTTCCAGTTGTCAATGGTACCGGCAGTTCCTGGTAGACGGCTTCGTTGTATGGATTAGCAACGTTTCGCGTATGAAATCCTACATAGGCATTACCATCAGAAGCACTGAGGGGGCCAGGCATGCAACCAAGGTAATTGGGAGTACCCTGGCAATACAAATCTGCATGAGGCACTCCAATCCCCGGAATAGCATTGGCCGGCTTCCACCCTACAACTTGTACAAAAGCTCCGTTGGGAGACGAAAAGGGACAGGTACCGGAATAAATTTCAAAACTGCCATTTGCAACCAGGTTACCCTGTGAATACACTTTTGGTGGAAATAATAAAATACCAACCGGGATCATCATTAACAGGGTTGCAGCTTTCATATGATGATTAATTTTAAGAAAGATATTAAATTTTACCAAACAAAAAAACATCCTGAGCTTCGGGATGCTGCATGGTACGTTGCAGCCGGTCAGATTGCCCTATTTTATTTTTACGGGCAAGTTTTGTTGTGCCATCCAGTTCAACAGAGAGTCATTGAAAATTTTTACTCCTTCCTGATTCAGGTGATCTGCATCATAAAAATGAAGTGAATCGTCAAGCTGAAGCTGGTTATTAAAATTAATGTAGTCGCCTTTTGATTTAAACAAACTGTCGATGGTTGCATTATTCACTTTCGAATTATACAAATCACTGGTATAAGGAGCCTGTACCAGGATGAAGGCAATATTTTTTTCACGAAGCAGCTGTAATATCTTGTCGAATGCCTTAAGTTGATTTTTATTCAATTCCCATTCGGAAGTCGGGTACGTAACATGTTTAAAAAATTCCATATCCCTGGCAACATAACCCGATCCTGTTATATAGTGGTCTTTCTTTTGGTTGGGTGGTTGCACAAAATCTTTATCCACCCCTGTTATCTGTCTGAACCATCCGTAAAGAAATGAGTTATATGTTTTAATATGGTTTACCCTAAATACCATCTTCGCAACATGAATGTCGATTTGCTCATTCGCGACAATTTCCAACGATGATTCAACACCATCGAGTCCGAAAATTTCAGGAAAAACTTCCAGGATTACCAGCTTCGGCGAGAGCCTGTCAACATATTTTTCAAGCAGCATCAATGATTGAATGGGAGTCTGACTGCTGGAACCCAAATTAAATGCCCGAATGCCTTTTTCATTGAAGATACGGGTGTCGAAGCCGCGATATGAATGTGATGAACCCAGGATGATCACCTCTGTTTTGCCGGCCACTTTTACATCCTTCATTCGCGAATGCATATGGCCATAAGCGCCGATCCGGTAATTGAGATTTTTCCGGAGAGGAAGCGGTGTCTTCCCCCATGCAAAAAGCAATACCAGGTAAGCTACCAGTGCAAATGGAAGAAATTTCAAAATCGTTATGTGGAATTTCTTCATATCAGAACTGGAAATAAATAAATGGTGATTCTTCAGTTTGCATGAACATGCCCATCAGGAATAATATAAATGCGTAGAAACTCCATCGTAACCAACGCGGATATTTATCGATAAAATGTTCCAGCGCATATT
The DNA here is from genome assembly GCA_025450095.1 of Bacteroidia bacterium. Next base: position 32,941 of record JANWID010000287.1, on the reverse strand, counting down.
TGCTTTCCCGCCCCAGCCACTCAATAACAAACAGGAAAAAAGCCAGGCCCAAAACTACCCATGCATACTTTTCCAATACGGGCATCGTAAACAGCGCTGATGAAAAAATACCCCTGGCATATAAAAACGCATGCGTTAAAGTATCTGCGCGGAAAAAGATCCATGCAAAACAAGTCATGGTGAAGGTGATCAGTATTTGCATGAGCTCGCGTAGTGTGGGAAATAATCTTCCCTGTGCTACAATTCCAAGGTTGTTTCGATTTGTTTTTGAAACTATTTGCGGCAGAATGAAAATTGCATTCAATGCACCCCAAACGATAAATGTCCAGTTGGCGCCATGCCAAAACCCACTTACAACAAAAATTATAAATGTGTTACGGACGCTCATCCACATACCGCCACGACTGCCTCCCAGGGGAATATACAGGTAATCGCGGAACCATGATGACAATGATACATGCCAGCGCCTCCAGAATTCCGCAATGTCCCTTGAGAAATAGGGAAATTTAAAATTTTGTAGCAGCTCTATTCCCAGTAACCTCGCAGTTCCTAAAGCTATATCGGAATACCCCGAAAAATCACCATAAATCTGAATCGCGAAAAACACCACACCCAACACCAGCATGCTTCCTGAATATTGCTCTGAATTATTAAATATGGAATTTGCATAAACGGCGCAGTTATCTGCGATTACCATCTTCTTAAAAAAACCCCACAATATCTGGCGTAACCCGTCAACGGCTACGGCATATCGAAACTGTCGCGGTTTTTCCACCTGTGGTAACAAGTGAGTAGCTCTTTCAATTGGTCCTGCAACAAGTAATGGAAAGAAACAAACAAACAACGTATAATCCACCCAGTTCGTTGTGGGTGAAATTTTCCGGTTGTAAATATCAAATACATACGATAATCCGTGGAATGTATAAAACGAAATACCGACAGGCAAAATAATGCTCAGTGTGGCGAAGTGCGGTTGCATACCGAATGATTGCAGCAGTTCAGCAAATGATTCTGCAAAAAAATTATAGTATTTAAAAATTCCAAGGAAACCCAGGTTGGTAACTACACTTATGGTAAGCCACATGCGCCTGGTCGTGGTTGATTCGCTTTTATGAATTTTTAATCCAGTGAAAAAGTCGAGAAAAGTGCTGAAGGCAAGCAGGAATAAAAATCGCCAATCCCAACAGCCATAGAAATAATAACTGGCTACCAGTAACAGGATGTTTTGTGAACGAACCGATTTGTTAAATACAAACCAGTAGGCTATAAAAACTATAGGAAAAAAGATCGCAAATTCGGATGAGTTGAAAAGCATTCGCGGCGATTAAATTTTATTAAAAAACATAAAAGCGTTATGAGAGTTCTTCTTTACTAATATTTAATTTATTACAACCAGCTTCCCCCTTCCCAATATTCCAATGCTGTTTTGCAATTGGTAAAAATAAACACTCTGCATCAAACTTCCTCTAAGTAACTCGTAATTTCCATTATTAATCACTGAAACTTCCTCCACTACGATCCCGGCAGAATTGAATACGGTCAGGCTAACATCATTCCAATTCGTATTCCATGTAAATACAGTACGATCGTTCATCGGATTCGGGAAAACTTTGACCGGATTGAGAACAATATTCTCCACCAAACCAACATTCATGTTACAGGTGGGTCCGGTAGCCGGATACCAGGCCGTATCATTAAGGCTGTAACATTCCAGGTTCCATCCGCATTCTAAAACCCCATCCATCGTTTCGATAAGTCCCAGGTTGTGCCCGATACCTTCCAGAAGTTCTGTTGACCAGGTATTAGGACCCGATATTGCGAATCGTTTCCGATACCCATACGGTGTGTACAGGCTATCAATTCCTGTTACAACTACATTATTGCTTAAACTGTTATAAGTAACAGGCAAGGTATCTCCTACCGACAGATCAAAATCATACAATAATGTTTCTGAAGGGTTGCCGTCAAAAAGAATATACATTTCTTTATTGTCGGAACGCAAATAAAAATCAGGTACAATATTGATGTAACTGAAATATCCGACACAGGTGGGTGGTGCCGGCGGTGAGGAAAACCAATTGAAATTGTAAGTGCCTTTTTTAAATACTTTCACATAAGTGAATCCATTAATCAGGGTATCGCCATTTACATAATAATTGTATTCGTCATATCGGACACAAGGAAGACCGACCTGACAGCTACTAGATACTTTCCAGACAGGATTGTTCAGAAAATATTCATTGACCTGGCTATTACCATAAAACGGAACTATGAATAAGACCAGCAGTGTATAAAGGCGAACCCGGGAGTAAAATTTATCCATTTGATTACCAATTTTATATGATTAATCCACTTCTATATCAAATATAATTAAAATTAATAATTCCCTCTCCCGAAATTGCCGGTAATTTTGACGAATGGTAAAACCATTTGATAAGCGGTATACTGATTCTAACGGTTTTTTATGCTTTAATTAAGAGTTTAATCGTAAATCCAGAGCATGTTGACGTTCCAAATAAAACATCACCGGTCAGCAAATGTGTAATTTTTATTTAGTTTTGGGCAGCATCAAATTTCAGAAGCATTAATTTTTTATTGTCTCCTTCAGTTTTACTTTAATCATGAACAACGGAGGCTGCCCATTTCATAAAATTCCGGATATTAAAGAATTCGATGCGTTGGATCCATCAGCGCGAGAAAATCCGTGGCCATATTATGATTGGTTGAGGAGCATTCCGGGAAATGCCATATACCGGTTACCGCAGGAAGAAAATTTTTTCCTGGTGCATCGTTATGAAGATGTGAAAACTGTTTTCGCAGATACCGAAAATTTCAGTAGCAAAATTATTCCTTCCGAACGTGCCGCATTTCCCGCATTGATGGATGGTGCAGAACATGCACGGATCCGTGAAGTGATGGCTGAAATATTTCACCAGAAGAATATCCTGGCTTACGAAACTCAAATACGGGATGTAATTAAACAAGCCACCCGTAATCTGTTGCAAAATCAACCTGTGGAACTTTTTGACACCTGGGCCAATGTTATCCCGCTTGCAACCTTATCGGTCTTGTTTGGATTTGATAGATCTCCAGAATTTCTGATGAAACTGCATCGCGATTCCATTGCCATTAATCGCGCGCTGTTTGTTACCGGTGGCACCGGACCACGACGCAGCCCGGAGCCAACCATTATAGAAAAAATAAAAATCACAGGAGCCGTATTGGGAAATGCCGGTAAACTATGGCGGCTTCGTCGACTTGTGGGAAGCAGCAGCATGAACGAGCTTTTACAAATGGTTCGCATTCGTGAAAAAAATATTCCGTTACCGCGTCCGAATTTTGAACACATCCCCGCAGCAGTTAGTCCGATGCTGGATTTACTTTTGATGTTTGCAGGCAAACTAAAGGAGCCAGGAAATCAAAATGCGTCCATTAATATTTTACGGGCAGCGATGAGCCCGGGAAAAATTTCCTTTACGGAGATGATGATGACCGGAGCGTTTATATTTTTTGCAGGCTACGAAACAACATCCAGCCTGCTATCGAACTGCGTGGTACACCTGGCCCGTAACCCGGAACAAATCATGCAACTAAAAACACATCCTGAAAAGCTGGAAGATTTTATTGAGGAAGCATTGCGTTTTTATACACCGGTGGGAAGATTTTTGAGGAGGGCAAAAAAAGACATTACTTTTAACGAAACACGAATTCCAAAAGATTCAATTGTAATTCTCATGTCAGGCGCAGCCAATACCGACCCTGAAAAATTCAGCAATGGTTGCGCATTCGACATGCACCGTGAAAATAACCGGCAGCACCTGAGCTTTGGAAAAGGAGCTCATTTTTGTGTTGGCGCACCGTTGGCCCGATTGCAGGTTACAATGGCTTTGCGCGAATTGATTCAGAATGTAAAATCCATTACCATCGACGAAAGTTATCCATTAAAAATGGTGACTGACCGTGATAATGGGATTTTAAGATACGAGAAGCTTTATTTAAATATGATAAAATAAAGGAGTAGTGAATGAAAAATTCTGTTTCCTGATAATTATTCAACCTGCATTAGTTTAATAGTCTTTATAAGATTGCCACTGCGAACTGTAGCAAAGTAAAATCCCGGAGAAAGTTGATCCAGCAGATACCGGTCTTCTTCAATTTTCCTGATTTGTGTATTAATTTCACGTCCCGCACCGTCCCGGATCTCGATTCTGAGATCGTTCTCATTCTCAGAACTGATATTCAAAATAAATGAATTAACAGAAGGATTGGGTGATACCGATATATCCAGAAAATCTTCAGCTTCATCTGAATATTCCCTTTCCTGCGGAGGCAGTGGCGGGAGGCATACTATGGATACTTTCTGAGAATTTGTAAACGAACTGCAGGTAGTATCAATTTGAGAAATATAGCACTTATAGAAGCCTCTTTTCGATGCATTGTATGTTTGCTGTGTGGCCCCGGGAATCAGAATATTGTTCCGGTACCATTGGTAAGTAATCCCGGCGGTAGCCTCAAATAAAATACTGTCTCCTTTACATATTTTATTGGATGGATGAGAAATATTATTGATATGATTTGGCGGACAAACCTGGTAATATGCAAGCAATGCCCATAAATCAAAATTGGTCGAGTTATTTGGATTATGAGTGGAGCCACAGGTAAAAATATTTCCATAAATATCCGTTTCAACAGAAAACAATGATTCATATGTTAAACAACCCGGACAGGATATAAAAGAACTTGTCCACATTACATTTCCTGAATCACTATACTTTGCAAGATAACTCCGATCATCAATAGAATCAGCTGCGGCACCCGCAACCAGGATATTTTGATTCTTATCCACGGTCATTGAACATAGAGAAATATTTAGCAATCCTAATGTCATATGATCATACCATAAGAGATTTCCTGAAGTATCATATTTTCCTAATATTACGCAGTTCTGATTCTGGTACACTCCATCAACAGAAAAACAAATATTTCCAGAATCATCAACACGGATTGATTTACCTGTATTTGACTCTATATCTTTCTTTAATGCATTTGGATATGTCCATGTATCAAGCAATGTTCCGCTCGAATCATACTTATGAATTTGCAAATGGTTATTGAATGCTACCGAATCCTGAAGTGAACCTAAAACATAAGCATACATATTGTCGCTGCTTATAGCAACATCATTATTCCATTTATTAAGAAGAGAATCAACGAAATACTGTGCCCAAATTTCATCACCCCCGGAATCGAGTTTAGAAAAATAACCAATCCATTTAGAAGAAGAAGCTCCACCTGTTATATACAAATTTCCAAGTAAATCCAGCTCCATTTTGTTCATATAAATGGAAGGCAAATTGGGATGATATGTCCATTGTATAATACCTGCACTATTATATTTGATAATTTCAACATAGTTGGGTCCTTCATGCATTACATAAATGTTATCCGAATCGTCCACTAGCATTGTTTCCAAAGGGTCGGTACTTTGAGAATCAGTTGACCTGGTTTTCAACCACTGTTGAATTCCCTGGTTATTATACTTAATAACTACAAGAATATCATTAGCTCCCGAACCAGTTCGGGCACCCATAACAATAACATTTCCACTGTTATCAAGTTCAATAAACTGACCGAAGTCCAGGTCGTCCGGGATTGGAGGCACATAAGTAACGCTCCAGATTAAATTTCCATTCCAGTCATACTTCCTTGTAAGTATATCGCCTTGACCGTTAGCGTTTGCAACTTGTCCTGTAACATAAACATTTCCTGTATCATCAACGGCAACGTCATAGTAAACCTCATGTCCATAAGTGGGAAAGCCAAAAATATCAGTCCAGGTTGGACTCATTTGTCCATACATAACTGCAGAATAAAAAATCAGAATTAGCGTGTATGCTACCTTAAATTTCATAAAATGAGTCGATTTTAAAATATAAGTTTAAACTTACCTACTGAAGAATCAGTTAAAAAACTTTGCGAAATATAAATAAAATTGATTTACATGAATAACTATTTGTAAAAATATCAGCAAAACTAATAATGTTCAATACAGTTGTATGTTTAAAGTGAACCTCTAAAAATCACTATATCCGCTTCACCTTCCCACTTCCAGTCATCAGCAGCTTTTCGTTAAAAATTATTTTTTGCGGGATCTTATGCGGTGAAAGATGTTCGCGGCAATAATTTCGTAAAGCTTCTGTGTCGGGTAAGTCAGAATTCTCATGCAAAATAATTTCTGCCTGCACGCTTTCCCCGAGTAACGGGTGCCGGTAACCGCTTACGCGAGATATTCGCACAGCAGGATGCCGGTTCAGTACGGATTCAACTTCTTCCGGAAAAACTTTATTTCCTGCCACGTTGATCATACTTTTTTTTCTTCCTTTTACAGTGATCAAACCATTTTCATCTTTCGATGCAAGATCACCTGTCATGAACCAGCCGTGTTGTAAAATTTCATTACGCAATGCAGGTGGCGATAAATATGCGTCCAGCATACCGGGTCCTTTTATAGCAAGATGACCAATGATACCTGCAGGAACTTCTATAAAATTATCATCGAGAATCGCTACGTGATAACCGGGCACTGCATACCCAATGGCATCGGGTGCAGCTAAAGCCTTATCAAAGTTGATCACCGGCAAACCGATTTCAATAATACCATATGCCTGGCTGACAGGTTTTTGAAATCGTGAATAAAATGCTTCGCATTGTTCTTTTGAAATTGCAGTGGATGTTGAAACAACGCGCTTAACATTTTCCATCATCATGTTTACCGAATCATTCGCAAGCATGCGTATGTGCATGGGCGATGCATATAAAAAAGTAGCATCATACTTATTTATTTGTTCCAATATTCCCGATGCCATGAATTCATTGCAGATAATTACTGCAGTACCATGGTGAAGATAAAGCATAATAGAAACCACGAAATGATAGGCCATCGACAACACCCACAACACCCGGTCGCCGGGACCCAGTTGCAATGCACCATTAGCTGTTGTAATCCGTTCCAGTATTGTAGTGTGTGAAAGCGTCACGCCTTTTGAAACACCTGTTGTGCCCGAAGTAAATCGGATCAGTGCAGCATCCGGGACATGCGGAGCGATACGGTCACTTTTCACATTTTCAATAAAAAATAATTTCCAGTTACTCCCGGGAATATTCACTGCATTTTTTCCTGGTAACAGTTGCTGAATTCCATTAGTTAATAATGCATGCAGACCGGCAGTTTGAATCACTTCCTGAAGTTCGTCGTTACGCAGCTGGTCCGATAACGGCAATACAACGGCGTTGCATTGCATCACCGCGTACGCCATAATAATAAATTCCCGGCTGTTGCTTCCAAGCACTCCTACTCCCATTCCGGGTTTTATGTTGTTTGCTTTGAGAAATACACTTGATTTATTAATGAGTTCGCTCAACTCACCAAATGAAAGTGTACCACGATCGTCGATTATTGCAGGGTGTGTTGCATACCTGTTTGCCGAATCGTGAAAAAGCTGAACTATGTTCATGAGATCACCGGTGTTCCAAACAATTCGTTTTGCACAACTGAAACAGCTTGAGAAAGGGGTTGACCCTTTACCTGGTGCGCTGCCATCACACCGGCTGCATAGCCAGTAGCCAGACATGTACCAATCACTCTTGCACTGGCAATAGCGGTATCATCTGCGGAAATATTTCGCCCGGCGAAAAATAAATTTTCAATTTGATTTGACTGCAATGCACCAGCTGGAATATCATAGTGATCATCCATAGCGAAATATTCCATTCGCACAGGCTTACCCGGTTCCCAGTATTCCACAGGCCACGTACCGCGTGCAATGGCGTCAAGAAATTTTTCTGCGGAAAGCACATGTTTTCCTGTTAGCACGGCTCTTCCTAAATTTCGCGGACCAGTTCTAATTCCGGCTTCGGGTGCAACATATGAAAGAACAGAATTTTTGAATAGCTCTGTTTGTGCTCTTAAATATAATGCTAGCTCCTGTACAGCTGACATTGCAAAAACATTCAATCTCTCCTGTTGGTCATCATCATTGACAATTGTATCCGGCAGTGGCAACTTCAACAGAACATTTCCGTTTTTTACAGATCCCGGTACAACTGAAACAAATTCATAAAACTGTTTCAACGACCCGGATAAAATTCCTTTCTGCACACCGCGCAAAAGACTCATGGAAATAGTTGCAGCATTATTCTCCCCGATCCCGGATAAACCAAACACCTGAGCGGCTGCCTGGTAATGGTCACTTGTAATGGAATTCAGATTTAACAATGAAGCTACCAGGTTGAACCCAGAGGTGTCTATAACTGCGCCGGGTTGAATTACTTTTTTATTGCCATCAATAACTGTTGTGACGGCTACAATTCGATTATCAGCAACCTCTGCTCCGACTAACTGTGCATTCAGAAAATACGACTGTTTAGTTTTCCTTAGGTAATCAAGACTTAATTCCTTAAAAACGGAATCTTCATAAGACAAAAACTTCAATCCCTCTTTATAACGAATGGGAGTTGAATTGCTCTTCCGCGAAAGTGATTCCGCAAATTCCATGGGAAATCCCGAATGCGCATAGTTTATTCCATCGTTTTCGCTTCGATAATATAATCCGCAAACGGTACCTACATACGAAGCGGTAGCCTTCCCTCCCAAAAATGAATTTTTCTCCAGCAGGGCTACCGGAACACCATGTTGTGCAGCACCTACAGCTGCAGCAACACCTGCAGCTCCACCACCGATGATGAGTACTCCGGGGTCTGTCAATATATCAGACTTATTTGAATTCACGAATTAACAGAGAGGTATCGTTCCACACAGCGTGTCAATGTTTCCACTGAATGCATATTTTCTTTGGTGAGTTCCTTATCGGGAAGCGTCACGCCGAATTTCCGTTCAATGAACAATACAATTTCAATTATGGAAAAGGAATCGAGTCCCAGGCTATCGAATGTAGTTGTTTCATTTACTTCAACACCTTCTGCCACCAGGTTGGTTCTAATAAAATCGATCAGTGCCGGAGAAATGTTCATACCATTTCAATTAATCATTGCTTTCTCTTCATCTGTAAAAAAATCCGATTTCCTGATAAAGTTGGAAATCCGCTGCCGCAGGTCAGGTGTTGCTGACGCAAGGTTTGCCAGCACAAATTTTTTATCATCATCCCGGTTGTCATTATATCCAAGGAAAGATGGTAAGTTAATTTGAATGGTAAGTCGAAGAAAAAGCAATTCAAGAGTGTTTGGCTTTTCTTTTATGGCTTCATCGAGTAGCGCCGTTCCTTTTTTAAAGTAGCCCGATTTATCTAATAACGGAGCATGCTTCGATTGTGCGATGTTTACCCCGCCAATGTATCCTTTCAGAATCGGGTCGGGATCTTTTACTTTTGAAATCTTGTCGTAAAGTGCCTGGCTTTCCTTTTCATCTTCAAAAGCCCGGGGCATTTTCTGACGCGCTTCAATAAGTAACGGTGATGCCTGTTGCGCAATGACAGGATAAGCAGAAATAATAAATAATAAAAGTATGGAGGAGAGCTGTTGCTTAAATTTCATTAATGCAAAACTACTAAAAATAAATGTAAGGACGCGATACATCGCGTCCCTGTTTAAAAATGATACGTGATCTAAAACCTGAACTGAAAAGAAGGTTTTGGTAAAAACCGGTACGTATCATCATGATCGAGATAATTAAGTCGCCAGGTAAAATCAATGCGTCCGAGCTTCAGTATATTTTCAATACCAAAACCAACTTCCACATACGGTTCTTCTATGGGATGAAGCCGTTCGGGGAATGCCCAGTACCGTGCATTATTTTTATCCGATAATTTTCCGGCGAAAACTTTAGCAAGTAAAAACTCACGCAGCTTCAACACCCGCACACCCGGGATACGGTTGAAAAATAACCCATCGAAATGATGTTCCAGGTGTACTGTGATATACTCATCGGAAGCAAACTCTACATAATTCATCATATTAAAAGAGGCACGGTCGGTGAGAATAGCCTGGTTCCCGAAAGGGATAGCCAAAAACGTATAAGGAACGGTGCCCCACACTTTTCCTCCTTCAACCAGGTATGACAAATATCCCCAGCGATTCATTCGTTGTTGATGTTCGATCCTGATGCTCGCGCGTTGGTAATCAAATTGTGAATTCAGCATTCCCTTCTGTCCATAAATATAATCGAACGACACCGACGGGTATTTCAACATGAAAAATTTCGTTTCACTATCATAGAATTTCGCATGCACTTCCTTTTCACCATGTGCATAACGACCGTTCAGGCGAAATCCGCCCAGCCGGAATTTATCTTCAACTACGGGTACAGCGGTATCGTCCAATTCATAAAATGAATAATCGCCAAAGGGAGTTACTTCCTGGTTGAACACAGCTACACGGGTCACAAAACCAAGAAACCACTGGCGTTCCAGGTAAGCAAGCCGGTTCCTTACAAATGTTCGTGTATCAAGCGGGACCACCTGCAGGAAATACGTTAAAAAATTATCAAGCGGCAAAGCATAATAGCTTCGCCCCAGCTGATCCACATCCTCCTGTTGAGCTACACCCAATAAACTATAACGGCCGGGCACCTTGTGAAATATCCAGTTCAGTTCCGCAAAGTACTTCCATTCATTATCCTTCGTACCATAAGCCACATATCCCCGCGGTTGCAAACGCCATTCGCTGAACTTCGATGTACGGAAACCTGTTTTGATCCGCATTCCTTCAATATCATTATAGCTTAAGAAAGTCCATACATTTCCAATGTCAATATTTTTAAATGGAATCCATCCCGATCCAATCGTGCTGAATGCACCTTTGAAAATCCGGAACTTCCAGTTATCTTCGATGGTATCGACAAGGTGAAAAATATTTTGCTCTTCTAAACTCAGCGTATCACCACGCTCGGCTTCAAAAAATGCCGGATCCTGTATTGCCAGGCTGTCGTATTCATAAGCCTGATCGGTGTTCGTGTAAATGCTATCATGACGAACCTGGTTGATCACAACATTTTTGTATTCCGAAAATCGTTTCCCAAAAAAGCCAGTCAGCTCGGGTGAGTTTTCCACCACAGTGAAATCGGCCAGAACGCGGATCTGTTTGATGAACCAGTATTGTTCCTGTACACGATCGTAATCGAGACGGATGTAAAAACTACGGACGAAATTCACATTCGCCTCGATGCTGAAGTTAAGATCCATGCGTTTCACCGCAAAGGTGCTGTCGTGGATGAACATTTCACCGGTGAACGCTACATCACTGGCTCCCTTTGGGTAAAAGCGAATATGGTAACAAGGTAATCCGTCAATGTTCTGAAGTGAATCCTCCAGCACGAATTTGTAAAAACGTTTGTATTCATCGTTAAGCGGGCTCGGAAAACTTTTGTTGAGGATAATTACAAAATTTTTATAGACATCGGGATTGAGATAAAGTTCTTCAATAAATTTTTCAATTTTCGGTCCACGGAAAAACTGTTTCTTTCGCGAGCCGATAATATATTCCTTGTAAGCCGGTGGTTGCTTCCGGTAATAATGGTCGCGTACATTTTCTTTAAACAAAAACGGCAGGTAGCGGACGCCATTCGCCATGGTATCCTGGTATTCCCAGATAAAAGGGAAAGGTCGGAACAGCGGGTTCTTCTTTATTTTATCCGAAAAATTGTTCAGGTCAAATTGTGCCTTGTTGTAGGACCGGTATTCATAAGCTTCGTAATTCTCCGGATCATTTACGGGTTTCCGTGCGATCGCCTGTCGCAGGATCTCAAACGCAGGATTTTCGCCGGCGTGGATCACCACCTCATCCAGCGTATAGTCGGTGGAAGTGAGTGGCACGCGTAGTTCCTGGCGTTCATGAACCCGGATGGTGATCACGGTATCGTGGTATCCGATGGCAGTGAAGGAAAGCCGGTCGTACGTTTCGGAAGTCTCCAGGGTAAAATTGCCCAGCTCATCGGATGTTGTGCCAACAGTGGTTCCTTTGAAAGCAATATGAGCAAACGCAACGGGAGCGCCGGTGGTGGCTTCCACAATCCGTCCGAATACCAGTGTTTTCTGAGCAAATGAGTTTCCAACTACTAAAACCAATAACATCAAAAGCAGGCAAAAAAACCGGGTGATGTCGGAAGCGTAGCGGGTCACGTGACAAATTTAACGGAAAGGCTTGAATGTATCTGCGTAAATCCGTTAAATCCGTTAAATCTGCGTTCCATTTTATTTAATTGGTAATATAGAACTCAAATAAGAACACGGATTTAACGGATCGGGCAGATTTACGCGGATTTATTTGGGAAATTTTATACACCCTTCATCCTACTTTGTACCTTCGCAACTTCGTTGTTTTTAAATAAACACATGCGTATCGATTTCAGCAATTCACATAAGGTTTTCACTCATATCATCAGCGGAAGCAGTTTTTCTAATTTTTTCAGGGTAGTTGCCGACAATCGCTTTCGTATTGCTCCACGTTTCTGGCCCAGGCTTTTGTTTTCCGTCCCCATCATTTTACTCAACATCCCATTTGTTATTGCGGAGAAAATATTATACAACAAGAAAATACGGAATACGCAGGTAAATAATCCGGTTTTCATTTTAGGATATCCAAGAAGCGGGACTACCTACCTCGTGTATTTGTTGAGTAAGGATCCGCAGTTTGCTTTCTCTAAAATGTACGAATGCATGGGACCACATGTAATGTTCACATTTGGACATGTATTACGTCGTATCGCAAAACGCGTACTTCCCGAAAAGCGCCCGATGGATAATCTCGAATTAGGTCCGGATGTTCCGAAGGAAGAAGAGTTTGCACTGGCTAATATGGGACTGGAGTCGATGGCCAATGCGCTTTTTTTTCCTAGACGGTTTTCGGAATATTTTGATCGGTTTGTAAGGTTTACCGGAAATAAAAAGGAGCGTGATAATTTTTCCCGGAATATCATGTTGCTTTTCAAAAAACTCACGCTGAAAAATAACGGGAAACGGTTAATTTTAAAAAGTCCTTTTAATACGGGCCGAGTAAAACTTTTGCTGGAACTTTTCCCGGATGCAAAGTTCATTCACATTCACCGGCACCCGTATGAGGTTTATGCTTCAAATCAAAAATTGTATGCCAGTGTGCTTCCGGAGATCGCGTTTCATACTATTACAGCTGAACAAATGCAGGAACATATCCTGTATACATACAAGGCAACTATGGAAGCTTATTTTACCGAAAGTAATTTGTTAAATAAAAATCAACTTTTTGAAATGGATTATGAAACGTTCAGCAGGGAGCCAGAAAAATATCTAAAAGCTGCCTACGAACAACTGGAGCTGGGAGGATTTGATGAGGCTTTGCCATATATCAAAAAAGAAATACAGCATTATTCCGATTACAAGGCTAACAAGCATAATTATGATGAGGGGATGAAAAAAATGATTAAAGAGAAGTTAGGGTTTGTGATGGATAGATATAATTATAATTCCTGATTTTTTATGATTTGTTATGATCCGCCGCGGCGGATAAATTTATTATGATTTGATATGATTATTCCTGAAATCGATCGTAAAAGAAAAATTTATTACTGGTTTAATCTGTGAAAATAATACAATTCCCGCGCCCCAATCAATCACGGATCACTGCCAGTTTTTTACTAACTCTCCAGCCATTCGATGAAATCACACAATTGTATATACCATCTGAAATACCTGGAGGTAATGAAATATATTGTAACGTGCTCCACTGTGGCAGGTTCATTTCAGATACCCGCCTTCCGTTAACATCATATATTTCAAATTTTCCATTTGCGTTTTGAGGTAACAAATAACTAATTTTAAAATTCCCACTGTTAGGATTGGGTGCTATCGAAATGGAGAAATTATGTTCCACTTCTGACATCCCAACTCCTAATGTATCACAAGGGCTGCCTGGTAGTTGAAGCAAATTATAATTGATAAAATTGGGTAAACTATGAACATTAAAACTACCCATGAAAAAACTATGTTGAAGCACATTGCATGATAACCCCGCACTATCCGGCGATTCTATAACAGTTAAATCGACAACACTTGAAAGCGAACTAATATAGATTTTTCCATCAGGACCCAGCATGTGCCATAAAAAGGTGCTTTGGTATGGTGGAAAGGGCGAATAGTATCCATCATATGTTGCCACCAGGAATTCACTGCTTGAAATAGTCGAAGCTAATAAATCATATTGAAATATCTGATCAAGTGAACTTACATAAAGGTATCTTGAATTTGGAGAAAACGAAAGCCCGCCTGCTATTGTGGTAATAGGCGGTGAATAATATTCAATCAAATTTAATGCTCCGGAACACCGATCAAAACTATAAATACGAAGCATACTTTGATTGTCAAATGTGGCATACCAGTTTCCATCCGGAGAAAAAATCCCGCTACCTCCAAAAATACTTAAGGGGCCAGCTACGGTTTGTGAAGTGATCGCTGTAATTCCGCCAGGAGTTATCAATAGCTCGTAATAAACATCACTTTGATATTTTCTTACCAACACCCACCAATCGCGCCCATTAGCATGGCGACATGCTGTTAGCATCTGCGGTTCTAAAGTATCATTTAAAATAATAGTATTTTTACTGAGTACCGCACCGAGTCCGCCATCAAGATTCATATCTACTATTGAAGTGTAAAGTTCTTTCGGATTGTAATCTACATTGATGTCATAATTCATAACTTCATGAAAAAGTATATATTTATGAGAACTGTCTGGCCAGGGTAAAATTAGGGTTCCTTGAAAAATCGGCAGACCATTTTGATTCCATGCATTAGCAAATTGGCCTGGATTTAACCCGCTTCCGTTTAACATAGTATCATGACTGGCATTTGCAATATAAATTCCGTTTGTATAAAATAGTAAGTTCCCATTTGGATCACAAATGGATGAATTGGCTGCTCTAAAATTCATTGGCCTGTTGAAATTATTGACGGAAGGATTCCCAATTGTAAAATCCAAATTACACTTCAAATATGTGGAGTCTGTATAATACCCCAACTGCCATACATTCGAAAAAAGACCTTGGCAATATGTATTGTTATTGATAAAACAAATAAATAAAATCAAAATAAATTTTATAATATTTCTCATCAATTTATTTTTGAACAGAGAATTTACCTTTGCTGATAATACCCCTGAACTCGTCCTCGTCTGCCGGGCAGGCCACGCAGGGTTGGGACGAGGGTGTGAGATGCTCATATTTTAAGTGGATTCCATTCGACGAGATACAAATTTAACCAATTCTCGGTCGTATCAAAAATAACTTTCTCACGTCCGATTTTTTTTGTAGTTTCTGGTTACTATGTGTAATCTGAACATTCTTACATCCTCGTCCCCCACTCACAAGGCTATCGCTTCAGACGAGGACGAGCTTTAAGGATTTCCGCGGATAGATTCCTTTATATTTATTTCTTCTTTGATAAACCCAAAATACGAATCGAATTCAATACGCATTTCTGTTTGTCGCTACCCAAACAACGCCGGAAACCCATACATCCTCCAGAGAGTGAAAGTTCCGAATGACAGGATCAGAAAAATAATTCCTTTTAGCAATCTGAATCGGATAGCGAACCTCTTTGTAAAATCATATGTGAACCACGACAGGTAAACTACTTTGAAAATGTCGGATACGCGAAGTCCAATTCCATTTGATGAAATGGCATAATACAATATCCCTATTATGCTGAAAACAAACTGGAATAAAATAACAGTGCCCAGTGCATAGATGACTGCAACAAATGCTTCAAAATAATTGTACCTGCCTTTTGTGATAAGCAAATACAAATACAACGACTGAAATGGAATTATTGCTGTAAGCACGAGGCTCAGGTGGCTGATCGCGAAACGGGTTGTGGAATCCGGTCCGAAATATTCCTGGTAATCTATTACTACCTTTCCCCCGAATAATTTTTCAATTCCCAAAAGGGTCAGAATAAAAATGGTGATCCAGATTAGAAAATAAGATACCGGCGACTGATACGTCTTTCTCTTTCCTTCTAAATAATTACAAACTGTTACCCCCGGATGCAGGATCATTTGAATGGAAGTAAACAAAAAGCCTTTCTCCATGTGCGTAAAAAAATGGAAGATCTCCTGTATGATGAAATAATAGGTGATTCTCCCGGTACTGGTTCGCTGGCCGCAATGACTGCAAAAAGCGTCGTTAGCCGGCTTGCCACAATTTTTACAATGTTTCATACAAGGAGTAGTTAACTCAAAAGTAACAAGTTGAAGGTAACCGTCAATAAAAGGGTCTGCGAAAATCCCTGCCTGCCGTAGTCAAATATTATTCATAAATGGAAATATAAGCATATGTTTTTCCAAAAACATTATAATAACTTACGGCAGGCAGGCGTTAAATCCGTAAAATCCGTGTTCCTTTTTTTTCCTAGGAGGACGGGTTTCAGAGTGAGTATTCAACTCTTCCTGATCATTTTGCGGGAATGTAAAATTTAAATGTAAAATGCAAAATGTCCAATGTCCAATGTCCAAAAAATTAAAATTACCTGGTAGATACCCCCGATCGCGTCCTCGGCTGTCGGGCAGGCCACGAGGGTTGGGACGAGGATGTTATCAGGTTCATGTTTTATATAGAACACTTTTCGATTAAGTACAAAATTAACTAATGTTAAATCATATCAAAATAACCTTCACAAGTCCCGCTTTTACGCCCCAGACGAATACGGGTTTCAGAGAGAGTATTCAACTCTTCCTGATCATTTTGCGGGAATGTAAAATTTAAATGTAAAATGCAAAATGTCCAATGTCCAATGTCCAAAAAATTAAAATTACCTGGAAGATACCTTTAGTTGAATTCCCGAATAATTCTGAAGGCCGTTTAATTCCTTTTCAATGCGATCATCCCATTCCATTTGCTTTATATCGTTCCGGTGATGATCGGTTTCTTTGTCGTACAAATCCTGGTAAGCGTCGAGTTGCTTAACGTATTGGCGGTAAACATGAGCAATTTCATTATCGACGACTGTATAATTGAAATTATAATTATTTAAATGCTTCCGGAATTTCCTGGCAAATATTTCTGAAATATCGAAGTGACCCTGTTCATGTTTCAGACCTTTGTCGTGCTTCTCCCCTTTGCGGACCCAGGATTCTTTCCGGTTAAAAAAGCTTTGAATGGTGACTTCAACTTTTTGTCCTTCCACACGGAGCTTATATCCGAATCCAGTGCTGGAAACAGCACCCGTATTGCCCGACCCCTTTGTTTCCTTAAAATCACTCCATGTAAGTTTTCTACCGGCCTGCCAGTAAATAATATCCTTTCCCCTTTCGCTAAAAGCAAAGGAAAGCAGGATAGAAAATGTGAGAATTAAAATTCTGAGCTGTTGACGTTGAAACATTCTGAAACACGATTCACCTTTCTAATTTTTCAAAAGAAAATCACGAACCGAACTTAAAACGCTTTTTTGCTCGTCGCTATTGTATTGTCCTTCCACCCAGCTGGTCATGAGTCGCAGGGTGCCGCGGAATTCGTAAAAGAGAAACGTAAATCCCGGTGACACCGGATTGGCCGGATAATTTTTTATTTCTGAAACCGGTAAGCCGAACATTTTATCCAGTCCCGAAAATGTGTTGCCCAATGACGAAAAAGCAAGTGAAGATAACTTCCCCCATGAAGGAAGATTCAGCATCGGGTAATAGAAAGGCATCGGCATGAACCAGTATCCGTCGCAGAAATCCACAAAAGCCTGGGGCAACTCTTTCCGCACCTGCTCTCTCAGCTGGTTTCCGATACGCTCCAGGGTTGCCTCCAGGCTCTGCAGATCTTCAGGATTTAGTTTGTAGTAGAGAAACGTAAGTCCATTGAAGAGGATTGCATCACGATTACTTTTTTTACGGTTGTTCACCGGTACCGGCACCCAGATGAATTCATGCTTCCGTTGCTTACTGAAAATTTCATCGTGCAACGCTTTGCATACAACACCTACCAGGAAACTACTTCGGTTCAGACTCAGTCCGCGGTGTTCGCAATTTTTAAATATTCGTGCTGTTTCCTCTTTAGTAAATGAAAGCTCGCGGTAAACAAATTTCAAGGGTCGTTCTTGCGGAAGTTTTCGTTCCGCAACGGTCATTTTCCAATTAGCTTCTTTGAAAGTGAAAAATACTTCCCGGAAAAAGCGGCGGAAACGTATTGAAAATTTCGCTGGTTTTTCGTTCGGAGGAAAAAGTGGAATATCTTTCATCCCCGTAAGGGAATTTATAAACGACTGCACTCCCGCGAAATCGAAAAGGATATGGTGAAATGTGAACAACACGCATGAGTTTCCATTCCCGAAATGCAGCAAGGCAATATGTAATGGAGGTTCCTTAAAAACATCCACTGTATAATTCATTACCGGATCCGGAATTTTATCCGATTCAACCTGGTGAAATGAAATAGGAATGGAATTTTTCTTTTCAATAAAATATAAAAATGGAAATCCTAACCCACCATTTTTGCTTAATCGTATTTTAGCAAGTCGGTTACAAAGTTCATTTGAGCTTATTTCACTTTTTACGGTTTCTAAATCTACTACACCATTGAAATAAATCGCAAGTCTCGCTTCATGTCCTGTTCCGCCATGACGCTTGTTGTGATGATCGATCAATAGCTGGAAATAATCAATGCCTTTTAAAAAAATTCTTTTATCAGACATGAAGAAAAGATTTTCCGGAAGTTTTCTTCTCTATTAAGGAAGCAACAATTTTCGCAGATAAAAGAGACAGCGGCACTCCTCCGCCCGGGTGCACGGTACCGCCACAGAAATAGAGATTTTTTATTTTCCCTGAAAAATTAGGATGGCGCAGGAAAACTGAAAATTTGCTGTCGAAACTGTTTCCGTAAATAGCTCCGAATATGGTATTCGTTCTCTTCGCATGATCGCGGGGATCCTGTATTCTTTCAAACTGGATATACTGCGATACATCTTCACCCAACACCTTCTCTAACTTTTTCAGCAGGCGTGTTTTCACGCGCTGCCGGATGCTGTCCCAATCCTGTTGCTGCACATGCGGTGCATTGATAAGCACATACCAGTTTTCACAACCTTCAGGAGCATCACTCTTATTTACTTTGCTGCTGACATAAACATACGCGGTGAAATCATCGCCGATATCGGCATTGCTGTAAATGGTATTGTATTCATCCCGCATGTCATTTGCCAGGATCATATTGTGTAATGTAAATTGCGGAAAAGTTTTTTTCATTCCCCAGTGATACACCAGCACCGAATGTGATTTTGGATGATCCAAAACTTTTGAAGGTCCTTTAATTTCAGGCATCAGCTGCTTGTACGCATGGTACACATCCATATTACTGATGACAATATCACTGACAATTTCTCCATCAGCAATCAGAATGCCTTTTGCTTTTCCATTAGTGGTGAGAATCTTTTTCACCGGGGTATTAAAATGAAATTTTACTCCGAGTTCTGAAGCCAGCTTCATGAGCGCGTTGATGATGGAACGCATTCCGCCGACAGGCAAATAAATTCCCGCATTGATCTGGAAATGAGAAATCACATTCAGCACACCTGGCGCTTTGAACGGATCGGATCCCAGGTAACTGGCAAATGAATTAAACAACCGTACCGTATGATCATCCGTAAAATTTTTCCGGTTCGCCGCATCCATACTTTTAAAAACTTCCACTTTACCGAAATTAAGAAGTCCTTTTAGTGTATCCTTTGTCAGGTAATTGGAAAGTATATGCAATGAGTTTTGCAGGAATACATTATTGGTAAGCTCAAACTTCGTCTGTATGTTTTCGAGAAAATTCCGGATGGATGCTGCATCATCTTTTGTTTTGGAAGCAACTTCGTTCACCAGCTTTTTGCGATCAGCATAAAAGTTCAGCACCAGGCCATCATCAAAAAAATAATTGAACGGCAATTCGGGCTTTACCATTTGCAGGTAATCCGCAGGGTTTTTCCCGGCTATCCGGAATAATTCCTCAACATATTCCGGCATGGTAAACACTGTGGGGCCCATATCGAAACGATATCCTGCATGACTCCACTCATACATTTTCCCACCCGCATAATCATTGGCTTCAAAAACGGTAACCTGGTGACCTTTTGAAGCAAGCCGGATCGCTGCCGCAATGCCTGCGATCCCCGATCCGATAATGCTGATATTTTTTGATTGAAAATCTGCCACCCTACTATCGTACTTCGTTAAAACAATATTGCCTTTTTAGTGGATCCGGAGACTTTCAGAATGTAAGATTCACGCACAATCCGCACGAAAACGGCGCAAAAATAGAAAAGTGAACGCGAGTCCCCAAGTGTTCTGTCAGTATGGTTTTGCATTTTTATCACCAGCCATTTCCGCACAGTATCAGCGCTTTAATCTGCATTTGCGGTTGATTACCCGCACCAGGCAAGGGTTACCGGGCTACAGGAATTCCAAACTGTTGGATTTTCAGATCAAATACATGAATTCCGGGCTTACGGAGGTATAAGAAATCATGTCGAAAACCGGTAATGATGGTGTGCCTTGTACGAATGCAAGAATTGCCGGGAATTGCAACCTCTTGCTCATACCTATGATGGTATTTTGCACATGGTTAAAAACGTGAAAATGAAAAAGCACTACTTTTTTCTGATAAGCTGCCTGCTGCTTATCACAAGTATGCAACAGGTAAACTCCCAGAACTGTACTGGAGGTACGCCACTATTCTTTGTGAACCTGACTGGTCAGCCGAACGGAGTATGGCAAAGTCCGCCTGTGAACCGTGGAGGAGATTGCTGTGGTACCGACGTGAACTGTATTGAATTTATTGTGACGCTGGACTCCATGGCAACAGGGATTCTGTTTAATATTATTTCCGGTGCAACGCCCGGAGGAGCATTATACTACCAGGTAAATTGTGGACCGCTTACTTCAATTGGCACACCAGTTTGTTTGAACGGCCCAGGTCCACACGATATCACCTTTTGTAAACCGGGTGGAAATATTAACGTTTATCAAATTGCTTCCATTCCGATTCCGAATGTTACCGGAACAGATTGGGTTACGCAAACGTGTATAGGAAATATGTCGATACAGGGACTGGATAGTACCACTACAACCTGGACTTCCATTCCCCCGAATCCGTTATATAACAGTTACCTCAGCTGCATGGCAGGTTGTAACAACGTTACAGTTATTCCTACCGGCGCATTTCCTCCTTATATAGATTACCAGGTTTGTGGTATCCCGGTCGGCGGATGTGTAGTGACTCCATTCTGTGACACTATGCGAATAAATTTTGCCAATTCGCTGGCAGTCGGAATTATTCCGCAGAATCCTGTTATATGTTTCGGAGCTCCTCCTGCAGTTGTCACCGCGAATGCTACGGGCGGTCTTCCACCATATAATTATAACTGGAGCACTGGAGCTACTTCACAATCAATAAATGTTACTCCCGGAACTTATTATGTTACTGTTACGGACTCACTAAATTGTTATGTTGTCACCGATTCTGTTGTTGTATCGGGATTCAGTTTGCCGATTGGAGCTAACGCCGGACTTGACCAGATCCTTTGTCTTAATACACCTTCCGCACAATTAAATGGTTCCATAACCGCAGCAACAGGTGGAATATGGCTTGGTGGAAACGGTACGTTTAATCCAAACAACACAACACTGAATGCTATATATACACCTTCGATAGCAGAAATAAATAGTGGTTCGGTGCAACTGATGCTGGTTACGACAGGGAACAACACCTGTCCCGCCGACACCGACTATATTACAATTTCACTGGTACCCAATCCATCACCACAGGTGATTGGTAATGATACCGTGTGTGCCCAGTCATCGGTCAATTACTCGACTTCGTTTACTCCCGGAAATACCTATTTATGGTCAGTAACCGGAGGAACAATCGTATCAAATAATAATGTTGCCATTACCGTATTGTGGGGAGCTGCAGGTAATGGTAGTGTCACTCTTACAGTAACTAACCCTTTACAATGCGACTCAACTGTTTCAGCGGGCATCGTTATCGCACCACAACCGGCACCGGTCATCAATGGTCCGTTAACTACCTGCACCACTACAAATACATCATACAGTATTACCTTCATTGTTCCCGGAAACACTTATTCATGGAACGTTATCGGTGGAACCATCATAGGTCCGGCTAACGGATCGACCATAAACGTTTTATGGATCACTCCCGGGATTGCAACTGTTTCGGTTAATGAAGCAAATAATATGGGTTGCGATTCCCTGAGATCAGTCACTGTTACAGTTCTTACACAACCGGCACCAGTGCTTGCGGGTTCCGATACAATCTGTGAAATGCAGACCGCTGTTTACACCACACCGTATGTGGCCGGTCATACATACAGCTGGAACGTAACCGGTGGTACCATTCTGAATACAAACATTAACAGCATTACCGTTCAATGGCCTGCAATAACTAATGGTATGGTGTCGGTAACACAATCCAATACACTGGCATGTGATTCCACAGTTAGTTTAGTCATTGCTGTAGCACCGCAACCTGCACCGGTAATTACAGGACCCGGAACCAATTGTACAACATATTCATCAACATATTCCGTTGCTCTTCCGGTTCCTGGAAACACGTATGCATGGACCGTAACAGGTGGTACTATCATCGGCCCTTCAAACGGAACATCCGCAACAATATTCTGGAATACTCCGGGCACAGCAACCATTTCAGTTACAGAATCGAACAGTTATGGATGTGATTCCACAACCCAGGTTTCAGCAACGACTCTGACCATACCTGCACCTTCGATTGCAGGCCCGGATACCGTTTGTGCAATGCAGACCATCACATACTCAACGCCATTCGTTGCAGGCAACACCTATAACTGGAACGTAGCCGGTGGTACGGTAATGAATGTGAATAATAATATTATCACCATACAATGGCCGGCAAATGGTATGGGAAGCGTGAGTGTTACCGAAGCAAACAGTGCAACATGCGATTCAACGGTTGTTAATTCCGTCATAATCGCACCGCAGCCCGCTCCCGTAATTTCAGGGTCGCTTACTACCTGTACAACTACCATGACAACATACAGTGCACTGAGCCCGGTGCCTGGAAACATGTATGCCTGGACCGTTACCGGTGGTATGATTACCGGTCCTTCAAATGGTACTTCCGTAAACATACAATGGACAAACCCGGGTACCGCGACCATTACACTAACTGAATCAAACAGCCTGGGATGTGATTCAACAATCTCCGTTACAGCCAATGTGCTTTCACAACCTACACCTGTAATTGCAGGTCCTGATACTGTGTGTGCATTGCATACCATTACTTATTCAACTCCGCTTGTGCCGGGTAACACTTATTTGTGGAACGTTACCGGCGGTACTGTTATGAGCATAAACAATAACTCTATTACTATCGACTGGACGGCGAACGGAACAGGATCGGTTTCGGTAACGGAATCCAATTCTTCATCCTGCGTCGCCACTGCTTCGACTAACATTGTGATTGCTCCACAACCAGTTCCTGTTATCAATGGTACACTGACCAGTTGTACTGCAACCAACTCACAATTCAACGCTTTGAATACTATAGTTGGAAACATATACCAATGGTCGATAACCGGTGGCGGAACTATTACCGGTGCAACAAATGGATTAACAGTAAATATATACTGGACAAATGCTGGTCCTGCTACATTGTCGTTTACTGAAACAAATAACTGGGGTTGCGACTCTACTGTTTCGGTTGTGATTAATGTATTGCAACGACCGGATCCTGCTTTCTCA
This sequence comes from Bacteroidia bacterium, assembly GCA_025450095.1. The sequence continues at coordinate 9,196 of JANWID010000287.1, read as the reverse complement.
GGGCCTCCGGTAGTATGTGAAGAAACACAATCAACCTATACTGTTAACAATTACATACCGGCACATAATTATATATGGAGTGTTGTTAACGGAACCATTATCGGCTTAAATGTCGGAAGCAGCATCGAAGTGCTTTGGAGCAACGCAGGTAACGGAAGGGTTACTTTGCGACAGATTTCAACCAATGGCTGCGATTCCATAACAGATGAGAATATTATCATCAACCCGCTGCCTGCACCGGCAATTTCAGGTCCTTCTGTAATTTGTGAAAATGAAACTGCAATTTACACTACACCTGCTTCCTTTGGTAATACGTATGCATGGACCACTACCGGTGGAATTATAAATACTAATCCCACGTTATCACAAATTTCCGTTTCGTGGAGCAGTGGCCCTGCCGCAAACGTTTACCTTACCGAAACTACTTCAAATGGTTGCTTGCGATATGTACAGCTCCCGGTTCAAATTCTTGCCAAACCAAAACCAGCTATCCAGGGTAATACACTGGGTTGTATCGGTGCAGGAAATTATAATTATTCAACAGTGCCACAATCCGGAACTACTTACCAATGGAGTGTCAGCGGTGGAGCCATAGCATCCGGAAACGGAACAGCAAATATATATGTGCAATGGCAACTTGCCGGTATGCAAATTATAACATTAACCGCGGTTAATACTACTACAGGTTGCGACAGCATTGTTACTTACCAGGTGCAAACCGGATCGATGCCTGCCCCGGTTATACAGGCTCCTTCACTTTCGGGATGTGCGCCAGTGGTTGTTTCCTTTGCGGGAAATGTGCAGAATCCGAATTACCAGTATTTATGGAACTTTGGTGATGGAACCACGCAATCAGGTCCTAACCCATCACATGAATTTGATGATGAAGGAACATATATGATCCAGCTGATCGCTTCCAACAACACCGGTTGTGCCGACACCGTTAGTGCTTTGGTTAATGTGTACCCTGTTCCGCACGCATCCTTTGCACTTTATCACGGAAGCGGAACGTACTATGCGAATATCAGCCAGATGACACTGAATAATCTCTCGTCCGGCGCAACCACCTACCAATGGACATTTGGTGACGGATACAGCTCTACAGATTTTGAACCCATACATCAGTTTACGGAACCTGGAAATTATACCATTACACTTATTGCAGCAAACCAGTATGGATGTATCGACTCCGCACGGACACGACTCGAAGTCAGAATGCCCGAAGGAGTTTATGTTCCGAACGCGTTTACGCCTAATGGCGACAGCAATAATGACAATTTCAGCGTTGCGGCTTATAACATCGACGAATTCCACATAGATATTTTTAACCGTTGGGGAAAAATAATTTATTCTTCTAAGGATCCTTTCTTCCAATGGGATGGATCGTATAACGGAATCCCGGTTGCTAACGGTGTGTATGTTTATTCTTTAAAAGCTATTGGAATTTACGGGACCGATTTTAATTACTCGGGAACTGTAACGGTGGTAAAATAGTGGGCAGTCAGCAGCCCGCAGCCGGCAGAAAAAAACCAGAGAAGGAACGAGATCAAATTTTAATAGAATTAAACTCGTTCCTTTTCTTGTAAAATCTTGCTTAATCTTGTTGTTATTTTCTCAATAATTCTAAAAATTAAAAAGCTTTTTCGTTTCCTGGTTGCAATTTTCTTTTATGTTTCAATAATCCGTAAAATTATTTTATGAATTTAAACTGTTGAGTTCCTGAATCACTGTTTAAAACGCCAATGTAAATTCCGTTTGTGAAATTTTCCATGTCAATGGCATTGTCGGAATCATGCAGCTGTTGAGTCAGTAATAATTTTCCTGATACATCAAAAAGGCGGAGCTGAATTTTTTCCGGTGTACCGGGAATCCGAATTGTGAGAATATCTGCCTGGTGATCCATAAAAAAGGATCCGAAATTTTCATCCTGTTGGGAAATGCCGGTAAAGAACGGTTCGAAGAAAGCAGTAATTCCGAATTGACCGGATGAGGCCTGGCTCGCGAGTGTATTCCAATAATTATTTCCAAAAACAGTCATCCATTGCCACTGACGATCGACAGCAACCATGCTGTTTGGAAGATTATCGATACCGATACCAAAGAAATCAACTGTCTGAACAGCTCCCACATAAACATCACCTGCATAAACGACAATATTATTTGCAACGAGGTTTTCATATTGTGTGTAATCCTGATCGGGAATTCCTCCGGCAGCCGGGTTGATAACTGCATTTGAACTGATATAAACTTGATTTACTCCACCCGCTGCGTTGCCACCGGGATCCGTGTAAACTTTAAAGCGGATCTCCGATGAAGTACTTGCATTTCGAAAATATCCGCGGACACCAGTCAGTGTTGCAGGATATACAGGCGGAGTAAATCGCACAAAACATCCAAACTCATCATTCACAGTAGATGAACCCCATTGCGATTCCATATCCATGTCATGGTAATAGAGGCTGTCGGTTTGCGCGTTTGCGGAAAGAATGAAAGCGAGAAATAAAATCAGGAGTAAAGGTTTTTTCATATGGGGGGTTGAGGTAGAGCATAAAATTAATAAAAAAAGTTGGCATTTAGCAGTTGGCAGCAAGCAGATGGCAGTCGGCAGACGGCAGTCGGCAGTCTCAACTCACAACTCGACAACTCAAAAACACCTAATAAAAACGCACCACAGTCCTTGAAAAAAACTGTGGTGCGTTCAAATGTTAACAGAAATTATTTTGATTCCACAACTACTTTCTGTGTTGTGGATTTGTCTCCTGAAATGATCTGAACGAAATAAATTCCGCGGGGAAGGTTTAATTCAAATGCAGATTTACCTGGTCGGGATTCAAGAACCTGTTGCCCTGCTTCATTCATTACACTTATCTCATCGATGTCAGTTTCATTTTCAATGTAAACAATACCATTTGATGGATTCGGGTAAATAAGAACCTGTTCATCATTACCAATCGTTGATGTAGTAACACGGTTAGATCCTGGTTGCAGATATAAAGTCCCGGTTATAGTTTCAATGGTATCCGGACCTAATGTCGCAATAAGCTTTACAAAGATCCTCGTATTGTTGGCGCGCATACGGAAATCAATATATTCAGCGAATGGTAAACCGTTCTGCGTGCTATGGTGCTCCATGTAAAAATGTTTGTGGTTTAGCCAGCTACCGGCATGCTCATGGGCAGTTCCAAAATTGTCGACGGAAAACCAATGGATCTGATCATCGTAAGGATTGTAACCGATCAGGTTGGCACCTTTCAACTCACCCAGGTTGGGATCGCTGAAACCTTCATCCATGGTCATACCGTTTCCATCAATGACCAGCCGGAAATCAGTATTGTAAACTACATTAAAGATCTGACCACCGAGATTTAATTCGGCGAGTCCCGACCATACGCCTTCGAGCTGGAACGTGCGTTCCCATTGAACAGGAGTTTGTGCGGATGCTGCATTGAATGACAGCATCACGACGGCAATTATGCCGGAGCGTACTTGATTTTTCATGATTTTATGGATTTTTAAATTGTTTATTTAATCCATAGATACCGGGTTTGGGAAAAAGTTCGGAACGATGAAAATTTTTTTTAAAGGATCCGTTCAGATACATTGTGGTTCACGTTCGGCCCGGAAACATGCGACCCCTTCAGGGATATTTTGTACAAAGATCGTCTTGACAGAAGATGGCTTCCGAAAAAGGGATCACAGATCCTCCTATTTTTTAGCCCGGAATTGCAAATCCCGGCCGGCGGAACATGTGACCCCTTCAGGGTCAAAAAAATCAGGCAGATTTTATGGCTCCCTTAATTCAATTTCACAGGCAGGCGCGGGGCATCAAAAATATGAACCGTATGTATAACGTCTGCTTCACGAAAAACAATCATCACCGTATTGGGAGCGCAACGGTAAGGGGCTATGTCGCCATTAATATTCGGTCCTTCGATCACAGAAATATTACCGCTGCTGGTTACTTCATTTACCATAAAGCGGCTGCCAAAGGTCAGATCATTATTGATTTCATGCTCCAGGAGCGTACGACCGGTACTCCACTTACCACTGGTGAAACGAACATTTATTGCAGGGTGATGATGGTCGTAATACTCACTCCTCAAATCAAGATTGTTATAAATATTCTGCCACGACTGAAAATAAAATTCATTCCAGCGGTTCGCTTCCACCATCGCACGATCACCGGCATCAGCAGATTCAGTAAATAATGATGTCAGCTTTTCACGCGCAGCGGAAAGTCGGCTCCTGACGGTTCCCACCGGAATATCAAGCACCATTGAAATTTCTTCATAGCTGTTCGCGTTGCTGAAGTAACGAAGCATCACACAGGAACGAAGTTCAGCCGACAAAAATCCCATCGCATGATAAAGCGATTGCAGGTTCGATGACTTTTCAAAATTTTCCACCATCGAATTCTCCAGCAATAAATTGTTACCTGCCGCTTCAGTAAGAAATGTTTCTTTTTTTTCCTTTCTCAAAAACCGGAAGCAGTGGTTCACCAATATTCTCTTCAGCCACGGATAAAACATTTCACTATTCCGTAAAGAATTCAAATGCGTGTAAGCGGAAATAAAAGTATCCTGGACAACATCCTGGGCTAACGGTGTGTTTCCACAAATTCGAACAGCATGTGCATACAGACGGGGACGAAACCATTCGAACACAGTTCCCATAGCCACGCTGTCACCATGCAATGCCGCTTCTGTTTTTGACCTGATTGATTGAGGAATGCTGAACATCTGAAAAAAAAAATATACAATTAAAGCCTGAACTTAATGACTGGCGGGTTTACAGTCAATCCCATATTTTTTCCATTGGAAATGGAATGGTGAATAATCGTACGGACATCATGCTGCTGTCCGTACGATTATTCATAAGGATTTGTTTAGTTAACTAATTGTTTTTCAGCGGTAAGTGGTAAATAAATAATTCCACAATCGTTTTCTAAAAGTCCGTCAAGAAATTATTAGCTGGATACAATAATTTTTCATTACTTTGATAATTACACCAATCAATAATAAACTTAACATAACCTGATTATCAAATGAAAAGATTCTTTACACAATCGATGATGATGATTTTGATGGTGATTGCAACCATCAATTTTTCGAAAGCGGCATTAACCTCGGATGCCGGCACAGCCAGTGTATCGGAAGATTCAATTTGCGCGAATGGAAATTCCACGTTGATTCTGACCGGCTATACAGGTCTTATCCAATGGCAAAGTTATGATGGAAGCAACTGGATCGATGAAACCGGTCCGGGGAGTACCACTGACAATTACTTAGTTGCACCGGCTGCCACTACCGATTACCGTGCAGTTGTTACCGATCCTGGTTTTCCTTCGGATACTTCCAATGTAGTTACCATTACTGTAGGTGTTACAGCACCAACAACAACCGGCGATACGCGCTGCGGTTATGGACCGGTAACACTGACAGCCTCCGGCGGAAGTTCCATTCACAAATGGGATGATGTTCCTACAGGAGGAAGTCCGCTTTATTCCGGATCATCATTCACTACGAATGTATCGCAGACAACAACTTTTTATGCAGCAGCTTCATCAAATGGCGGAGGTGCGGGTACCACTCCCATGCCGCCGGAAGATTCTCCATTCGCGTTCAATACCCGGGGATACTGGTTCACTTCGCCAATAGATTTTACTATTATCGGATTATATGTTCCGGAACCCATCAACGGAAATACTCAGAATATTGCGGTGCTTCATTTCGACAATCAAATACCTCCACCGGCATATCCGACAGTTACTAATGCATTCACTACATTATACATCACACAAAATAATCCTGCTGTTGGTGTCATTCCGGTTAACATCCAGATTTTTGCAGGTGATGTGATCGGCATTCTGGCAACACGAGGATTAAATACCAATTCGTATGCAGTAGGTCCGTATGTTACCGATATCGATGGAAATGCTGTATCGGTTATGCGTATGGGAATGCAATTCGAGTTATCGAGTGTATTGCCAATTGACATCTGGGAGGAACCGGGTGGAAGTATTTCACGTTGCGAGATTACTTACGAAGTTGGTTGCGAAAGCGGACGTACTCCTGCTGTGGCAACCGTTACTCCGGCAGACTCAATTTCTATTACCGCTGTTCCTCCTGCATTATGCCAGGGTCAGTCATCTGTTATTTCAGTGAGCAGTAACAACCCGAATTATTCTTATACATGGTCACCTGCAACCGGTCTGAGCGGCACAACCGGATCCAGCGTTACTGCAACTCCGAATTCTCCCATAACCTATACCGTTATAGCCGATGATGGAACCTGCGGATCCATCGACAGTGTGTTTATGTCAGTCGGACCGGCTTCAGTTGCCGGTACTGCTGTTATTTCAACCGACACCATTTGCCTGGGGACTTCAGCGATTCTCACTCTTACCGGATATACTGGTAACATACAATGGCAAAGTAATAACGGTAGCGGCTGGGTGAATGAAACCGGACCAGGAAGCACAACAGATAATTACGAAGTTTCACCAACGGCTTCGCTTACATACCAGGCAATTGTTACCAGCGGCGGATGCGCTCCTGAAACTACTATAACAATTAACCTTGCAGTACTTACTATTGTTGATCCCATTACTGTAAACGATACCATTTGCGGACCAGGTATTGCGAATCTTAGCGCTTCAGGTGTTGGTGTGCTCGAGTGGTATGCTGCGCCTACAGGAGGAAACAATCTGAATACAGGCCCTACGTATAATCCGAATGTCGCAGGCACTACTACATACTACGTACAGGCGTCGGCCGGTGGTCATTATCTTGTGGGACCACCCAACTTAAGTTTTGGAAGCCAGATCTCACTTGCAGGAAATGATTATGGATTACAGTTCGATGTTATACAGCAATGCACCATCGACAGGGTTTCCGTATCGCCTGGAATTACTACGGGGAATATTACTGTAAACCTTAAAGATCTTGGTGGAGTGGTATTGAATACAGCGACTATTCCAGTCACTGCATTTTCCGGACTGGTACCGGTGAATCTCGGATTTACTGTTAATCCCGGAACTTACCGACTGGAGCTTGCCACCGGTAGTGTGCCGTTATATCATAACACTACCAATGCAGCGTATCCTTATACTTCTCCAGGTTGTCCCATCACCATTGCGGGTGCCTTGAATCCAGTTTTCCAAATCGGACAATATTATTATTTCTTCTACAACTGGGAAGTAAATGCAGGCTGTGCGTCAAACAGAGTTCCGGTTACTGCCGTAGTTAATTCGCTGCCTCCCGTACCTACTATTTCACAAAACGGTAGCGTGCTGACTTCTTCTGCTCCGTCAAGTAACCAGTGGTATCTGAACGGCAGTCCGATCCCGGGTGCTACCGGAACCACTCATGATATGTCGACAACCGGACCCGGTACGTATACCGTGATGGTTACTGATGTGAACGGCTGTTCTTCCGAATCACTTCCAATAATTTATGTCGGAATTCGTGAAGACCTGGTTGCTGCTGGAATCAACGTCTATCCGAACCCCGTTAAGGATGTGCTTGCTGTAGAATTTAACAGCATCAGCAGCGATGCGATGATCTCCATCTACAATTCTCTGGGAGAATTGCTGCTTACTCAAAAAGTAAGTGATCTTAAAACCGAAATCGGATTCCGGTTCCCGGCAGGAGTTTATTCTGTAGAAATTAAAACCACAGAAGGGAACTATGTAACCAATGTAGTTAAGCTCTGATATTAAATCGACAATAAAAAACCTGCTCCTTCCGGGGCAGGTTTTTTATTACACACCGGAAATGTATTCCTTAAATTTGAACTTCAAATTTTATTTCTTTGTTAAAAATAACCACTTAACACAATCGCTGAAATGAAAAAAAATCTTACTCAATTGATGTTGTTTGCATTGCTGATCGTTGCACCATTGCATGTTTCGGCTGCAATCCTGGTTTCGGATGCCGGAACAGCCAGCGTAAGCCAGGATACAATCTGTGCAAACGGCAGTACTAATTTATTGCTGACAGGCTATACCGGTGCAATCCAATGGCAGAGTTATGACGGCAGTAACTGGATTGATGAAACAGGACCTGGTAACACCACCGACAATTACACGGTAGCACCGATAATTACCACCGATTATCGTGCGGTAGTTACTGATATAGGATTTCCCCCGGATACTTCCAATGTGGTTACCGTTACAGTAGGTGTCGTCGCACCGACGACAACCGGCGATACACGCTGTGGTTACGGACCTGTTACACTCACTGCCACTGGCGGACCCGATATTAAATGGTTTGATGTTCCTTCGGGAGGCGCTCAATTGGGTAGCGGAAATTCATTTACTACAAATGTTGCTGCAACCACAACTTTTTATGCTGCTGCTGTTGTAGGTGGCGGACCACCTACACCCATGACAACCACGTTTGCAAGCAACAACGGGTTCAATGGAAACATGTTTGACATAACTGCAATCAATACTGTTACTATCGACAGTTTTGCCGCGAACTTTAATCCCGGTACAGGAACAGCTGAAATCTGGTATCGTCCCGGAACACATGTTGGATTTACAAACAGCAATGCCGGATGGACACAGGCCGGAACCGCTCCGTATACATCAATAGGAAACGGCGCTCCCGGAACCAGTATCAATGTTTATGTGAATGTAACGATTCCTGCAGGACAGACTTATGCATTTTATGTGCATGGAAGTGCAGGAATTGCATATACCAATGGTACAGCTGTAGGAAATATTTTCGCACAGGATGCGAATATCATTTTTATGGAAGGTTACGGCGGAGATTACTTTAATCTTGTAAACTTTCCCAGGATCTTTAACGGCCGCATTATGTATTCTGCAGGTTGTGAAAGCAGCCGTACTCCTGCAGTGGCAACTGTTAATCCTTCCGACGACATTACTATTAATGCGGTACCTCCCGCATTATGCGAAGGACAGTCTTCAACTATTACAGTGAGTAGTAACAATTCAAATTATACTTATACCTGGTCACCAGCTACCGGCCTGAGTGGTACAACAGGAACTTCAAATACAGCAACGCCACTAACGCCCATAACCTATACGATTGTTGCTGATGACGGTACATGTGGTGCTATCGACAGTGTATTTATGTCGGTCGGACCAGCTTCGGTTGCAGGTAACGCTGCTATTTCATCTGATACCATTTGTCTTGGCACATCCGCATTTCTCACTGTTACAGGATAT
>JANWID010000286.1 GCA_025450095.1 Bacteroidia bacterium | reverse complement strand
CATTTACTTTAACGGTAACTACAGGACCGGAATTTTTAGGGACTGCTGTTTCAACAGGTACACTGAACTTTCCCAACACGCCTGATCCTGAAATTTCGTTTCCTGCCAATGCAATTGGTGCGAATTCGACTATTACAATTACCATTAACATTGCCATTAACCCGGTTGAAACGTGTAACATCATAAATGATTTTGCAACGCAACCTTACTTTATTAATACGTTTCATGTTACGGGATGCGTCGGCAACATCGTAGATGCCAACGCCAGTGGATTTAGTATTAAATTCCCAAGAATTCGTGTTTTAGCCGCACAGAATCCCACCAATGTGTTTGTGGGTCAGATATTATTCCGGCAAGTTCAACTTATTAATCTTGGTAACCAGGATTACGATCATGCTGTACACGGAAATATACATATACTGGATAATCATACCGCTGAATTTCAAATTACCAATATCACCGGCAGTGCTTTCACAAACCTTCCTGCAGTTGTTACCAATCAAACAACCAATTCACAATACAATATTGGATCTGCAGAATTAACAGCACTTCTCGGAGCAACAACGCTTCCGGTATTCACTGGCACGGAAATAATTACCTATTGGGAAAGAATTGAAGTTCTTATTTGCAATACAGGTCTTGCCAACTATGCTACCGACATTACACCATCCCTGACATTCAACAGCGCAACTTGTCCCACAGGTCCGGTATGGAACAGTCACCTCACCCGTCAGCAAGGATTTCCCATTGTAACAATGGGTGCTATATATGACAACTCGCCGCGCGATTATTGTTATGGTGCCGCTAACCAGAATACTATCAGGGTAACACTTGCAAATACCGGCGGAACCGCTCCGGCCAGGAATATCGTTGCCCATTTGTTTAAAGAGCCTGGGATCGTGGATGAATACACTGATATTATTTCGGCCTTTACTGTAGTTCGTATCAACAATGGTGTGTCATCTACACTCACGCTGGGTACCGATTATACAATTACTTCATCACTGGCTAGTACCGGACCATGCGATGCCGGGAGTTACTTTGATGATTATGTGTTCACCTTTGCGGATCATATTTTTATCACGAATGGTCTACTGACCTTTCATCAGATTCGCATTACGTATAACATTCAAACCTGTTGCCCGACTTTTCCGGGTATCGGAGCATGTTATGGCGGTCCACAACAATTTGACGCCTGGAAATCGGAAGCGACTTATGGTGGATTTTGTGATGGCCATACAGATGAAGAAGTTAATGAGTTCTGGGTTACCGGAGATCAGCACATAGGCGATGACGGTGGATTTACCTATGATGGTCCGAACAATATTCTTGTTCCCTGGGGACCACTTCAACCGCCAGAACAATCGGGTCCGTATGATGTTGAATTTACATATATAGGCACTCCGCCATTCTGGCCTTACAATACTTCTAATGCTCAGTTTTTTGTAGATGTAACGCTTGGGCCTAATGTAACATTCTGCGGTGATGGCATTACCGATTTCAACCTGGCTACAGTTGGCGGAGCATATAATCCATCCATTGCACCAGTTTACCTGGTTGGCAGCAACACACATGGTATAATGAAAACAATCCGGCTGACATTCAATTTGCCATCCGTGATCAACCTGACAACTTCATTAAATAATTCTGATCTTCAATTCTGCATTATCGGAAATTGCCCGCTTTATACCGGCGGTGCTGATGCGATCGGGATTACCTATTTATATAACCCGGATCCAACCTGCGCTGGCAATTGTATAATTCCTTTCTCATGTCATACCCAACCACTCGCGGTGCAGTGCCCGGGTTGTGTTCGCCAGGGAATTCATTGCGACTCATACAGAATTAACAGAACAACATTTGGATTTCCCGACCAGAATAATAACGGTCGCTGGAATTCAAATGTAGCTATTACACCTGCCACTGTAAACACCTTCCCGGGTATCCGGCAACGCAGAATCATGTTTGGTGATGAATTTGAAGGCGTGATGAGAACACATGTCAAGTTAACGGGATACGAACCTTCTACATGGACACCATTTAGTACAAATCTACCTGAACTCGATTTTGAATACGGATACTGGCATTGTGTTTTCGACCAGGGTCAAAATCAAACTCCATTGACTGCATGGGTAGTGATTACGGAACATGATGTTACCGCATTGTGCCCCACTCCACCATGTACGATGACCCTGGATCTTCCTGCACCAATAGATTTTGTTCCAAACGGAAGTTGTTACGGCGGGTTAACAGGTCGTGATTTTTATTATGATTTTTCGTTAGATGCACTACAGTTAGCCAATCCTACTGCGACAACTATTCCACTAAGATTTTCACACAATATGGAGCTGGAGTTTCATAACACTTTCCGGCAAACAGGAAATGTGGGACCCGATTTTGAAACAAATGCCGCAAACAATCTTGTTTACCTGGCACTCCGGGAAGAAGATCAACCCAATGTTACGGGACAGTGCCTGGTTGATCCCGATGATTATGGTGTTGCGAATTACAATAATCATTGTAATAATAATCTCACTCCACTCTGCGAAGATTTTCAGTGGTATTGCACCCGGCAGGGAGACTCCTATGTACAGGTTGGGTTTAATGTCACAGGAAGTCCCAGTCTTCTTGCAACAGGCTATTACGATTTTTCGATTGATGGCTGCTTTTATATTATAAATTTTATCCATAATGTTCTGGTAGGTCCATGGATCAGTCCTACGTCACGTACAAATGCATTCCCGTTCGAGTACAGGCGATGGAGTCACTTCGATCATATTGATGCCACATTCCCTCCAGGAATGGTTCCGCTGGGAATAGCCCGTTGGGAATTATACAGTACAACCGGTCTCAATTGGTATTCAACGACAGCACCTCCGACCATCAATAATGTCGTTTCTCTCTATACTGCCGGAGGCACAACGGCCAGATTTAATATTGAGAATTTTATGTTATCCGGGCAGGATGGTGTTGTGTTGAACAATCCGACTACATGGTTTATTCGTCCGGAGGATGATTATTATCTCCATATGCAACTTGTATTCGGAGTCGATTGCGATTTCCCAGATGGTCCGCAACCGCAGATCACTTTAGAAGAAAATAGTTACTTCTCACCTTATATTGTCAATGCAGTTGCCGGTGATGAATACACAGCAACAGTACAAGTATTTGATGGCAACGGTCCGCCTTTCGCTGCAGTCAATTGTGGAATTGTAAACAGGAATGATCCGGACCTGGCTATCAATGTTGGACCTCCAAATCCGAATGCACTCGGATACAATGATCCGGTATGCTGGGATGATATCACTGTAGTAAATGGTGCAACAGGTGCAAACGCTATTCCGGCAGCGAATGTATGGCTTGCTGTAAATACAAATGGCAATTCAAGTGCTGGGATTACACTGTTTAGCATGGAAGTTCAGGATATCAATCCACCTAATCTCTGGTTCCCGTTGGTCGATGCAGCAGGAGTAAATCCGGGACCTGGAAATTATTTGCTCAACAACATGTATTATGTTGATGAAGTCGCACTTCCGCATATGAGGCGTCTTGCCGCTGGTGGTGGATTTTACAATTATCGCGTGTGTGCAACACATGTCAATTGCCTGGATGGCGATGAACTGGTAGTGATGGCCGGCTGGCATTGTGATCCACGTTTGAATACGGTACCGCAATACCAGGGGATAGATTGTGATCCTGAAATAACAACCGATCTGCTGATAGTAGATCCTACAGGAGCCGATATGCTTGTGTGTGTGAATGGAGACAACTGTCCTGGCACATACGTTCCTGTAACAGCTCAGCCTTGTTCTACGGTTACGTATAACATTAATATTTATTCATACGATCTTGCATTCCTTGAAAATGCCGTATTCAACATGGACCTGCTTCCGGGTTCCGGATTGACATTCGCGGGCAATGCAACGGTTACGTATATGGGAGGTTTATTGGGTACGATAACTCCTGTCGGTAGTAATCTGAATTTTGATTTTACCAACGCAATATTCACAGGAACCGTGATCGATAACCCGGGATTGCCCGGATTACTGAACCTGGCTTACACGGCACCCGACGACCATTTCATCACTGTGACGGTTACATTGCAGACGGGTTGCGATTTCACCTATAATCCGGATGGTGGATTTGAGTTGACGGTTGTGGGATCAGTATGCCAACAGGAAATAGAAACGTATCATGATTTTTACAATCCGATCCTCGAATCGCCGACCAGTGTTTATGACCAGCTCGATGTTAGTTTATCAATTACACCCAGTCCGATTTGTCCCAATGTACTTTCCGGATCTGTAACGGTTACGAACAATTCAACTACGGCGTCAAACAGTTTGTACAATGTGCTTTATCTGAATCTTCCGGTTGGAATGATCGCAAATAGCTTTTCAATTAATCCTGTCAACCCTGGTGGCCCATCACCATATCATTGGGCACCCGGTGTACTTGGCGGATTGATAAATAGTTCATCAACCACAATTACTTTCAACATCGCACTGATTAATATGCCTTGCGCAACGTACGACCTCATTGCAAATGTTTACACCGATGATAACGTTGTATGTATGGGCCAGCCATGTTCTACGGTGCATGTAATGCAGAACGAGATGATGATCCATTATACGCTGACACCACCCAATTCGGCATTCAACTTTCCAACGAATGCGATTTGTCTGAATGATAATGAATTGTTATCGGCGCTCGTGAACTGTCCGGGTGTTACGTATTCATGGAATGTAGGTGGTACATTGTATACCGGAAATCCTATTAATCCGCTGTTCTCTACATTGGGTACTATTCCCGTAACGCTTACTACCACTTATGGAACAACAGGATGCTCCTCTCAAACAAACAACAATGTTGAAGTGGAAGTATGCGACCCATGTGATGATTTTGATATTACAATCAACAGTACCGACGATTGTTACTATACGTTTTCAGCTGATATTCCTCCGGGAATACCTTGTTCAAACTACTATCTGACCTGGACCTTCGGTGACGGTGCAACAGCATCGGGCACCACGGTAACACACCAATATCTCACAAGCGGAAACTTTGTCGTTTGTTATCAATGGGCATGTGTTGATGAGATTATTTATGGTCCTGACAGTTGTTTTGTTTGTGATACAATTGAAGTAAACTGCCTGGATACATTGTGCAAACGAATAGATCGTTATGATTTCCTTGATATAGGTGAAGCGATTACGCGCGCCAAGGATGGTTGTGCAATTGCAGGTACTATGTATGATATAAACAGTACTGGAAACAGCGATATGTATTTTGTAAAATATGGTCCGCAACTTACGGGTTCCACTGCCATCGCAAAGGCGCTGGGTGGAGGCTTTGATGATTATGGGTATTCCATTGTCTTTAGGGATGGTGATGGATATTACATTGCAGGAACTTCAAATGCAGACGATGGTAAAGATATCCTGATTGTTAAACTGGATCTCTCCGGAAGTATGCTGTGGAGCTACCGTTATGGCGCAAAGAACTACAAAAATGAAGAAGCAAGAAAAATCATTGATGTAACGGAAGGCGGTGGTCCTGAATTATTGATTGTCGGATTTACAGATATAAACGGGAAAGATGATGCACTGGCACTTAAGATTAAAGGTGATGGTTCATTCATCGATGCAGAAGTGTATGCAGGTCCGGCTGACGCGATCGACAGAGCCTATGATGTGGTACGTTGCAATCAGGATGGGCAGAGTGAAATTATTACGAGATATTATATCGTTGGCGAATCGATTATTCCTGACGATCATACTGCCTTTGTACTTTCTATTGGCACCAATCTAAACCTGATAAATTCGACGCTCATTATGGGAGGTAACAAGTTTTGGGAAGAGGCAAAAACTATTGCGTTAGTTCAACAACCTACAGGAGCCATGCTTATTATCGGCGGTAGTATTGAGGACAAAAATAGCTGAACTGCCCCGGATCTGTACCTGGTGAAACTCAATTTGAATCTTGGACTTGGAGCCGCTCCGAACAGTGTGATCCTTGGAAATACGACGTCAGCTATTGGTGAAAAAATTCACAGGATGACCGTCACACACGATAACAACCTTGTAATCGCAGCGAACATCAAAGTGGATCCGGCCAGCGATATCGACGGAATGTTATTATTGGTAGATCCGAAACAACTGTTGCCATTCTGGGCTAAAATCATTCCGGATCCGGGATTGGATGACTGGTTTAAAGATGTTATGGAAATGGATGATGGTGATTTTGTGGTCACCGGAAGTTATCCGGTAACAACAACCGACTCTGATATTCTAATTACCCGGACAAATTCCAAAGGCGAAAGCTGCTGTGTGTTCCCTTATCAATTGAAGGATAAAAAAGCCGTTGAATTGAAGGAGAAATTTGAATCGAAGAAAGTAGAATTGGAAACTGAGGAATATGGGATGGAAAAAGAGTATTATAAGGAACTGCTTATCTGCCCAACTTATGGTCCTCGTATGTCACAACCGGTTGCAGCACCTGAAAACGGATTGCATGTTTATCCGAATCCAACTACCGGATGGATAACCATTACTATGTCAGAGCCTGTGGAAACTAAGATGAATATTATGGTTACTGATGTTGTTGGTAAAACCATTACCGTTGCAAGCGGAGTATCGCTTTCACAACAGGCCGTAACGCTGGATTTATCAAATCTGCATAATGGGGTTTATTTTATTACTGCGTCCTCCGGAAATCAGACCTGGAATACCAAGTTCACAATTCAGAGGTAAATTATTTTATTGAAATTAAAAGCGGGCTGTGACTGGCCCGCTTTTTTTGTTTGCATATATTAATGGTACCGACAGTAGCATGCATTTATCAAATGCACGGGCAGCCTGCTGACGTCTGGATTTATTAAGGTTTTAGTTTAGATCTAAATATTTTGGTATTTAAAATTATTCATTCTAATCAACGGCAGGCAGGCAGCATCCATATACATGGCGTGCGGACAGCGGCATTCATATACATGGCGTAGGGACAGCAGCATGTATTCACATTGCATGCGGACAGCAGCATGCTGTCCCTACGATTGATGCTATTTCTACATGTAGATCAGTGCTATCTATATCGGTATTCGCCTTTTAGTTACTGCAATGGAGTTTTTAGAACTCCTCCCGCAATATACTTTTCGTCCCTAAAACAATCCTTCTGCGGGAGGTAGGAATATTTTCATTTGGAGGCGACTGAAAAATTCAGCCGCCTCCAAATGAAAATTCGAATATATTTTTGCTAGTGCCGACATTGTCGGCACTAGCTATAAAATTATTAATTGAAATGAGGCGCTGATAAATATCAGCGCCTCATTTCAATTTTCTTTAGCCTCCCGCGCTAAAATTATATTGTAACTGTAGGAAGTAAATCGCGGGAGGAGTTCTAAAAACTCCATTGCAGAATCATCATGGCGAGATTTGGCAATGTGGCAATTGTCAATATCATATTGCGGACAGCAGCATGCTGTCCTTACTATAGCTTATGCAATTCATATTAGGTGGGGGAATGAATCGTTTTTTTTGTTTTAAATTTGAATAAAATTATAATCTCATGGCATATATCATTTTCAGTGATCGGAAAAATGTAAAAATCTTTGAAGGAATTACCGCCCGAATGTACCATTCAGAAAAGATCACATTTGCATATGTTACCCTTCAAAAAGGGGCAATAGCTGCCGAACACCGTCATGTACATGAACAATGGACGCATGTCATTGAGGGTGAAATGCGATTTAATATTGCCGGTGAGGAAAAAGTACTTACCCCAGGAATGGTGGCACTTGTCCCATCCCTCGCCCTCCATTCCGCAACAGCCATCACCTTATGCAAAGTGATCGATTGCTTTTTGCCGGTCCGGGAGGATTTAGTAAAACTGGAAGAGGAGACAAATGTTGGTTGAGAGTTTAATGACTTCTGCATTACAGATACGAATCATGCTGAATCGCCTTACACTCGCGGTTTTGTTCCTGCAATTCCTCCCGCATATACTTACTGCTTTTCCAATAAACTTTTTCTGCGGGAGGCTCGAAAGAAATATAAATATGGCGCTGATGGTATCAGCACCATATTTATATTATTGAATTAATTGTGTAAGCCGACAATGTCGGCTTACACAATTAATATCCGAATCCCTGGATGGAGGCGGCTGAAAATTCAGCCGCCTCCATCCAGGGAAATCTTACAGCCTCCCGCAGCAAAATTTCACCTGGGACACGAAATCAAATTGCGGGAGGAGTTGCAGGATCACAATGGCGCGATATGAGTAACCGGGCGTAATAATTGAGGCAACGGCACATTTCACTGAGGGAAATATTTGGCTATGGGCTTTTTGGTAGATAACTTTGATTTCTGTTTTAAATCTTTTTAACCTAAATTTTTCTGATCATGTCACGTAAAAAAATGCCAGCCAAAGTCGCTGAAGACCTCCGTTTCGAAAATGAATTCCTGAAAGCAAAGATTTCCGCTGAGTTCGGTGCACGACATACGGGCGCCAGTGAAGATTGTCCCCCGGAAATTGAAAATGAATTTTTGCATAATGTTATTAAGTATGAAGAGGCATTGAAAGATGCTAAAGAAATTCCGATCTATGATCTTATTGGCAGACCGGAATACATGAAAGAACAGGATCTGAGCGATGACCAGCTGACGGCGGAACTGGAGCGGGTGAATGATTTGCTGTTCGAAAAAGGTATCGCGTGTGATACCATTTGCCAGGTCGATAATCGCTTATTGTATAAATTTCTTACCGAAGAATTATTTCAACAACCCATTTTAGATATGAATTTACCTGGAATGGTAACACATTTTATTTATGAAGAATTTCATCCAAACCATGCGTATGATACATTCAGGCAGTGCGAAGAAATCTTAAAGGCATTTTTTGCCAAGGATTTTCATGAGCGGATCGAGTATTGCTTTCCAAGACACATCAGGAACTTTGCTGAGCTTAGTGAATTCCGTGATTGCTTTTGCAAGTTCAAAAAAGTGAAATTCGAATTAATGGAGTTTTCCGAAATCCTGCCCGGGGAATGTACCCGCAAAGCAACGGTAAGTTTTGATGCCTTTACCAGTCCCGGAACAAAACCAATTCATTATGAAGGCGAAGCAACTTTTGAGCTGAAATATGAAAATGAATGGTGGAATGTATTAAAGGTTAGGATCCCGGGAATGCTCTGAAGCAGAAATTTCAGGCGGCTCCTATACGATCCATTTTGTTTCTGCACCCCTCCCGCTGTTTAGTTTGCGTGTCTCTGGAAAAATCATAGTGCGGGAGGTAGTATAAATCCAGAGTGAGGTGGCTGAAAAATTCAACCGCCTCATTCTGGATTACAAATACCCTTGTGTGCCAACTTTGTTGGCACACAAATAATAATCAATTATTGAGATGTGGTGCTAATTCATTCAGCACCACATTTCTATTTCTCCCAACCCTCCCGCACTAAAATTTTATTGGAACTGCAGAAAGTAAATTGCGGGAGCCTGCCTGCTGTAGTATGCCATTAATATTATAAGTTGCAATCCGTTAAAGTTTATTCAGCATATTCTTAAAAAACAAACAGCAGGCAGGCCTGCCTGCCGTCTGCTAGCTATTAATAATTTGCTTAAAATTGAAGCCACAATTATCTATGGGAATATTGTTTAACAGTCAGCAGGCAGGGAATTGTAGAAACTCAACACGACATGAATTTGCTTTTCGAATTTGTAGCGGTAAAGTTTTACGGAGAAACGACCAGATGGTCCATTTAAATACTGCAATTCCTCCCGCGTTTTGTTTCGTGTCCCTTATGAAATTATAGTGCGGGAGGGATGATAATTTTACCGGATGAAGGTGGCTGAAAAATTCAGCCACCTTCATCCGGTAAAATGGAAATATTTTGCGAATGACGATTTTATCGGCATTCGCAAAATAAAATCAATAATTGAAATTTGGCGCTGATAAAATCAGCGCCAAATTTCAATTTTCTTCAACCCCCGCACTAAATTTTTATTGTAATTGCAGAAAGTAAACTGCGGGGGGAGTTCTAAAAACTCCATTGCAGAATCACTGCAGCGCGATTTGGCACAGTGGTAATTGCCATTGTCATATTGCGGACAACAGCATGCTGTCCTTACTATAACTTATATTGGCAATTCGTATTAGGTGGGAAAATGAATCGTTTTTTTTGTTTTAAATTTGAATAAAATTCTCACCTCATGGCCTATATTAATTTCAGTGATCGGAAAAATGTGAAAATCTTTGAGGGAATAACCGCCCGCATGTATCATTCCGGGCAGATCACGTTTGCATATGTTACGCTGCAACAAGGGGCAATAGCTCCCGAACATAGTCATGTGCATGAACAATGGACGCATGTTATTGAGGGTGAAATGAGATTTAATATTGCCGGTGTGGAAAAAGTGCTAACTCCCGGAATGGCGGCTCTTGTTCCCTCCAATGCCATCCATTCCGCAACGGCCATCACACTTTGCAAAGTGATCGATTGCTTTTTGCCCGTCCGGGAAGATCTCGTAAAACTGGAAGAGGCGGCATAAGTTGGCTTAGGAGGTTATACAGCAGCACTAAATGCACGAATTTCTTTACGTTCGCTTTATAGTTACCGTTCCTTCCGCTGCTAAAAGAAGCACCTATACGACCCATTTAGTTACTGCACTTCCTCCCGTATTTAGATTTCGTGTCCCGGGTGACATTATAGTGCGGGAGGCAACGAGAATTCCATAAGGAGGCGGCTGAAAAATTCAGTCGCCTCCTTATGATAATACGGTTATTTTTTGTGTGCCGACTTTGTCGTCACACAAATTAATTCAATATAAATGTGGCGCTGATTTATTCAGCGCTACATTTCTATTTCCTCCAACCCTCCCGCAGTAAAATTTTATTGGAACTTCACAAAGTAGACTTTGGGAAGATTTGCAGGATCTAAATGGTCCGGATTGGCTATACGTGTAATTGTCATGCCCTCCATTCCGGGAAAAGTTCTCTCCGATTCCTGATACCACTATAGTAGTATTCCCCTCTTTATCCTTCTAATATAACTTTACTCATTCATTCAAATTTATCTATAAAGAATGAAACAGTATTGTTTTGTTTTCCTGATTTTGATCCCATATGCCAGTGATGCGCAGATGTTGAGTGGTAATAATGCAACAGTTTCGATTGCCGCAGGCAACCAACTAACCGTTAAAGGGGAGGTAAGACTGGAAGCCGGTATGACGATTGAAAGTGCAGGAACAATTGATCTGAACGGCAACTGGACAAACAACAGTGCTACTCCTGGATTTACTTTAAATGACGGCACGGTGATCATGAATGGGGTGAACCAGGTTATAGGCGGAAGTTCGGCAACTATTTTTTATCATCTGAACTTATTCAACGGTGTAAAAACACTCCAGTCAGATGCCACTACCGGTGGGGCCATAAGTTCTACAACAGGTTCACTGAATTGCAACAATGCTGTTCTGGATTTAAACTCACATACTTTTTACATAAATAATATCAATCCAAACGGCATAACCCGCACCACAGGTTACATCCTCAGTGAAGATGTGGATAACAGCTCAAGCGTTTGGTGGCGGTATTTCGGACAAGGATATCATACCATTCCGTTCGGAAATGCAGCAGGAGAAGATGTTTCATTTGAGTTTTCGGGTGGTATCGGACTTCCGGGAACTACTTCCAGCGACCTGGTAATTTCGACTTATGCAACTGCATCCAATAATACTCCCTACCCATTCACTCCGGATCTTGTTACGCATGTAAATGGAATAACAGGAACCGATAACAGTGCGAATTGCGCCGACAGATTCTGGCGTGTATCCATCAATGGCAGTGCAGATTATATATTTCATTACCCGGTTTCCGAAAATGCTGGCAATGGCAATTCTAATATGCGGGCGCAAAAATGGGATAATGCTACACTGGGCTGGCAATTTCCAATTCCCGGACAATCTAACCCATCCGCGCAAAGCGTTGCCGTTCCAAACGTAAGTACTAACGGCTCATGGACACTGGCGATGGAAAGTACTCCGTTGCCTGTCAGCCTTCTTACATTTACTGCTACTTTGGAAAATGAATCGTCCGTTCTGTGCCGATGGATTACAGCTTCTGAAGTAAATAATGATTTTTTTATTCTTCAAAGAAGCCGGAATGGGTTTGATTTTGAAGATGTAACCCGGATTGATGGTGCAGGAAATTCTAATTCCATGATTAATTATTCATTCCGCGATTCGTATCCGTTTCCAGGTGTTTCCTATTACCGGTTGCGCCAGGTGGATTATGACGGCACATTTGCTTACTCGCAAATTGCGGCTGTTAATATCCCTGACAAGGAAAATAGTTTTAATATTTTTCCAAACCCTTCAAATGGATTTGCTTATATATTGTGGGATTCTGAATATGAAATCACATCGATTGCAGTTAATGATTTACTCGGAAAAAAACTTTCCTGTATCAACATGGATAATTCTGCGGGCTTGCGGGAGTTAAATTTATCTCACCTTCCCAATGGAATATATTTAATTCAAGTTTTTATGAATGGGCAATGGTTTACGGAAAAAATACAGATCCTTAAATAAATTCCGACAATTAAATTAAATATTTTGTACTTTAATGCTCCGCCAAAAAATGAGGTTAGAGTAAAACTCCAAAATTTGTTGAAGGGGTAGTTGCAGCAGTTAACAATCATTTATTTATGACTGAAATTTATACAAAACAAATTATAGCATCACTGCTTTTCATCCTGGTAAGTCATATACTGATTGCTCAGTCGGCTATTGATTCATCACTGGGTAAGTTAAAAGGACTCCCGGCAGACTCTGTATTTGCTTCCGTGGCAACAGAAATAGCACTTGATATGGCAACGCAGAATAAATATGATGAAGCAATCGTGTTCCTGGAAAAGGCTCAACGATTAAAATCATCCAACAAAAATATTTATTACGAATTGCAAAGTGCCAAATGTCGGGTATATTACCGCCAGCGTGATTATGCAAAATCCATTGCATTAACTAAAAGCATGCTACAGGATTCATTGAAAATGGAGCCTAAAAGCTTAGCTGTTTTTTATACGCTTGCCGGTCAGAATAATTTCAGACTACAGAATTTTACGGAAGCCCTGAAGTATTATGAAAAAGCATATTACATAATTAGTAAGTATAATTTTAAGGAAAGTAAAGACGATGCATTATCAAACCTGTCGACCTTATACTGGAGAATGGGAAAGCTTACCGAAGCAGTTCGATTTGCCCAGGAAGCCGTTGTGGTTTGTCGTGAGAATGCCGACAGCAATACGCTCACACGCCTGTTGAACACTTTGGGAAATATCAGCAAGGATCTCGGAAAAAACACGGATGCAGCAAAGTATTACAGGGAATGCTCTGTTATTGCTGAACAGTTAGGCGATAATGAAGGATTGATTTTATCGCTTTCCAGTCTTGCAATGATCTATCGGCGAGCGGGTAAACTGGACTCAGCCCTGGTGTTCCAATACAAAGCGTTACTGACTGCGGAAAAACTGAATATGAAGCATCTCATTGGTGGTGCCTATATGAACATTGCAAGCATTTATTGGGATGACGGAAAGCTTGATTCCACAAGGAATTATTACCACAAGGCATTGTTACTGGCAAGAGAGACCAATGATCCCCAGAACATGGCAACATTGCTTTCAAACATGGGATTCCTGGAAACAGAAATGGGGAATTACATAGAATCAAATAAGATACTCACCGAAGGTTTAAGTTATTCGAAACAAGTGAATGATTTCAGGGCAATGGCAGAAATTTATGGAGGCCTGTATGACAATTACAAAGCATTGAAAGATTACAAAGAAGCATTATCGGCACATGAAATGTACAAGACAGTTCAGGATAGCCTGCTTAACCAGGAGAAAGCAAATGAAATTGATCAGCTGAAAACTGAATTCGCGGTGTCGGAAAAAGAAAGAGAATTGAAACTGGTTGCTGAAAAGGAAAAAATATTGACCGAGAGTGAAATTAAAAAACAAAAGTACTTCCGCAATGCATCCATTTTTGGTGCCGGGATGTTATTGCTGCTTGTCATATTTATTTTTCAGCGTTACCGCGAACGACATCATACCAGTATGTTGCTTGCAGAAAAGAATAAAGCAATCCAGCAATCGTTGACAGAGTTAAAAACCACACAAACAGAGTTGGTAGCTATTGAAAAACAACGCGAGGCTCTCGGAATCCGAGTTCGTATAGCCCGTGACATCCATGATGACATTGGCAGCGGACTTACAAAAATTACCATGTTAAGTGATATAGCAAGAAAGAAAGCCGAAAGCCCGGAGATGGCAGGGAATCTTTCTAAAATAACCACGTATTCAAAAAGTGTAGGCGAAGCACTGAATGAAATTGTATGGGCAGTAAATCCCAACCATGATACACTGGCAAGCCTGGTTGCCTATATGAAAAATTCAGCTGGTCAAATGCTTGAAGATACGGGAATGCATTACCGGCTCGATTTTCCGGATCACGTGGCTCATCAACAACTTCATCCTGACCTGAAGCGAAATATTTACCTGGTTATGAAAGAATCCATCCACAATGCGATTAAATATTCAGGCGCAACAAAAATCAACGTTGAATTTTCTGTCAGTAATAATCTGTATAACATTAAAATCGCTGATAACGGGAAAGGATTTTCTACTGATGCATCCGCCAACGGCCAGGGAAATGGTCTTACCAATATGCGCAACCGGATGCTACAGGTCAACAGCAATTTTTACATCACCACTTCCCCGGGTAATGGTTGCATCATTCAGGCTCGCGGGATTTTGTACAATTATGATGATCCTGATACTACTTAAATAGTATTTCAATTGCCTGGTAACCGGCTTAATTTTATTGAATTAAAAATTCGGTAAGATGAAAACTGGAACATATTTAATCATTTGCATACTGATGCTGTTGTTGTCGGTTCATCATGATGTAAATGGACAGGGAATCGGAATCAACATACTTTCTCCGGATGCAAGCTCGATGCTTGAGATTGCTTCCACAAACAAAGGGTTGCTAGCGCCCAGGATGACAACTGCGCAACGTGTGGCAATCGCTGCTCCGGCAAACGGTTTACTGGTTTATGATATCTCGCTTAATTCATTTTATTTTTTTGATGGTATTGTTTGGAAGCCGATAGCATCAGGTTCCACCGCATGGAATCTCACTGGCAACCCCGGTACGGATCCTGCAATAAATTTTATGGGTACTACCGACAATCAACCTTTGTTGTTTAAGGTAAACAATTTGCTCTCTGGTTATATTGACAACAAAGATGGAGCATTCCTGGGAAGAAATACTTTTTTTGGCAAGGAAGCAGGTCTGAATTATTCTGTTAATGGATATGAAAATACTTTCATTGGTTTTAAATCGGGAATGGCAATCGTTTCAGGTGATCTGAATATGGCTGCAGGGAGTCATTCATTACAGAATATCACAACAGGATTTGCAAACGTGGCCATTGGCTCAAGGGCGATGAAAAATACAACAACCGGATTTCAAAATTGCGCAGTCGGATTTAGTGCACTCGAAAATGCAACAACCGGTTTCTTCAATCATGCTGTTGGTTACCGGGCTATGGCCAGCCCGGTAAACCCAGGAATTGGAAATAATGCTTTTGGATATGAGGCGATGCTAAACAATACAGGAAATTACAATTGCGCATTCGGTCAAACCAGTCTTCGAACCAATACTACTGGTAACCTCAATGTGGCTATAGGAAGTTCAGCAATGTACAATAACACCAGTGGAAGCAATAATGTAGGAGTTGGAGAGTTGGCATTGGTGAATAATACCACAGGAAGCAACAATACAGCTGTAGGATACCGTGCGGGGCATAGTGGTACCAACAGCAGTCGGGTTGTTGCTGTTGGTGATAGTGCGCTTTTTTCTAATGCAACTTCAGGGAATGTGGCAGTGGGTTCCAGGGCCATGCGAAGTAATACAGTAGGAAATTTCAATACAGCTGTTGGATTTGAATCTCTTTACAGGAATATTTCAGGAACTGGCAATACTGCAATTGGCTATACCTCTTTGTCAGGAAATACAACCGGGTTTGCAAATACAGCATTTGGAAATAATGCATTGTTGAATAATACTTCTGGTTTTTTCAATATTGCCCTGGGAAATGATGCATTGCGAAACAATACGGTTAACACTTCAAATATTGCAATCGGCGTGGCTGCCTTGTCGAACCAGGCTTATTCCGCTTCGGGTAGTTTCGATGGGAATAATGTAGCAATTGGTCATATGTCGATGATTTCATTAAACCAGACAGCAACCACCAATGCGATAGAGAATGTAGCTGTAGGAAATAACGCAATGGGCAACATCACAACGGGTGCATACAATACCGCTTTGGGTCATAATGCACTGTATGGCTCATCGGTGAGTGGTTCCCGGAATGTGGCTGTGGGAAATGGTGTTTTATACAATGCCGGAGCCGTAAATGAAAATGTGGCGATAGGTTATTATGCATTACGAAACAGTACCGCGGATTTTAACACAGCTGCGGGTTGTTATGCATTGGAATCCAATTCAAATGGTATCAACAACAGTGCATTTGGCCATAGATCAATGCAGCTGAATACAACAGGATTCTCTAATGCTGCATTCGGAAACCAGTCATTGAACGCGAATACTATTGGAAATGCGAATTCAGCATTCGGTGCATTATGCCTGTCAATGAATTCAAACGGAGTATCTAATACAGCAATGGGTAATCTGGCTATGAACAGCTCCCTTTCGGGAAATAACAATGTGGCTATTGGAAAAAGTGCAGCGCAGTCAATGATCAATGCATCAAATATTATTGCTGTAGGGATGAATAGTCTTCAGCAGAACCTCACATCAAATAATGTTGCGATCGGAACAAATTCCGGTGTCAATTATACCTCTTACAATGGTTGCACGCTCGTTGGAAATAACACCGATGCGAATGCCACAGGGTACACGAATTCATCTGCATTTGGCGGAGGAACTATTATTACAGCAAATCACCAGGTCAAAATCGGAAATAGTTTCGTTACCTGGATCGGTGGAATGGTGAACTGGTCGGCTATATCAGAGGGCAGGTTTAAAAATAATGTGAGCGAAAATGTAAAAGGGCTTTCTTTTATCAACGCTTTGCGGCCAGTCACTTATAATTTCGATTCAGAAAAGTATAACCAATACATAGGGGCAAATGAAAATGAAAATAATTCCGGAATGCAAAACAGCCCGGTTGTTTATTCCGGATTTATTGCACAGGAAGTTGAATCGGCGGCCATAAACACCGGGTATGACTTCAGTGGAGTGCATCAACCTGAAAATGATAAAGATGTTTATTCATTAAGTTATGCTGAATTTGTTGTTCCGCTGGTAAAAGCTGTTCAGGAATTGAGTGAAGAAAACAGGCAATTGAAAGTAGAATTGGAACTGGTGCGTAATGCTGTGATTGAATTACAAAATAAATCAGCAGAAATTAATACCAGTTTTCCGAAATCAAAAAGTAAAAATGATTAAAATAATTAAGCTCATGTACAACGACATCATGGCGTTATTCATTAAGCCCGAATTATTATCCCGAGGCGCGTCTTGTTGTATAATAACCAGGACTTCA
Organism: Bacteroidia bacterium; assembly: GCA_025450095.1. The sequence goes on along the minus strand of JANWID010000286.1, from coordinate 751 downwards.
GAATATGCAATCGTGCTGGTGAGTTTCAGAAATTATATTGAGGAAATATTTTCAATGTAAATATCCTGGAAAAATCAAATTGATTTCGGATAAACTTTGTTGATTGCTTCCATCCTGGTTGTTACCTGGAGTTTTTCATATATGTTGCGTGCATGCTTACGTACAGTTTCAAGGCTGATTTCTTTTCGGGATGCGATTTCCTTATAAAGTAGACCCTGCGAGAGCATATCCAGGATTTCTTTTTCCCGTGGCGTAAGTTGGCTGTCATTGACAGCTCCCGCAGTTTTAGCTGTAAATGAATTTACTACCAGTCTTGCAATCTGGGAGCTCATGGGTGAGCCGCCATTTGCAATATCACGGACAGCCTCTATGAGCTTGTCGGATGTCGTATTTTTTATCAGGTAACCGGTAGCTCCGGCGCACAAAGCCTGAAATATATACTGTGGATTTTCGAATACCGTGCTGATCAGGTATTGTACTTCCGGACGTTTAGGTTTCAATTCTGCAACACATTCAATTCCCGATTTTCCGGGCATATTGATATCCATCAATACAACATCACAATCCAGTTTATCGAATGCTTTTATGAAATTATCGCCGTTTGAAAAAGTGCGGATAACATCAAAATCAGGTTCGCCCGAAAGTACTTCCGCAGTAAGTTTGAGTATCTCGCTGTCATCCTCAACAATCACCAGCCTTGCTTTTTTCATAAGAGATATCTAATACTGTTTCTAATATTCATTTCGCTGAT
>JANWID010000285.1 GCA_025450095.1 Bacteroidia bacterium | reverse complement strand
TGGCTGCCTGGTCATATTCTTCAAAAGCTGTTTCGGCAAACGATACAAAATTTGCAATGAAATCACTTACCATATACAAATTAGCAGATCCTGAAAACTCCGAACAGCCTTTCTTAACTGCCTGCCTGTATTCCAAAAACAATAACCCGGATTCAGCAATGTTTTATCTGAATGAAGCAATATCCCTTGGACTCAACGATAAAAGTAAAATAGAAAACCAACAGGACTTATTAAGTCTAAGGGGGCGAAGTGATTTCCAGACGTTGATAGGAAAACTGAGGTAGAGAAAGTCAAGAGCTTGCCCTGAGCGTAGTCGAAGGGTCAAAAGCAAACCCACCAACAACCAACAACCAACAACCAACAACCAACAACTAACAACTAACAACTAACAACCAACAAATTAACCAACAACTTTCAACTTCCGCAGCGATTCCAAAATATTTTTTTCCACCCTGGATTGAATATTATCAGTCTTAGCCGGGATAAATTTTTCACCGGTTAGTTTTTCATAAAGCTCAATATACCTTTGGGAAATTTTTTCAACCCATTCATCAGTCATAACAGGAACCTTTTGTCCTTCCTTTCCCTGGAAACCATTTTCAATGAGCCATTGCCTGACAAATTCCTTTGACAATTGCCGCTGTTGTATTCCTTTTGATTGATTCTCCTCGTAACTATCAGCATAAAAATATCGGGATGAATCCGGCGTATGAATTTCATCGATGAGGAATATTTTTCCATCCGCTTTTCCAAATTCATATTTAGTATCCACCAAAATCAGATTTTGTTTTTGAGCAAGCTCGCAACCACGTTTATATAGCCTGAAAGTATATTCTTCAAGCATTTCATAATCCCCGGAACTTACTATTTTATTTTTAATGATTTCATCCCTGGAAATATCAAGGTCGTGCCCCTCACCTGCTTTTGTTGTTGGAGTAATAATTGGTTTTAAGAAGCGGTCATTCTCTTTCAGGCCATTCTGAAAATCAACTCCACAGAGACTTTTTTTTCCTGCATTATACTCACGCCATGCATGTCCGGTTAAATAACCGCGAATTACCATTTCAACCTTAAACGTTTCGCATTGTCTGCCGATAGAGACATTAGGATCAGGAACGTCAAGCAGCCAGTTTGGAACTATGTCACTGGTAGCTTCAAGCATTCTCGAAGCAACCTGGTTTAATACCTGGCCTTTATATGGTATACCTCTGGGTAATACAACATCGAAGGCTGAAATCCGGTCGGTGACTACCATCACTAACAATTCCCCTACCGTATAAACATCTCTTACTTTTCCTTTGTAAAATTTTGTTTGACCGGGAAATTTGAAATTAGTTCCTGAAAGCACATTTAAATTCATGAAAATAGATCTTAAAGAAAATTGAAGTCAGAAACTCAGTTTTTCTTCTTCAATTTTTCCGGATAAATATCGGTATCAATTTTCAATCATTTATTATAAGCATCAATAATTTCCTTAACGAGTCTGTGTCTGACTACATCCTGTGTATCCAGGTATATGAAATCAATGCCTTTAATATTACTTAAAATCTTAATTGCCTGAACTAAACCCGAAGGCTGGTTTCTTGGAAGGTCAATCTGGGTAACATCACCTGTTACGATAAACTTTGCCGAGGGTCCCATCCGTGTAAGAAACATTTTCAACTGATTTTCAGTTGCATTTTGGGCTTCATCAAGAATTACAAAAGCATTATCGAGCGTTCGTCCCCGCATAAAAGCAAGAGGGGCAACTTCAATCACACCGCTTTCAATATAACTTTTAACTTTCTCGCCTTGTATCATATCAAATAAAGCATCATAAAGCGGACGTAAATACGGATCTATTTTTTCCTTTAAGTCACCGGGCAGAAACCCCAGATTTTCACCAGCTTCCACTGCGGGACGTGTAAGAACGATTCGCTTGATTTCCCTGTTTTTAAGTGCCCTTACAGCTAAAGCAACTGCGGTATAGGTTTTACCTGTACCAGCAGGTCCGATAGCAAAAACTACATCGTTCTTCTCGGTGCTTTCTACAAGTTTTTTCTGGTTTGGCGTACGTGCCCGAACCATAATTCCGTTTTGACCGAAAACCAACACTTCACCTGCAGGTGGTTGAGATCCGTTTTCAGTACCTCCTTTATCTGCAAGAAAGTGTTCAACATTATCGGGAGTAAGGCTTCCGAATTTCTGGTAATGCTGAATTAAACGGTTTATCTTCTCGCTGAAAATAAGAATGTTCTTTTCATCACCGATCACTTTAATTTCATTACCACGTGCAACGAGTTTAAGTTCAGGAAAATTTCGTCTTATTACTTCCAGGTTGGAATCGTTAACACCAAAAAACTCAACAGGATTAAAGGTGTCTATGGGAATTATTACTTCACTCAACGTTATATTGTTTTAAGTAAATACTTTTGTGAAAAATTTAATGCGAAAAAAAATGGATACGCTTTCCAGCCTATTTCGTTTCAATACTAATTAAATCTAATTACTTTTGGCTTTCGCAAGAATACAAGTTATCAACACCATCTGCACCCTTTCGTAATATGCCAATTTTAACTCTGACTACTGACTGGGGGTTGCGTGATCATTATCTTGCAACTTTTAAAGGCGGACTACTATGTATGTTGCCTTCACTTCAGATGATCGATATTTCGCATGAAGTTGAGAAATATAATACAATGCAGGCTGCATTTATTATTCAGAATTCTTTTAGAAAATTTCCTGATGGGAGTATTCATTTCATTAGTGTATCCGGAAATGAAAATTGCTCTTGTAAAAATCCGTATTTAATTGTTAAAACTAACGGACATTATTTGTTAGGAGAAGACAATGGTATTTTTTCTCTGATCCTGGGAAAAAATGAAAGAGAGATTTTTCGTTTACCGATTACAGCTCAAACAGGCAGAAACGAACTTCATCAGGCCTTTTTAAATACTATTAAAAGTATAGTTGATGGAACAGAAATTAATCAACTGGGAAATCCGGATAATGAAATTATAGAAAGTTATTTTGCATTACCTACGGTTGACAATCAAACTATTCGAGGAACTATTATTTATTTTGATTCGTTTGGAAATGCAGTTGTGAATATTACTAAAGAACTCTTTAGCCAGGAAAAAAAAGGGCGCAACTTTGTCATTCATTTTCGAAAAGCCATTTATAATGTGAAGCAAATAAGTAATAATTATGAGGATGTGGATGTAGGTGAAATGGTTGCTTTATTTAACCAGGATGGTTTCCTGGAGATTTCCCTGAACAAAGAATCAGCAAATAAATTACTTGGACTTAAACTCATGGACACGATTAGAATTGAATTCGATGATAACACGAGTGGTTAAGCTAACTTTTCAGCCATCATTTACGGATGAATTTCTTGAACTTTTTGAGTTAATAGAACATAAGATCAGGAGTTTTCCCGGCTGTAAAAAATTACAATTATTCCGGGATTTTAACAATCCGAACGTATTTTTTACAATTAGTATATGGGAATCAGCCTCAGATTTGGATAATTACAGGAAATCTGCATTTTTTGATAGCACCTGGACAAAAATCAAAACCAACTTTTCGACGCCAGCCGAGGCCTGGAGCCTGTTTGAGCATGTCATTAATGAGTAAAAATTAATTTTAGGTGTTGAAAATCATAAGGATTTTCGCTATTATTGCTGCAATAAAAGCAAATTTCTGATTTAACATTCGTTGATAAGTTTTTGCCATTGACAATAGTAAAATCAGATTCTACCCTTATAAATCATACTTTTACATAAGTTTTAAAGAATACCAGATATTAGCTATTATTTTTATCCGATTAAATCCTTCAACTGAAATATAAACAACTCAAATAATCATGATGAAAACCATGTACAATTTAATTTTTAAGACGGCAAATAAGAAATTCTATTTGCTTTTATTAGTCCTTAATATTCTGGGAATAAGAGAAACAATGGCATCTCACGCTACCGGAGCAGATTTAACTTACCAAAATATGGGTAATGGACAATACCTGGTAACATTTACTTTTTATCGTGATTGTTTTGGTATTACAGCACCAACATCGCAAAGTCTTCAGGTTAGTTCTGCAACATGTAACTTCACTCAATCATTTAACATGCCTCAGCAAGGTCCTGTTATTGAGGTAACAAATCCTTGCAGTACTGCTGTTACTACTTGTGCAACACCTCCGGGAAATGAACCCGGTATTCAGCAATACACATATTCAACTATTGTAACATTACCTGCTCAATGTATCGACTGGCAGTTCTCTGCTTCAGTTAGTGCACGTAACCAGGCTATCACTACAATCGTTGATCCTGATTTTGAAAATTTATTCGTTGAAGCATATCTTAACAATACAGTAAGTGATAACAACTCCCCTACTTTTACAAATGCACCGGTTGCATTTGAATGTATCGGGCAGGATAATTATTTTAACCAGGGTGTAATTGACGTAGATGGTGATTCCCTGGTGTATTCATTTATAGCTCCGCGTACTGATGGTAATACACCACTAATTTATCAACCCGGTTACTCAGTTGCAAGTCCACTTGTTTCAAGCCCTCCTGTAAATATTAATGCATTCACAGGAGATATTTTTATGCATCCGACTCAACCTGACGTAGCAGCAATTGCTGTTCTGGTTCAGGAGTATCGTGATGGTGTAATTATCGGCAGCGTAATGCGCGACATGCAGCTTTACATTGTGCCTTGTACTAATACGCTTCCAACTGCTTCTGGTATCGGAGGTACTACTTCATTCCAGACTTCATCATGTGTTGGTGGACCATTATGCTTTGATATTATAGCAGGTGATGCTGATCCTGGTCAAACAATTACAATGACATGGAACCAGGGAATTCCAGGTGCTACGTTTAGCGTAACCGGAACTCCTCCAGTTGGAACTTTCTGCTGGACTCCTACTGCAGCAGATGCTCGTCCACAGCCATACCTGTTTACTGTTACTGTACGTGATGATGCTTGTCCGTCAAATGGCGTTCAGACATATTCATATTTTATCTCAGTTGCAAACATGCAGGTTCAATTAACTTCTACACCTGAAGTTCAGTGCTTCGGCGCTCATAACGGTTCTGCTACTGCAACTGCAACCAGTATTTATCCGATTCAATTTGTATGGACCTTCCCTAATGGAAGTATAATCACTTCTACCAATGCCATATCACACTTAGGTAGCGGACAATACACGTTGAACGTTTCTGATACTGCAGGTTGTGTAACTGCTGAATATTTTACAATTACTGAACCTGCTCAACTTATTGTTGTTGTTACTCCAACAAATGCGGGTTGTGGCGGTGCATTAGGAAGTGCTGAAGCAATCGCTATCGGCGGAACTCCTAACCCTGACTACAATTATCTCTGGTCTCCAGGTGGACAAACGAATGCTATTGCAACCGGATTAACTACAGGAAATTATACAGTTTTAGTAACCGATGACCATAATTGTACAGTATCCGGAAGCACAAATGTTCAAAGTAATACACCAGTTGATTTTACACTGCATGTTACAG
>JANWID010000284.1 GCA_025450095.1 Bacteroidia bacterium | reverse complement strand
GAAGCCCCGTATGATCGAGGAAAAAATGCTGGTGCTTCTCCGGCAGGGGAAGATTGCCAAGTGGTTCTCCGGAATCGGTCAGGAAGCTATCTCGGTAGGTACCGCTTTAGCCATGGACCTCGGGGAATACATACTTCCCATGCACCGGAACCTGGGTGTTTTTACGGTCAGAAATATTCCACTTCACAGCCTTTTTAGCCAGTTCCAGGGCAAGCCGGGAGGTTTTACAAATTCCCGCGACCGGTCCTTTCACTTCGGTACCCGTGAATTCAATATCGTTGGGATGATCTCGCACCTGGGACCGCAGATGGGAGTTGCCGATGGTATCGCACTGGCTAATGTGTTGAAGAAAAACGGGCGTTCCACTGCAGTTTTTACCGGCGATGGCGGTAGCAGTGAAGGAGATTTTCATGAATCGATCAACGTTGCGGCAGTATGGGATCTGCCAGTCATTTTTATTGTCGAAAATAATGGCTACGGACTTTCAACGCCTTCAAGGGAACAGTTCCGCTGTAAACAGTTTATCGATAAAGCGATCGGCTATGGGATTGAAGGTGTCCAGGTTGATGGAAACAATATCCTGGAAGTTTATCATGCGATAAATAAAATCAATTCGGAGATCCGTAAAAATCCGCGGCCGGTATTACTGGAATGCATGACTTTCCGGATGCGGGGTCATGAAGAAGCTTCCGGAACCAAATACGTTCCACAGGAATTATTTGATGAATGGGGAAAGAAAGACCCGGTAAAGAATTTTGAAGATTACCTGTTGAAGGAAGAAGTACTTGACGAAAACCGTATCAAAGACATCCGCGCTACCATCCGTAAAGAGATTGAATTAGGACTTGAAATAACTTTTGCGGAAACCGAGCCGGAGCCTGAAACTGAAAAGGAGATGCACGATGTTTATGCACCACATTTTCCGGAACCGGTTCAACCTGGATCAGAACAACAATCAGAAAAACGTTACCTGGATGCTATTACAGATGCCATGCGCCAGTCGATGCAGCGTTTTCCCAACCTGGTAATCATGGGTCAGGATATTGCGGAGTACGGTGGTGTATTCAAAGCAACACAAGGCTTTGTTGAAGAATTCGGTAAAGCAAGAATTCGTAACACGCCGTTATGCGAATCAGCAATCGTAGGAGCAGGGCTGGGGCTTTCAATTAATGGTTACAAATCGATTGTAGAAATGCAGTTCGCCGATTTTGTCACCTGTGGTTTCAATCAGATCGTGAATAATCTTGCTAAAACACATTATCGATGGGGTCAGCATGCCGATGTTGTGGTGCGTATGCCAACCGGTGCCGGAGTTGGCGCAGGTCCTTTTCATTCGCAATCGAACGAAGCCTGGTTTTTTCATGTACCCGGATTGAAAATCGTTTACCCGGCCTTTCCGGATGATGCAAAAGGTTTACTGAATGCAGCCATCGATGATCCCAACCCGGTGATGTTTTTTGAACACAAAGCACTTTACCGGAGTGTGAGCGGAATGGTGCCCGATGATTACTATACTATCGAGATCGGTAAAGCCAGGGTGGTTAATGAAGGAAATGATATTTCTGTAATCACCTATGGTTACGGAGTACACTGGGCGCTTGAAGCAGTTGAGAAATATGAAGGAACAAGTATTGAAATTATTGACCTGCGATCTCTTTTACCCTGGGATAAGGATGCGGTGCTGGCTTCAGTGAAGAAAACCGGGAAAGTCATCATCCTGCACGAAGACACGATCACTGGTGGAATCGGTGCAGAGATCGCGGCAGTTATTGCGTCGGAGTGTTTTCAGTTCCTGGATGCACCTGTTGTACGCTCAGCAAGCCTCGATACTCCTGTTCCAATGTCTTTAAAGCTGGAGTGGAATTTTCTGCCGCGCGAACGATTTTTTGAGGAGCTGAAAGAACTGGCCGCTTACTGATTCCGTTCAACAATACTTTTTACCGGCAGTTCGTAATTCAAAAGTTTTCGGATATGTGCCAGTGCTTCCTTGTTGCCTTCTGTAAAGACTGCCTGGCGCAGGAAAAGTTTTTCCTTATTGGTGAGATGCCACGACAGCGCAATCTTATCGTCCATTTCCGGTAATTGAAACTGAACATAATCGAACGGACAACCCATAAATGCTTCCGTATATTTCAGGTAATCGTCGTGGAGGTAATCCTGCATCAGGATAAAATTTCCGGAAACATTTCGTATCGGCGAAGTGATCTTACTCAGCAATGTTGTGAGGCTGCTGTTTTGAAGACGGCTCTTTTTATTGGTATCACGGATCTGCAGAAAAACAATACCACCTGTATTTTCACGAATCCAATCCCGGAATTCAAATAGGAATCTTACGCCGTTGATAACACCATAGTTATCACGAATACCTGCATCCATTACTTCAATTGATGGATCTGTGGGAAGTGAGGTTGCCGGCATGATATACGGGAAGGTTGCATTCATCCTGAGTATGGTCGAAAAACGTGTATTCATAGGGTTATTATCCTGGAAAAAACGTGTGTATTCTATTCCATCCGGAACAGGTGTCAGCGTCGATTGACTGTTTTGTTTTTGCAGCATATATGAAACTCCCAGGGGAGAAATCATTAATGCGCGACCATCGTTGATGATGCATGGGCTCACGATCAACATTGGAATTTCAGCCTTCAGTTCCGGATCCTCGTATCGTCCCAAAGGCACATTGAGCACCTGTCCCAGGTTTTCGTTCAGCTGTTGTTCAAACGCATATCCACGATCCTTGTAATAGGTATTTCCTTTTTCCTTATAGGATTGGGTGTTGAGGAAAATATCACTGATTGTAAAACTGAAGGCAGTAGTATTTAGCAGATCCTTGGAAATATTCACCAGGTACTGATTCGACTCCTTTCCTTCAAGATCCATCAGCGCAGCTTTGTCATTCATGTACAATCCCCTGTAGTATGCTGCTCCGATCAGTCCGCCCGATGAACCGGTAATCAATCGTGTGTGCTGCATCAGCTTCCCGTCAAGGACACTATCAATTGCCTGCAGGGTGCGGAAAGTAAAAAGCGACGAACGAAGGCCACCGCCACTGGTGATGGCAATAACAATTTTTGGTTTATCAATTCCCTGCAATTTCCACTGCTGTTTCCAGCGTTCCAGGATTTGAATAGTTATCTTTTTATCCAATGCAAGCTGAATCGGGTTGATTGCATTTTCAATATTCTCAAGAGTATATGATTTTTTTTCGGTGAGGTAGTTCAACCCGATCGCCTTGCTTCGCTGTGTGATGAATTCAAATTGTGAAAAATAATTCAGTAGGATGAAAACTGCGATGAATGCAGTACTGGCCCATGACTTCAGCCAGAAACGGAATACCCCGGTAAGCATGATGAACATGGTAAACAATAACATGACGCTGGCTGCAGCAGGTATCTGGAAATATTCATATTCACGGAACAAGCCAACGATTATGAAAACCGAGAAAACTATCAGTTCCATTACCGCCGCATTGATGTGATTCTGCTTGAAGACCGATTGCAGCATATAGCTCTTGTAGTGAGCCGTGCTCCGCACCAGTCGGGTATTACATGGGAATGCCAGGTATGTTTCTACCCGCCACTCTTTTTGTTTAGTCGACCTTCGTTTTCGGAGTTTTGTTTTTCCATTACCATTTTCTACCGGATGCGTATCCTTTACGGAATCGGCATGTTCCACTCCAAACAGCTTGTAGATGTCTTTGTTGGTAAGCAGGAAATACCGCAGCGTAGAACTGATTATGATAAATATACCGGCAAGAAATCCGAAAACGTAAGAGGCTATTTCAAGCCATGACTTAAGCTGGCTGACATATTGAAAATAGATGATCTCGATAACATAAACCAGGATGAATATGCCCGGAATAATAAAGTTGTTGAACGAATATTTCTGAAACGATCGCGACAGGCAGGCCAGGAAAGGAAACCGGAAGCTGTTAAGGATATAACTTGAAATGTTGTAAGCCATCACGAACACTCCCACAGCAAGTCCCACCAGGAAAAAGGAAATTATATCAACCCGGCCCAGGTATTCCGGATCGAGAAACAGGTAGGGGATACCAAACCGTTTGGAAAAGGATTGTGTTATAAAACCGAAAAGCAAAACCCAATACAGGAGCATCAGCTGGTTTTTCTTGATGTGCATCACCACCAGCTGAATGGAAAAAGAATAGATTAGTCGTTCCGGTATAAATCGCATTGGGTTATTTGCTGCATGCTTTTATCCATACGTTTAAAAACCGAAATAGATTCACTCCGGTTTCTTTGGAAAAGCATTATTTCTGAATAGCCTTACCGATCAGCTCCATAGCTGTCTTCTCCATTGCCCCGGCCTTCTTCTCCATTTCCGCACCACTGGCGATCAATTCCCCGGTAAATTTTTTATCGTCATATGAAGTTGCATTGATACGCACGTTCATATAGGCGCCGGTGATAGCCGTCCGGGCACACATGATTCCTACCCCGGCGTCGGTAATGGAATTGGGATTACCTTTTTCTACCATGGTAAGTATGATCTCCATAGACTCAAGCGTTTTTTGCATTACACGGTAAGGTACCTCTATAGCATAACGTGTAGCAGCCTGAATTGCTTGTCTGCGAATTGTAATTTCTGTTTCATTTCCTTTTGGAAGACCGAAAGCCTGCATGATCGCATTGAATGAACGGGTATCTTCATCCACCAGCGACAGCAATTCTTTTCGAAGTTGTTGTCCCTTAACGGCCCAATCCGAAAATTCTTCCCATCGCCCTTCCCAGCCTTTTTTTGATGCGCTGAGGTTGGCTACCATTGTACCCAGGGAGATTCCTAACGTTGCCACATATGCGGAAATGGAACCACCACCCGGAGCAGGTGATTCACTTGCAGTTTCTTCCGAAAAAGCAGTAAGAGTCATTCCGATGAGGGGATTTTCATTGTTATCCTCCATGCAGTATTCAATGATGCGCTGCCGGGGATCAAACGGAGTGAGTTCATCAAGTCCCATTGATTTCACTGCGATGTGAATCAGCTCAGCATCAGAAACACCGGTGGAAAGTTGTTGCCTTGTGAGGAAAAAACGTCCTGCTTCAAGCATTGCAGAAAGCGGAACCAGTCCTACCAGTTCTGAACCGGTTACCCGGATGCCACGCTCATTTGCACTTTTTTCGCACTCGTCGAAAACAATATGTAACGGTGTCTCACGGAAACGGGTTATGTTTATGGAGACCTGCGCAATTTTATATTCTTCAATATACCAGCCGATGGCTTTCACACCTTTCAACTTTCCGGGAATGCGGATCTCTTCACCTTTATCATCTTTCGCGACAGGACCTGATGTCGGGTTGCCGGTTCGTTTCACACGACCCGCTTCACGAATATCGAATGCTACTGAATTGGCGCGCTTCACCGACCTGGTATTGAGATTCACATTATAGGCAATCAGGAAATCACGTGCACCGATTACAGTTGCTCCCGACCTGGTATTGAATTCGCCAGGACCAAAATCAGGTTTCCAGTCTGACTCCTTGATTTTTTTTGCGAAGCCTTCATATTCTCCGGCACGAATTACCGACAGATTATTTCGCTTGGTGTCCGGCTGCGCTGCTTCATACAGGTAAACCGGAATTTTCAGCTCTTTGCCCACACGCTCTCCGAGTTTCTTCGACCATTGAGCAGTTTCCTCCAATGAAATGTTTGCAACAGGAATAAAAGGACATACATCGGTGGCTCCCATACGGGGATGCTCACCTTTATGCTTCGACATATCGATCAGCTCAGCTGCTTTGCGAATAGCCAGAAATGCAGCTTCAGTAACCGGTGCTGGTTCTCCAACAAAAGTCACCACGGTGCGATTGGTAGCCTTGCCGGGATCTACATTCAAAAGTTTAACACCATCCACGGAAGTGATGGCTGCAGTAATAGCGGAAATTACACTCATATCATTCCCTTCACTGAAATTGGGAACACACTCAATCAATTGTTTCATACAATAATTTTCTGTTTGCAAATTTGTGTAAAAATCAATTCGAAATTTCTTTCCCCGAAAGGAAAGTGCGAACAATCAGATTTGATCCGAATGCATACGGTAATTGTGCAATGCCATGCACCGGAGCAGTAATGAAAAACGATGCAGGATTACCTTTTGTAATCGTTCCCATACTTCCGTTCATTTCCATAGCATACGCACTATTGATGGTAGCTGCATTGATGGCTTCTTCCGGAAGCATGTTCATATGGATGCAGGCGAGGGAAAGTACAAAAGGCATATTGCCTGAAGGTGATGAACCGGGATTGTAGTCGGTGGCCAGTGCAACAGGTAAACCCGCGTCGATCATTTTGCGTGCTGGTGCATAATGAAGCTTCAGAAAAAATGCGGTTGAAGGGAGGAGGGTAGGCATTGTTTCAGAATTCTTTAAAACTACTATCTCATCATCACCGGTAAATTCAAGGTGATCGACTGATAAAGCGCGGTGTTTAACACCCACCTGGATTCCTCCGGAAAAGTCGAGTTCATTGGCATGGATCTTCGGTTTCAGGTTGAATTTCCATCCGGCTTCCAGAATCTGTTCTGTTTCGCCAGGAGTAAAAAATCCGCGATCGCAAAAAACATCGCAATAATCGGCAAGACCTTCCAATGCAATTGCCGGAAGCATTTCATCGGTAATCAGCTTAATATAACCCTGCCTGTTTTCGCGGTAAGCTGCCGGAATTGCATGTGCTCCCAGGAATGTAGCCTTAATGGGAAGCGGCATCATCGACTTTAATTTTTTAATAACGCGAAGCATCTTCAACTCCGATTCCAGGCTTAGCCCATATCCGCTTTTTATTTCAATGGCTCCGGTTCCATAACTGATCATTTCACGGATCCTGTTTGCAGCACTTTCCAACAGAAATTCTTCACTGGCAGCTTCCATTTTTTTCGCAGAATTCAGAATGCCTCCGCCACGTTTTGCAATTTCCTCATAGGTAAGTCCCCTAATTCTATCAACGAATTCCTGTTCGCGCGGCATTGCATAAACAATGTGTGTGTGTGAGTCGCACCAGCTGGGAGATACCATACCACCCCGGGCGTTTATGATGATTGCATGCTCCGTAGGATCCAGTTGCAGCATATCGTGTTCAAAATGCTCCATGGATCCCCATGCAACAAATTTTCCATGGTCGCAACACAGGTATACATTTTCGAGCACCGGCAGGTGGGCCATATCCTTTCCTGAAATTTTAGTGACCGTTTTCTCACGGACCTGCACCAGGTATCCGATATTAATTACTACCAGCTCCATATTTTCTTTTTTCTGTATCGAAAGTTGATTTGTATTTTTCTTATAACACGACTTGAATCCCCGCCTGACGTCGGGCAGGCGTACCTATCCGATTCCGCATTGTTTACTTTACGGACGCCAGCATGGCGTCCGTACGAGCATATATACGTTTTCAAATCGACCTGAATCTGTAATCCGTACATCCGTTCCGCCGCGACCTGAATCTGTAATCCGTACCAATCCGTTCCGCCGCGACTTGAATCTGTAATCCGTACATCCGTTCCGCCGCGACCTGAATCTGTAATCCGTATCCATCCGTTCCGCCGCGACGTGAACCCGTACCTTTTAGCAAAAGTAGCAAAATCAACCCTCCCGGATGTTCATAAACCGGCTGGAGTTGTGGATAATATGACGGATATAGTTTACCCTGTTTTTTACTTTTGCTGAATGGAATACATGGAGATGGATTGCAGGGTATCGCCGGGTGCGGATCATACCGAAATACTCATCGCTTACCTTGCTGCAGCCGGATATACCATGTTTGAGGAGACTGATTATGGTGTGAAAGCATATATACCGGTAAACCTTTTCAATCAGCAACAGCTCGACAACATTCCTGTCCTGAAAAATGAAGGCAGCTTCCGTGTCACATACAGTTTAACTAAACCGGAAGTAAAAAACTGGAATGCGGAATGGGAGAAAAATTTTCAACCGGTAGTCATCGGTAAAAAAATTTATGTCCGCGCCGATTATCATCCGTCACAACCCGGTTACCGCTACGAATTGGTAATCCATCCCCGTATGGCATTCGGTACGGGTCACCATGCAACCACGAGCCTGGTAATGCAGGCGCTGCTTACACTTCCTGTCAAAGATAAAACGGTACTGGACATGGGTTGCGGTACCGGTATTCTTGCAATCCTGGCTGCAAAAATGGGAGCTGCAAATCTTGTAGCGATCGATAATGATGAAAATGCAGTGGAAAATGCCAAAGTGAATTGTGAAGCCAACAATGAAAACCGGATTAAGGTCTTGGTTGGAGATGCCTTCACACCGGGTGACAGTACGTTCGATATTATCCTGGCTAATATTAACCGTAATATAATTCTGGATGATATGCACCGTTATGTGCATAACCTTACCACCGGCGGCAGCCTGGTATTATCCGGTTTTTTTACAGATGACCTTCCACTGATTCTCGCGAAAGCGAACACGAATAAACTTAAGCTTACCAAGCAGGATCAGCAAAACAATTGGTGCTGCGCTATTTTCGTTAAAGAAACTAACTGATCAAATCCCGGGAAAAACTTATGAATTCCATATTGTGGCAAATTAAAATTCTGTTACCTGTAAAATCAGCGTTCTCTTTCCGAAGCATACTCATTTTGGTTATGGCAATGTTGATCATGCCATCTGTTTTTGCACAGACGCCAAAAT
>JANWID010000283.1 GCA_025450095.1 Bacteroidia bacterium | reverse complement strand
TTTATTGGATATATGAAGATTCATTTCAATAAACCGAAATGTAACTGGCAATGCATCAAAGAATGCAAGGCACAATTCTTTGTTAATTGTTTTTCTGCTGAAAACTCCCAGTTGTTGGGCAAAGTACGGCGGGAATACATAATCCATAAGATACTTTCTCCCACGGTTAATGGGCATCACGGAAACGTAGTTATCCTCCACAAGGGCATCCCACTTTTCACAGATAATATCAAGGTACCAGGAATACGCGTAAATAATTCCATCAATGGAGTTGGAAATGCAATCATCCCACATATTCCGGTCAATCTGGTCATGACGGAGGTAACAGATCATATCTTAAGTCAGGAGGCTGCCTCTACCATTTGTTCATAAACTGTCCGCCAACCAGACCATAGTTTGTTTTCTGAAAGCGACTCATTATGCCACAGTGTAACAAAATCACCATTCACCATCCGAACCTCATTTATTAACGGAAGTATGTGGTTCATGGCGTCTGTCGGGGCGATCCTCATGTAATATTTCAATGTAGCATCCATTACTGCAAACGGATGAATTTTTAAACTTGTAATCTGTTCATTATCGAGATCGTAGAAATAGAAAGGGGTACAAATGCTTGCGCGGAATCCCACCTGGAGAGCGTAACCCATTGTATAATCATCAGTAATATCGAGTTCAATCAGTCTCCTGTACGTTTCCGGAAGCTTTAATACCAGGAAATGTTGCCTGCTCCGGGTCACTTCACGTTTGAGTATTTTACTGAGTTCGCTCAACTCTTTTTTCAGCCTAACGGGATTTTTATTTGAACCATATGAAGGATGAATACCGGCATCTGCATAATCTGCAATCGATTTTATAAGCGAACGGAATTTCCTGGAATCAACTGGAACATTTTTATCATTCAAACCATATTCGCCCAGAAGAAAGAAATAAATAGTTTTGAATTTATATTTCCGTTGCAATTCAAACTGCAGTTCATAAGTATCGTAAGGATCTTTCTGTATTCCAGCAAGTGTTTTGGTGCGGAGCATAAAATCTTCAAAATCGAGCTGGAAAACTGAGCGAGCATATGCACCAGCGGTTCTCATAAAACCCTTTTCCAGGTATGCCCATGCATTATCAATATCGATTGTTGAAATAAAGCGGTACTTCCTTTCCGGAAAAATCATTTGAGGATGTCGCAACTTTATAAGATCCCTTATGAGAAAAGCATAATGGTTAACCAAAGGCTTATTCAGAAAATTTTTCTGGTAAGCCAAGCTCTCGGTAGTCTGGTAGCGATCATGATCATCCCGGAGATGGGGGAGATATTCCTCGTATCTGCTTACCAAATAAAATGAAGCAGCAAAAGGATCGAAAGGCAAAACATATTTGGGATGCGTAGCAAAGAATGCTTTTAATTGTTGCCATTCAAAAACATTTATTTGCTGGTCTTCAATTCCTTTTTCAAATAACAGCCGTGTCGCATATATAAACAGTTCATCACCTATTGGGTGATCGCTATAATTAAGTTTCGGTCCTTGCCAGGTCTTGAATTCAGTTTCATTGGTTACCACCCGGTATGGTATAGAAAGTATTTGGGTGAAAAGCAGGTCGAAAATATATTTCAGCCGCGTAGTGATACCCGATGAAAATATTACCAGCGTGTCAGTAGTCATATCCGGAAGCGGATGCTAAGTTAGGAATATCTCAGCATCCAAAACCCTGGAAGCGAAACGGCAAATGTCATTTTCAGATTTTGCCTTCATCGGCAAAGCTGAAATATTTATCTCCCGCTACAATCAGGTGATCCAGGACCTGGATATCCAGAAGTTTTCCACCTTCGCAGAGCTTCCGGGTAAGTGAGATATCCGCATCGCTAGGTGATAAATTACCACTTGGGTGATTGTGACATAAAATAATCCCTGTTGCCATATGTTCTATGGCTATTTTATAAACTACTTTCGGATCTACTACTGTTCCAGTTACACCTCCTTTGCTGACCAAGTGTTTTCCGATAACTTTATTGGCACGATTGAGCAAAAGGATCCAGAATTCCTCCCAGGTAAGATCAGCAAGATCCGGCGTAAAATAATCAGCAACATCTTTGCTTGATCCGACTGAAAGTGCCTTAGATGCTTCCGCAATCCTGCGCCTGCGACCCAGCTCCAATGCTGCAGCAATAGTTACAGCTTTTACTTTTCCCATGCCTTTAAAACCAGCAAGTTCATTTAAGGAAAGGCGAGAAAGTCTGGTAAGATCGTTATCAACCTGTCCCAGAATACGCCGACTCAACTCTACAGCAGTCTCCAGTCGTGATCCACTTCGGATCAGAATTGCTAAAAGTTCGGTATCTGTTAAAGAATGTCGTCCCTGAGAGAACATTTTTTCCCTGGGCCGATCGGCTTCAGCCCAATATTTAATTGAAGAATTTTCCATGAAAAGGGTAAATAAAAAGTACACTCTAAAAATAACAAACCTTCCCCTAACGGAGAAGGCCTGTTAATAAAAATCCTACTTAACCTGATTATGCCAGGTCGTTTATCATTTTGGTGAGTTTAGACTTCAGATTAGAAGCTTTGCTCTTATGAATGACGTTTTTCTTAGCCAGTTTATCGAGCATGGAAGTTACACCTGGAAGAAGCTCTGCCGCTTTCTTCTTATCTTTGGTTGTACGCAGGTTTTTTAATGCATTACGCATGGTTTTCGCCTGGTAACGGTTCAGATCCTGTTTTACTTCGTTTGCCCTGATGCGCTTTTCAGCGGACTTGTGATTTGCCATTTTTTTGTTTTTAACGTTCCCGGAAAGTTGATTTTACCCAATATTCCGTTTTATATAACATTGATATTGTAGCCCGTACGAGAATCGAACTCGTGTTTCCTCCGTGAAAGGGAGATGTCCTAGACCCCTAGACGAACGGGCCGAATTTACTCTTTTGTAAAAGAGGATGCAAAAGTATATAAATACCCCATAATTGCCAAAAAAATTTTCAAAATGCCTTAGGATACATCCGTCTCGGCTTCGAATTTAAATCCCAGTCGTTTTCCAGTACTAACCACACTGGCCAGATTTTTTTCATTTAGTTCCTGGACTGATATTAACTGAACCTTATCGAACGGAGGGGTATGAATATCAAAATTCAGGGTATGTAGAATGGCTGTTTCTGTTACTTCCTTCAAACGCAGTTCATCCAGGATATCATTTTTAAAATCTGAAAACAGAAATCCAAGCTGTTTCTTACCCTCTACAAAGAAATGGTTTTCCGCATTGATGAAAATACGGGCGATCAATAAACCAACATCATTGGAACGGTTAAATTTTATAGAATCTGTTAAAAAGTTATAGATAGATATCATCCCACAATAACCATTATTCCGGTTTTCACTTACGTATGTATTCTGCCATATCTGGTGACTCGACGAAAATGTATATGCATCGGTATGCATGGTGAAAATAAGGATGTCATCGGAAATCTTAAATTCAAGATCAAAAAGGCTTCGTTCGGTGTACTTTATAACAACGCGTTTATCAATTGTTGACATCACTTTAAGCAAGTCAATTTCCAACTGTTTCAGAATATTTTTCAGATTATTGAAAGCCTGCTCGGTTTGTTGATATACATCAATTTTCAGAGGCGCTTTTTCCCTGAGTGATTTAACGATCATATCAAATGGTTTTTCAGCTTTATCCATATCGGAAGCTATTTAAGCTTAAGAATCTCAATAAGCCCTTGCAAAAAGAACGCGTTGGGTGGAAGGGTTTCCTGTAAGAATGCATTTTCCTGCTTCTTTTTTAGCATCAATTGGAATACAACGGATCGTAGCTTTAGTAAGGTCTTTGATCTTAAGTTCAGTTTCGGTTGTTCCATCCCAGTGGGCAAAAATAAAGCCACCTCGGCTATCAAGAATATTCACAAAATCATCCCATGAATCAGCATTCCATGTGGCAGATTCACGGAAAGTAACAGCCTTATTGTAAATGTTTTGCTGAATATTTTCTAACAAGTGTTCCACTTTCAGTGCAAGATCAGTGAATTGGTAAACTGCTTTTTCTCTTGTGTCTCTCCGAGCCACTTCAACAGTTTGTTGTTCCAGATCACGTGGACCTATAGCAATCCTTACAGGAACTCCCTTTAATTCATACTCGGCAAATTTCCAGCCCGGTTTATGGGTATCGCGATTATCGAATTTAACTGAAATTCCTTTTTTCTCAAGATCTGACTTAATTTTCATAGCATATCCTGAAATTTCCTGAAGTTGTTCTTCATTTTTATAAATAGGTACAATAACAACCTGGATTGGAGCCAACTTAGGAGGAAGTATCAAACCATCATCGTCAGAATGTGCCATGACCAGGGCACCCATCAGCCTGGTAGATACTCCCCATGAAGTGGCCCACACAAAATCCTGAACTCCTTCCTTATTCGTGAATTTAACATCAAAAGCCTTTGCAAAATTCTGCCCCAGAAAATGAGATGTCCCTGCCTGCAAGGCTTTACCATCCTGCATCAGAGCCTCAATACAGTAAGTTTCAACAGCCCCTGCAAAGCGTTCATTAGCACTTTTGATACCTTTCATGACAGGCAAACCCATCCATTGTTCTGCAAATTCAGCGTACACATCAAGCATTTTTCGTGTTTCTATTTCAGCTTCTGCTGAAGTGGCATGAGCAGTATGCCCTTCCTGCCATAGAAATTCAGTAGTACGAAGAAACAGACGGGTTCTCATTTCCCAACGTACTACATTAGCCCATTGGTTAACAAGTATAGGAAGATCACGATAAGACTGAATCCAATTGCGATAAGTATTCCAGATGATTGTTTCAGATGTTGGACGGACTATCAGCTCTTCTTCCAGTTTTGCATCGGGATCCACTTCTAATCCCTGGCCATTACTACTATTACGCAAACGGTAATGAGTTACCACAGCGCATTCTTTGGCAAAGCCTTCAATGTGTGCTGCTTCCCTGGAGAAAAAAGACTTTGGAATAAAAAGAGGGAAATAAGCGTTAGAATGACCAGTATCTTTGAACATTTTATCAAGTGCTTGCTGCATCTTCTCCCATATCGCATATCCATAGGGTTTAATCACCATGCAGCCTCTTACAGCACTATTCTCCGCCAGATCGGCTTTTATTACCAGGTCCTGGTACCATTCAGCATAGTTTTCGGCCCGACTTGTAATTTCTTTTCCCATTGGGTAATTTTGATAAAAAAGTATATTGGTATAGAATTTGATTCTGGGCAAAAGTCTAAAACAATTAGCACAATTACAATCAGAGGGTTAAACCTGTTTCCCTCCAGACTATCAAATACTTCAAAATCAACAAATATGAAAGCATTACTCGTTCCGGTGGCAGCAGCGTTGATCATGATGAGTTCATGTGCATCTCAGAAAATGTCGAGAAATAGCACAAAAAATTATGATGATGTTTATTATTCTTCTAACGATGCATCGAATAACAGTCAGCCTGCTACTCCTGTTGAAGAATATACAACCGCAGAAGGTCAGAATTCCCGGTTTGAATATGATGGAGAAGGACAGCAACCCTCTTCCTCCACTACTGAACAGGTTGATGGCAGTACCTACATCACCAACAATTACTATTACAATGACGACGATTATTATGATTACGCATATGCATCGCGCGTTAGAAGATTTTATACCACTGTGAATGTAGGTTATGGCTATTATGATAATTATTATACTAATGCTTACTATTACGATTATAATCCGTACCACTATGGGGTGAGTATTTACCTGGGATATAATTTCTGGACACCATATTATCAACCTTACTATAATTACGCTTACTCTCCATACGGATCGTGTGGTTATAATCCATGGTATTCCCCTTGTTACAATGGTTATTATGCTTCACCTTATTATTCTTCTTGCACAGGTTGTAATGGTGGATGTTATAACAGTTGCAATGGTTATTACAACAATTATTATAATCCTTGTTATTTCAACAGTTACGATAACACTAGTTATTATTATGGACCCAGAAAAACAAATGGCACCAATCTGGTTTCAACAGGGAATTCCAATACAGTAGGTCAGTTATATCAAAATGCAGTTCGCGCAGAAATTAAAGCTGACCCTGCAGTAAAAGGTACTGGTGCGGTAAAAAATCCGGATCCCCGTATTGTTAATCCTTCTGCAAGCGGACCTGGTAAGTCAAATAGTGTAAAAGGTAAATCTGATCCGGATCCCCGCACGATTGCACCTGCTTCAAGTGTACCTGGCAAAACTGTTACCGGTAAAAATCCTCAGTCCCCGGATCCAAGAACAATAAATCCTTCTACTTCTCCTGTTAAAGGTGGAAAGGATCAGATTAATCCTGCTCACCAGGATCCATCTCAATACAATAATGATCCCAGAGATGATAATAACTATATACCTGGTAATCATCCGGTAAAAGATCCGAAACATCAGAATGTAAAACCTTCAGGAAATTCACCGAAGGGGAAAACTAATGAGACCCCTGATAAAAAAGAGCCTGAGTATGATCATCCCCGTAATTCAACCCGGCCATCATATAATGAATCTCCTGCGCCACGTCAACTGGAATCCCGTCCAAACAATAATAACCAGGCTCCTTCAAAACCTTCGCAAAATAATAATCAGTCGAAGCCCCGTACTTCTTCTGCACAACCCAGGTTAGATCGTGGCGAAGGGTCGGCTCCTTCAAAAAGTAACCGATCTTCCCATTTTTCTGCATCCACTTCTACCGGTTCAGGTTCTTATAGTAAAAGTCAGGATAGCGGTAGGAAATCCCGCTAATACTACGGATACATAAAATCATCATGAAACATTTAATCAGAGGCATGTTAGCAGCATGCCTTTTTTATCCTATTTCTGTAAAGGCACAGAATGAAATGGATGCACTTCGTTATAGTCAATCCATGTTTGGAAGCACTGCCCGTTCTTTTTCTATGGGTGGAGCATTCGGGGCATTGGGAGCTGACTACTCTGTGATGTCATCAAATCCTGCAGGCCTGGGAGTTTATCGTAAATCAGAATTTTCATTTTCTATGGGATTTGCAAACCGAAATACTGAAAGTGATTTTCTGAACAGTCAGAATGATGAAAACCGCTTTTCATTTGATTTGCCAAACCTGGGGATGGTTTTTGCATTTCCCAAAAAGAAAGATAAAGGATTGAAGCAATTTGCTTTTGCTCTTGGTTACCACCGTACTGCAAATTTTAATACCACTTCTTTCTACTCTGGTAAAAACCGGGATAATTCCATGTTGGATTCATTCATTGAAGACATCCGTCAGTACGGGGGAGCAACTTCAGATGATCTTTACTATGATTTTGCATATGATGCTCACCTTGCATATCAGACATATTTACTTAATCCCGATACCATTGAAGCCAACCAATATATTTCTGTTATTCCCAATGCTGGTGAAATTCAGTCACAGCATATCAAGACATACGGCGGTATGGGAGAATTCGCACTCGGATTTGGAGGCAATATAAATGACCACATTTACTTCGGGGCAACTTTTGGATTTCCCAATTTACGTTATGAGGAAGAAAACACCTATGAAGAACAAGACGCTGATGATGAAATTTCAGTCGCAGATACTTTAAATTTTAAAAAGTTTCGTTATGACCGGTTTTTACTAACAACAGGAAATGGCATCAATGCCAAATTCGGCGTTATTTTAAAACCTGCTGACTGGATACGTGTAGGTGCTGCCATTCACACTCCCACTTATTTCTATATGCACGACCGTTATAGAAGTGTTATGTATTCCGCATTTGAAAACGGTTTGTCTTATGAATATGCTTCTCCGGAAGGCACTTATTCTTATAACCTTACCACCCCATTTAAAGCTGTTGGAAGTCTTGCTTTGATATTCGCACAAAAAGGGGTTGTCAGTTTTGATTATGAACTGACAAGTTATTCAATGGCAAACCTCGATGCGAGTGATTATAATTTCTCGTCTGAAAACAAGATTATTGATAATGCCTATAATGATATGTCCAGTAATTTCCGGGGAGGTGTAGAAATCAAGCACAAGAATTTTGCATTCCGGGTAGGCGCTGCTTATTATTCAGCTCCAATTAACAGCAGCTTTTCAACAAGTAAAACCGATCAGCATTCTATAAGTTATACCGGCGGAGTTGGTTACAGAGGAAAACATTTTTTTGCTGATATCGGTTATGGATATACAATGAAAAGTGAAGCATATACTCCATATGTGCTTTTAACGGAAGAAGTACCTCATTCAACACTTAAAAAAACAGATAACCGCATCGTAACGACTTTCGGAATTCGTTTTTAGAAAACAAATGCATCAAAAAATCATTTGTCTATTCATCGGACCGGGTCAAAAAGTAAACTGCTGATTCCGGAAGGTTTCAGAATTTCGTTTGCTACTTCCATCAAACGGGATGATGTAACAGCCTCCAACTGTCCGAATACTTCAGGTAAACTAACCGGTTTGTTGTAATTGAGCATGCTTTTAGCGTTATTGAGCATGATACCAGCTTTATTTTCCTGTGAAATTGCAAGCTGACCTTTCAGTTGATTTTTATAACGACCCAATTGCAGCGATGTGATTTTTTCATTTTTCAACCTTTTAAATTCCGATTCTACCAGTAGGATTGTTTTCTCAAGGAATTTTTTTTCGGTGGCAAGATAAACATTAAAAAGACCACTATCACGGAATGGAACATAGGATGATTCAATCTGATAAGTATAACCGAATTTTTCCCGAATGTTCAAATTTAACCTTGAATTCATTCCGGGTCCGCCGAGAATATTATTCATTAAGTAAAGTGGAAAACGGTTTGTCGAATGTGATGAGTAAGCGATATTCCCAGTAATGTAATGAGCCTGGATCGTTCTACGGGGTTGAACCATTCTGTTGCGATGTGTCCTAACCTGAAGCTTTTTAGATTTTCTTTTACCTGTTTTCTCCCATCCTTCAAGGTGAACCTTACAAATATTTTTTAATTTTTCAGGTGACATATTACCTATATAGGAAAAAACCATCTTATTGGTTACATATTTTTTTCCTGTAAATGTAATCAGATCATTTCGTGATAATGATTTTACCGAATCAGGTGTTCCAAGAATGGGGTTTCCCAACGGTTGCCCACGGAAAATCATCGACTCAAAATCATCGTAAATTTGTTCTGTGGGATTATCCTGGTAAGCATTTATTTCGTCAAGAATTACATCTTTTTCCTTTTCAATTTCATGAGAAGGAAAAACTGAATTGAAAATGATATCGGCAATTAGCTCTATTGCTCTTTCTGTATGCTCAGAAAGAAAAGATGCATGAACACAGGTTTCTTCCTTCGTTGTGAAAGCATTCAATTCTCCTCCCACCATTTCCAGGCGATTCAATACATGATATGCTTTTCGTTTACCGGTGCCTTTAAATAAAAGATGTTCCGTAAAATGAGCCAAACCTTCTTTACCTTTTTCCTCATCACGGCTTCCTGCCTCAACCATAATTCCACAATGATTAACCGGGCTATCATGATAGGTATAAACGATCCTGATACCGTTATTTAGCTGAAAAACGTAGGTGTTTGATGAATAATCCATATTAGGCAAATTTAACCATTTGTCAGGTCACCGGTGACTGACTATTCATAAGGAACCTAAGCCTTTTCAAAACCGCGTTTTTTACCACTTTTAAAAATAAGAATATTTGTATCTTAGCCTTATTGAACATTACTAATTATGGAGATTTTCAGAAAATCTGCTTTTATCATTTTGATATTTATAGTGATAGCAGGTACTGGTTGTAATACAAAAGATACCGGGATCTCAAAACCCATTCCCGATTGTTTTGATGGCATTAAGAACCAGGGGGAATATGGAGTAGATTGTGGAGGACCCTGTTCTTTTCCATGTCCTTCTAAAATGACTGCATATGTTGACGGATCTTACTGGGAATCAGCAGGAAGTGTAACAACATTGGTTGCTACCAATGTTTTACGAATTGATGCCGGAAATAGTACGGGAAATATCTCACTTAATCATCATGGGCCATATGAAACTGGAACTTATGCTCTATATGAGGCGCAGTATGAAAATAATGTAACCAACAAGACTTACTTTTCCGATATCGGTACTATAACGTTTACTTCATGGGATCAAGCAGAACATATTGTTTCCGGTACTTTTAGCTTTACAGCCTGGCTCAATACCGGTGCTGCCGATACCGTAAAAATCACACAAGGCACTTAAGAATTAGAGTCATATCCTTAAACAGTTTAATTCTTACAGATGTAATATACTTCCTTCCAGGTGGTATTTCTTTTATAAGTACCCCGTACAATGCTTCAATGGAAAATTCACTTCCCTTGAAGAACTTCCGTAAAGGAAATCCTTTCCGCTTCCATTTTATAATGGAAATGACGGTTGTATCAGTAATACTATTATTTACTGCCTGTTCAAAAGAAGATTTTCAACCCGATTTGGAAGCATCCCAGGGTTGGGAACCTGAAATAGCAGTTCCATTAGCGTATTCAGAAATCGGAATCCAGGATCTTGCTCACGTTAACGACAGCACAACAAATCTGGTAGTTGATAATAATCAATTCTGTACTTTAATTTATGAAGGTACTATTTTCGATATAGCCGCATCACAATTGTTTCAGCTTCCTGATCAGTCACTACAAAACCAATTTTCATTAAATAATCCCGAGATTCTTACACTTACTTCCACAGGCCAGGTTCAGGTTACTTCTACAGAAGATATTGCTTTTTCCTTAAGCCAGGGAGCAACGCTTGATTCAATGCTCCTAAAGAACGGTCAGGTAGTAGTAGAATTGAATTCAGATTTTCCGGCTGATGCTGATATCCTGATCACCATTCCTTCCATGATAAAAAATGGGGTTTCGTTCAGTAGCCTTGTTAGTCTTGACTATAACGGAACCATACCAATAATTGAAAACAGGAGCATTTCACTTTCAGGATATCATATTGATCTAACCAAAAACGGAACTACTTCTAGTACGTTGACAGTTATTTACACTATGACAATTAAAAATCCGTCTGGTGCAATTTCTAATTCCAATACAATCCAGCATACTATAGGGTTCCAGGCATTACAGTATAATTCTATTTATGGTTATCTCGGACAACAAATAATTGGTAACCTCCAGGATTCAATCGAGCTTTCTATTTACCAGAATGCAATTGGAGTGGGATCGTTTTCAATCATGGATCCTCTTTTCCAATTTGATATTGGTAATTCTGCAGGGATTCCATTGTTAATTCGAATTACCCAACTCAAAGCACTTCAATCTAACTTAACCGGATTTACCATGGTATCTGGTATTCCGGATCCCATTCCGGTTCAAACACCTTCAATTTCTCAGGAAGGACAAATGCTGCATAGCAATTTTATACTCAGCAAATCAAACAGTAATATCAGTTCCATTATATCTGATCAGCCTCATTATATGATAGCAGCATCCCAGGTTTCAACAAATCCTTCGGGAGTAACTACAAATTTCCTTTCTGATAGCAGTCGGATTACTATGAATGCAAAAGTGGAATTACCACTGTATGGTACTGCTTCGGATTTCAGAATCAGGGATACAGTACCCTTTAATTATAGTGACCTTGAAAAAGTGGAACAATTGACATTAAAAGTGAATGTAGAAAACTGGTTCCCTATTGACGCCGGAATAAAGTTAGTATTCACCGATAGTAATTTCCAGGCCCTGGATACTGTGTTCATGCAGCAGGAACCAGTGATTCCATCAGGTATTATTACCGGTGCTGAAGAACGGGTTACCATTGCAGGTAGAGAAACACTGGAAGAAATCTTCGATGCTGAAAGAATCTCAAAAATCCTGAATGCAACCAATATCATAGTTGATGCATCAGCGTCGACAATAAACCAGGGAACCCAGAACGTGAAAATATTTAGCGATTACAGGTTGAAGCTGAAGTTTGGTGCAATCGTTAAATTAAAAATATTCTGATTGAAATGATACGATCCGTTATAATAGTGATGCTGTTGTTATGTACTTCAGAACTCCGGAGTCAGCAACTCACATCATATAATCTCCAACACCTTCCACAAAGGGGGGCTATGAATCCTGCGTTTGCACCTCATGGCAAAATGTATGTCGGATTACCTGTTTTTTCGGGGATTTCGAACAGTTATTCAAATAATGGATTTTGTTACAATAATTTATTTCGGAAAAACAGCAATAATCTGCTGATCCTTGATATCGAAAATGCTATTGGGATGATGGATGAACGCAATCACTTGTTGATTCATTCCGAAACAGAACTACTGGGATTTGGTGCAAGACTTGGCAAAAATTTTCTTTCTTTGAATGTCACTGAAAAGATTGATTTAAGCTTTGCTTATACCCGGTCATTTATGGAATTCATGTTTTATGGCAATGCAGCAAGTGCAGGGGAAGTTCAACAGCTTAGTCCAGATCTTGAAGGTATTCATTACCGGGAATATGGCCTGGCATGGTCCAGAAGCCTGGCTTCATTCCTGACAGCCGGTATTCGTGTGAAGTATCTATATGGTATGGAACATGCATTGACAAAAGGTCAGGGAATAAGCGTTTACACCGATCCGTTAGATTATGATATTACGGCCAGCTCAGATTATACGGTCTATACATCGGGCATTGATACAGCATCATTTTCCAACACATCGTTCAGTAAATATGCACTTGAGAAAAATAACCAGGGTTATGGGATCGATGCAGGTATAACCGTTTATCCGGTAAGCTCTCTTGAAATTTCAGCTTCTGTTACGGATATAGGAAATATTAAATGGACCACGGAAACCGCAATCCATCACACTGCAACGGGGAATGATAATTTTATTTTTACCGGAATCAATCTGAATGAGTTCATTAATAACGATAGCCTGGATGCTGAAACTTATTTTGAACAATTCGGGGATTCACTTCATGAAAGCTTTAATGTAACAACCACGCATGAAAGCTACAGCTATACTTTGCCCAGGCAAATCTATTTCAGCACATCATTTCTGCTTTCAGAACAATTCAGAATATCCGGACTGGTAAAAAACAAGCATTATGCTCAAAGCAGCAAAACAGACTATCAACTTAGCTTTACAGGAAAAACACGGCACTGGCTGAATTATACATTCGCCTTAAATAAAATAAATGAAACACCGGTTACTCTTGGAGCCGGGTTTGCACTGAATTTCAGGAAAAATCAGCTTTATTTTTCAAGTGATAATATTCCCGGCCTGGTAAACTGGAAGAAAGCGTACAATACGGGATTCAGAGCAGGAATAAACATGATGTTTGGAACCCGCCCAAAACCTCAACCACCTCCCCAGCCTGAATTCCAGGAACCAGAAGCTTCTGTAAAGTAACTCATAACGTTTAATCACGGTGACCACCTTTTGTACAACATGGGTCCAACCGTTTTACAGCTTCCGGATCCGCGGGAATTGAATCGGCATCATATCCGGTTTTGGATATAACAGTCCGGATTTGATCAGGAGTCAACTTCTTAGAATTATAAGCCACCTTAACAGTTTTTGTTTTCATATTCACTTCTGCATAGCGAACGCCCTTTTCGGCCATAAGAGCTTTTTCAATGTTTGTTTTGCATTCACCGCATTGCGCAGTTGTCTGGATCACAATTTCCTGAGTTTGTGCTGTTACCTTAATTGTGAATCCTAATAATAATATTACTACCGGTAATACTATTTTGGAAATCAATTTAATTTTCATAGTTCTATTTTGATTCGTTATTATTTTTTTTTGCAAGAATTTTAAATCGGAGACCTGCATAAATCTTTACACCCATAACAGGACCCCAGACATTGGCAGCATCAAATCCTTCCTCGAAAGGATGTGAGGCATGATAAACCGGGATCTCCTGCCTGAATGAAGTTAAATTTTCACCACCCGTATAAAACTCCCAACTACCGGTGATGTAAGATACCTGAGCATTGAAAGTTAAGTAATCAGGAGATTTCCCGTTTTTCACCTGGTTATCATCGTGTCCGGTCATTTCGGATTCGGAAGTTGTTGCAATTGCAAGCCGGGTTTCTCCTACATAATGAGTTGTAAAATCAAATCGCCAGTTTTCTTTTATAGTTCCATATGAAATATTCAGCAGGCCTCGATTTTCCGGAACGAGTGGTTTGTGCGTGGATACTGTTTTAAAATCCATAACCACTTCATCATTTTTATAAGCAAGACGAACATCAAATCTCTTAAAGACTTCATAATTCAATGCCACCTGAAAGCTTTTTGAAAAAGAAGATCCTTCCAGGTTATACACTTCGATTTTGTCTGTGCTGGAATAAGTATCGATGATTACCTGGTTGCTGAAGTCAGTCAGATAATAATCGACACTGAAAGAAGCCGGTCGGTACCATAACTTGAATTTTGCAGTAAAGTTGCTACCAAAATTCCAGGCACGTTCCGGGTTAAGCTTTTCTTCAATCACCAGATCTCTTGAAGTTGCCATCATGGAAATGTTATCTGAAAATACGTTGGCTGTCCTGAAGCTCCTTCCTCCGGAAGCCCGTATAATTATATTTTCAGTAAAGTTATATTTCATGTGCAACCTGGGTGTATAAAACCATCCCCAGTCGTTATGATAATCAACACGGGATCCGGCAACAAATCCGAATTTCTCCTTTAAGTTTAAGGTATACTCAGCAAAAATTCCCGGGACACTTTCAATCCTGTCAAACGGCATTGCCAGGTAAGTCTCGCTAAAATCATCGTACCGCATATCCAGACCGGTTTTCCATTTGTGATTAGTGGTACCTAAAATCGACATATAGATCAGCGAACCATAGAAACTGTTTTGTCTGCCATCATAAGTTTTTAAACCGAAATATGAATCCAGATCATATATACTTCCGGAGAGAATCAGACCGACACTTTTCCATGGCTTTTCGGGAAATACCATTCCAGTTTTAGAAAACGCTTCCAGGCGCATAGTTTCAATCTGAACACCATATCCTGTGGTTGTATCGGCCTCGTCGCCCCAATTATAGAAAGTCTGGCCACTACGCCGCTTTTCAAATATCGCTTTTATTCCTAACTGACCTTCAAACTTTCTTCCGTCATTGAATGACCACCTGTTGAAAATATTTGCCTGTGATACCATGGGCATGTCCAGGAATCCATCATCCTGGTGATCCCACTTTACCTGGCTGTTTTCACCATGAACAAATAGAATTCCCGATGAATTTTCAGACACTTTATACCGTTGGTGTGCGTTCAATTCTATATTACCGGATGAAGCTCCATAAACATTCAGGTAGAATGGATCGGCAACTTCAGGTTTACGGTATTCAACATTAATTTGACCGGTTGTAGATTCAAATCCATTTGCAACCGAACCACTACCCTTAGTGACCTGTATGGATTCCATCCAAGGACCAGGAATATAATTCAACCCATATGGGGCAGCAAGTCCCTTTAAATTAGGAATATTCTCCGTCATGATCTGTGAATAAATTCCGGATAATCCAAGCATTTGAATTTCCTTCGCACCTGTAATAGCATCCGTATAGGAAACATTTACTGAAGGGTTTGTTTCAAAAGATTCCGATAAATTACAACATGCTGCTTTTAACAATTCTTTCTGACCGATTAACTCGGTGTTAATCGGTTTTATTGTAGAAATGAGAGTTGCTTCCTGCTTACCTTCTATAGTAACAGTTGAAAGTGAAACTGTGCTTTGAAGAAATACTTTAACTGTTTCCGGTTTTGAAATCGTAAGTGTATCTGACCGGAATCCTACATAACTGATGACAAGATTTACTGGCAATGGTTCACTTACTGTGATTCTGAAAAATCCGGTTGTATCTGTTATTGTCCCGGTTGTACTGTTTATAAGATAAACTGTCGCACCAGGTAATGGAGAGTGCTTTTTAGAGCCTGCCGTTTTTTCAAAAACGTAACCCTCAACCTGAAGCTGTGCCATTATTTGAAACGGAAACAACAAGAATACAAATAGAATATTGTGAAATTTTTGTTTATGAAATTGCATTTTACTGAATCAAATAAAATAATACCTGGAATACCGGCTTCGGCCAAAAGGTATTTTGATTCAGACGAGAAAAGTATGCGTTTCGATCAGGATATGCCTTCCCGGATTACTTCGGGTAAGATTTTCAAATGCAGGGACAGTGTAACTAAACGCTTCCGGCTCGGGGACAAAAGAAAGCAGCAGAGTAACTAAAGCGGGTTCCGGATGAAGTTTAATTACTGGATTCAGAGTTGTATTTATTTGTTGCCTGTAGTATTTAACAATATCTGTACAACAATCTTCATTTGAAGACACCGGACAACAATCATGACTATTACATCCATTGTCTTCACAACCGGTACTGGTAACCTGGCTGGCAGCCATTTTACACATATGCGAAACCTGGGCAATTCCAAAAGCGTTTATGGTCATAATACAAATGACCACTACTGTTAATAATTTTCTGAAAGAATTCATTTTGATGAAATTCATCCTATCGCCCGCATGCAACAAGTGCAATCAGGCGAAATTAAATCGTTTTACGTGAAGAAAACATGAAAGGATATATTACAGATAACATTCTAAATCCTAAATTTGCATGCTGAAGTTTTAAAAATTACCTATTTACTTAATTTTCAATTATTTATAATTATTTATGAGTTCCATTGAAGCGATCAGAGCCAGGGAAATTCTCGATTCAAGAGGCAACCCAACATTGGAGGTTGAAGTTATGACCGCATCCGGGGCTGTAGGAAAAGCAGCAGTTCCTTCCGGCGCTTCTACTGGTCAGTACGAAGCCGTTGAGTTACGGGATAATGATATGAAGCGATTTCTGGGACGTGGGGTTCTCAAAGCTGTAAATAACGTTAATACTTCCATTTTCCAGGAGTTGAAAGGAGTAAATGTTTTAGCTCAATCGGCAATTGACAGGATTATGTTGGAACTGGATGGAACTGAAAATAAATCCAACCTTGGAGCCAATGCTATTCTTGGAGTTTCACTGGCTTCTGCGAAAGCTGCTGCAGAAGAAATGGGACTCCCACTTTTCAGATATCTCGGAGGGGTGAATGCAAGTGTTTTGCCTGTTCCGCTTATGAATATTCTTAATGGCGGGGCGCATGCAGATAATAGTATTGACTTCCAGGAATTCATGATAGTACCAGCAGGGGCTGAAAAATTTTCAGAATCACTCCGGATGGGAACTGAAGTATTTTACGCTCTCAAAAAAGTACTTAAGGACAAAGGATTTTCAACTAATGTGGGCGATGAAGGCGGATTTGCTCCAAATTTAAAATCAAATGTTGAAGCTATAGAAATAGTCTTAAAAGCAATTGAAGCTGCAGGATACAAACCCGGTGAAGATATTTTTATTGCCATGGATGCAGCCGCGACAGAGTTATTCGATGCCAAGACGGGCAAATATGTTTTTCATAAATCAGGAGGAGAATCACTTACCAGTTCAGAAATGGTTAATTTCTGGAAAGAATGGGTTGGCAAATATCCAATTGTTTCTATTGAGGACGGACTGGCAGAAGATGACTGGGATGGATGGAAAGCACTTACCCAGGCAATTGGTGATAAAGTACAGATTGTTGGTGATGACTTATTTGTTACCAATGTAAAACGGTTGCGCAGGGGTATTGAAGAAAATACAGCAAATTCCATTTTGGTTAAGGTGAATCAGATTGGCAGTCTTACAGAAACAATAAATGCAGTGGATCTGGCAAGAAATAATTCTTTTACGACTATAATGAGCCACCGTAGTGGTGAAACCGAAGATACTTTCATCGCAGATCTCGCTGTAGCGCTGAATACCGGACAAATAAAAACCGGTTCCGCTTCGCGTTCCGACAGAATTGCGAAATACAATCAACTCCTTCGTATTGAAGAATCATTAGGAAATATGGCAATATTTCATGGAAAACAAACAAAGTTCATAAAACGTTAATCATTATGCTTCCGGATGACGAAAAACAATCCCCTTCCGGAAACGGGAACATGCCCGGAAGTGAAGGAAATGATGCGCTTGAAAATGGAACCGATCCAACACGCAGAAAAAGAGTCCGTGTAAAGGTTCGCAAGAAGATTCGAATTAAGAAAAAACCAAGTGCTAAAAAATTACTCCCGAAAATTGCGGAAAGGGCTTTCTGGACAATTATCATTGTAGGATTCATCGCAAGCCTGATCATCATGATTGTTCAGCTTGACATCCGTGATGACAGATTTAAAGAGCAACGCCGCAAAATGACTCCAACCAGAACACGATGACATTAAAAAGTAATTCTCATTCCAATAAACATACTCCCCTATTCTTCTATTGTTTTTTATAACATATGGATAAGTTAAAAGAAAAATTCGCATCGAAAGCCATTCCCATGAGTGAGCAGAACAGGAAAATGCTCAAAGATCATGGTGACTTTGTACTTGGTCAATACACCATTGAACAGGTGTATTCCGGTATGAAAGGAATGATCGGCATGATTACAGAAACTTCTAAGTTGGATGCTGAAGAAGGCATCCGGTTTCGTGGTTATTCGATTCCGGAACTCCGTGAAAAACTCCCGGTTTCTAAAGAAGGTCCGGAGCCTTTACCGGAAGGAATATTTTACCTTTTACTCACTGGTGAAATCCCTACACTGGATGACGTCATTAACATTAATACGGAGTGGATGAAGCGGGCCAATGTCCCCAAGCATGTTTTTGATATGCTCGACATGCTTCCGGCTAAAACACATCCCATGACGCAATTCAGCATGGCGATCATGGCGCTTCAGACCGAATCGGTTTTTGCTCACCGTTACCGTGAAGGATTGCATAAAAAAGAATATTGGGATCCGATGTATGAGGACATCATGAACCTGATTGCGCGCCTGCCACGTATCGCAGCATATATTTACCGGAAAAATTACAAAAACAGTATTCATATTGAACCAAATCCGAAGCTTGACTGGGCTGGTAATTTCGCACATATGCTCGGGTTTGATGAGCTCGATTTCAGAAAACTAATGCGCTTGTATCTTACCATTCATGTGGACCATGAAGGTGGTAACGTTTCGGCACATACGACGCACCTGGTTGGCTCTGCACTGTCAGATGCTTATCTTTCTCTCGCTGCAGGCATGAATGGGCTCGCAGGTCCGCTACACGGACTCGCTGCCCAGGAAGTAGCCCGCTGGATACTGGACCTGCGGGATGAATTCAAAGGTGTCCCTTCCAAGGAACAAATTGCCGAATACATCAGGAAGACTCTTTCCGAAGGGCGCGTTATTCCCGGTTATGGTCATGCGGTACTTCGGAAAACAGATCCACGTTATACAGCACAACAAGAGTTTGCAAAAGCAAATATGGCAGATGATGAGCTCTTTAAAATTGTACAGCTGCTGTATGAAGTTACTCCTGAAATTCTTAAATCCACAGGTAAGATCAAAAACCCCTGGCCAAATGTAGACGCACATTCAGGTATCCTGCTTATTCATTACGGGCTGGTTGAATATGATTTTTATACTGTTCTCTTCGGTGTCTCACGTGCCATTGGTGTGCTTACTTCACTGCTTTGGGACCGCGCGTTGGGTGCACCGATTGAACGACCCAGTTCGGTAACCTCTGGTTGGATTATGGACCAGGTGCAGAAAGGCGCTGCCGTAAAATAAACAATGAAAGCAGCATATAGCTGCTTTTTTTATTGCCTGTTCACTTGAACTGGTCCTGCTTCAACTAG
Organism: Bacteroidia bacterium; assembly: GCA_025450095.1. The sequence continues at coordinate 8,432 of JANWID010000283.1, read as the reverse complement.
CATACGAACTTTAATGCTTGTTCAGTTGTTATCTTTACAGTTATTTTTCAAATATGGCATACCGTGATCTGAACCATTTTATCCAGGTGCTTGAATCCGCAGGAGAGCTTGTCCGCATTCGCGAATATGTGAATCCTCATCTTGAAATAACTGAAATCACCGATCGCGTTTCGAAACAATACGGTCCGGCACTTTTATTTGAAAATACGGGGTATGATTTTCCCTTATTAATCAATGCTATGGGTACTGAAAAACGTATGGCCATGGCGTTAGGAGTAAATAAACTGGATGATATAGCTTTAGATATTGAAAATCTTTTCAAAACTTTTACTTCACCAAAAAACAGTTTCCTTGAAAAATTAAAACTATTGCCACAACTAAGTGAAGTTGCTTCCTGGATGCCCCGCCAGGTAAAAGGACGTGGAGCATGCCAGGAAGTTGTAATGAAGGCACCTGACATTACCAGGTTTCCGGTGTTAAAATGCTGGCCGGAAGATGGCGGACCTTTTCTTACCCTTCCTGTGATTCAGACTAAAGATCCTAACACAGGAATCAGAAATGTAGGACTTTACCGCATGCAGGTATTCGGTCCTGTGCTTACTGCCATGCATTGGCACCGTCATAAAGTTTCAGCGCGTCATTTCAATGAATACAAAAAACTGGGTATACAAATGCCAGTGGTGATCTCACTGGGAGGTGATCCGGTATGTACTTATTGTGCTACTGCCCCACTGCCGGACGGCGTTGATGAATTTATGCTTGCCGGATTCATTCGGAAAAAACGTGTGGAACTTGTAAAATGTCTCACGCAGGACATGTGGGTTCCATCGGATGCTGAAATTATCATTGAAGGTTTTATCGATCCCAATGAAGTATATATCCTGGAAGGTCCTTTCGGTGATCACACCGGATATTATTCACTTGCGGATTATTACCCGCAGTTTCATATTACCGCAATCACACACCGGAAAAATGCAATTTATCCCGCCACCATTGTTGGAATTCCCCCGCAGGAAGATGCATGGATCGGTAAAGCAACGGAACGCATATTCCTTGCACCCATAAAAATGACCATGGTCCCCGAAATTGTGGATATGGTATTACCGGTTGAAGGTGTGTTTCATAATCTCGTTATTGTTAAGATCAATAAAGATTATCCGGGTCAGGCTTTGAAGGTGATGAATTCTCTTTGGGGGGCAGGACAGATGATGTTTACTAAAATGATGATCGTGGTAGATGGAGACGTGAACATTCATGATAACATTGAAGTAGCGCGCTATATTTCTGAAAATACAGATCCCGCTTACGATTTCGTTTTTTCACAGGGGCCAGCCGATGTGCTGGACCATTCCTGCTCAACAATGGCTTTCGGAGGAAAAATGGGTATTGATGCTACGCGAAAACATCCTGAAGAACTTGCTTTCAGGAATCAAATGAATAAATCCATTGTCATTCCTGATCCCGGTATGCTGATGTCGCAATTCCCTGAAATTACTGCCGTCAATTTTTCATTATGTGAATCGGGAATTTCATTAGGAATCATTGCCATTAATAAATCACGAAAGCACCAGGTCCGTGAGATGGCTTCCCGGCTTTTTAAAATTCCCGAAATGCAACATATTAAAGTATTGCTTTTTCTTGAGCAAACTTTAGAAATAATGGATATCGCAGATTCAGTATGGCGTTTTACCAATAATGTGGACCCCAGACGAGATCATATTATTATTGACAATAATATTGCTTTTGATGGTACACGTAAGACAAAAGAACTCGATGGTTTTACACGTGACTGGCCTAATATATTAGCTTCAGACGCACAGACAATTGAAAAGATCGACAGTTTATGGGATAAATTAGGACTGGGGCCTTTTATTAAATCACCGTCTGAAAAATACAGCCGTCAATTATATAAAGGTGGTGCTGTAGTGGAAGAATAACCCAGGGCATTATTTCACCAAAATTTATTTTACTGAAAACCACTCTTTTTATATAATGATTATTCTGAACTTTATTTTGTTGCCAGGGGTTTTGCAATTAAGGAAAAAAACTGTTGCAATACTTTTTCGACAACCAGCTCCATCCATAAAAGCTGCCATTAGAGAATGAACTTTAAAATGGCAAAAAAAAAGCCGGTCCAACGAACCGGCTTTAAGTGTTCTTTTAATCTTATGGCCAGAAGCCCAATGCACCATAGCTTGCAGCGACTTTATTAATTCCGCTTACAAACGCAGCAGTGCGAAGATCATTGATATTCTTATTACCATTCTTAATATTCCTGATTTCATTGAATGCAGCGATCATGGTTTCTTCCAGTCCTGAGCTTACCAGGTCACGTTCATCAGCACCATGAACGATAAGTGCACGTTCTTTAGCATCCATTTTCTTGCCGGCAATTTTTTCAACAGCGCCCAAAATGGTATTGGTTTGAATTTCCTGGAACCGTTTCTCCATCCTGCCAAAGCGTACATGCGAAAGATTCTTCAGCCACTCAAAGTAAGAAACAGTAACACCACCTGCGTTCAGGTACAAGTCGGGTATTATCACTATTCCTTTTTTATTTAATATTTCTTCTGCTTCTTTAGTAACAGGACCGTTTGCACCTTCAGCGATTATTTTCGCTTTAATACGTGACGCATTTTCTTTTGTAATTTGATTCTCCAATGCAGCAGGAATCAAAACATCACATTCCATTTCGAGCAGCTCCATGGAGTTCTTATAGCTTTTTGCTCCCGGGAAATTGAGAATTGATTTTGTTTCAGAACGGTGTTTAAATACTTTTTCAACATCAAGTCCTTTGGGATTATAAATTCCGCCTTCGCGTTCAGAGATTCCCACAATCACGCCACCACCATCCTGGCAGAACTTACCGGAATAATATCCAACGTTCCCCAGTCCCTGCACAATTATTTTCTTACCATCGACTCCAGGCTTAAGTCCCAGCGCTTTCATATCTTCTTTATTGCGCATAGCTTCCCGTAACCCAAAATAAAGTCCCATACCGGTAGCTTCGGTTCTTCCCTGGATACCTCCCTGCCCGAGTGGTTTCCCGGTTACACATCCCAAGGCATTTATATCATCAAAGTGAAATGTTGCAAACGTATCCGCAATCCATGCCATTTCGCGGGGACCGGAACCATAGTCAGGAGCAGGCACATCAATTCCGGGGCCTATCAGGTTTTTCTTGATCAACTCGGAAGCATAACGGCGTGTAATCCTTTCAAGGTCCTTTAACTGATATTTTGCAGGATTGATCTTTATGCCACCTTTCGCTCCTCCGAAAGGAACATCAACGATAGCACATTTAAAAGTCATCAGGGTTGCAAGCGCTTCTACTTCCTGTTCATCTACAAAATCACTGTAACGAATACCTCCTTTTGTCGGAGATTTATGCTGGCTATGTTGTACCCTGATTCCCTGGATGGTTTGTACATCGCCATTGATTTCAACCGGGAAATTGAATTTGTAAATACTGTTGCAGATTTTGATCTGGTGAAGCACTCCTTTGGGATGATTAGTAAATGCTGCTGCTTTATCAAAATAGGCATGAACGTCATGAAGAAATTTTGATCCTTGGCTCATAAATATTTATAATGAATGATGATTGTTTAATTATTGATGTCGAATTACAAAATGTTCAGATAATACTTTCTGAAACGAGCAGGTCCGATACAAAAAAGCGGTATTTTTTTGGATCCGTATATGCAGCAAGCGTTGCCATATAATCGGGATCTTCTTTCCATGAAGTCATGTATAAGTCATGATGACCATGAGGTGGAAGGGCAGATTTATTTTCCTTTCCGGAAAAATCAAGATCTTTAAGCTTATCGTTTATACCTTCTCCGGTGAGCTTCAACCATGCTTCCTTGCGGGTCCAGATCCGGTAAAAATAATCGGTTTCTTCATTATTGTCCATGGAGTGGAAATGCGAAACTTCATTTGAATGATAATTAGCTTCGGCAAAACCGTCCATATCAAAATCAGGAACGATTTTTTCAACATCCACACCTACATCTGATAAAAAGCCAACTGCCACCAGGATTTTTCCACCAGAATGCGAAATATTAAAGTGTAATTTAAATGGTGAATTCAACAACTCAGGTTTGCGATTCACAATCGGAGTCATATCAAGTTTCGACGCTTCAATGCCTGTATAATGTGAAAGTATTTTCCGTATCAGTACATGACCGGCTTCGTAAACTCTTTTGTCCTTTTCAAAATGATATTTTGCAGCACGAGCCATTTCCTCAGCTGAAAGCAGGTACGGCGCTTCACGTAAAAACGGATCATCGAAATGTATTGAATGAGTCCACACGTGAACTTCCTCATGGTGTGTACCGGATTGAGGCAGTTTGTGCTCCCTGTTTAAACCAGAAAGGTCTCTAAAGTGAAGTTTCATTAACAGGAATTCAGGTCACGAATATAGTATTTTTACCTTATCCCTACAACGAAACCGGGAATTCAGACCTGTTTACCATTTAGGTAATCCCTTATAAGACAGGACAATACTGAGTTATAAGGTTCATCGGTTATAATGGTATCATTATCACTTCCGTCGATGATATGAGTTTGGATTTTGCCTTCAACCAGACGGTCCCACCCAAGATATTCATTGTAAGGGTATTCCACCGGTCCCGAATTTCTGAAAATGACCAGGTCACCATTAAAATGAATTACCGGGTGATAATGCAGTAATGCAAGTGAATGAATTGTCCTTAAATCATGACCAATCTCCTGAACCGGTTCATCAATCTGAACCTCTTCAACATGATGATTTGTTCCCTGGGTTTTCAGCTTTGCTTTTACTAATACTTTATCCACGATTGAACGGGCTTTGTTCATTGCAAAATTTACTTTGTCCTGAGTTTGCATCTGCATGAACTTATGCAATCCTGTCTGAATCCTGTAATTTAAAAAACTTTCGGGTGGTGCATAATTGTTTACCATCCCAAGGAAACTGACTTGTTCACCTTTTTGCAGGAGACGTGCTGCCATCTCATACACAACCATTCCACTGAAGCATAAACCAATCAAATTGTATGGACCTTCACGTTGAACTGATTTAACAATGGTGAGATAATATTCGGCCATTTCCTCAATCGAACGGTGTGGCTCCTGGTGGATATCAAGTCCAAGAGGTTGAATTGCATATACGGGCTGATCGTTACCAAGATGTTTGATCATTACCCGCCAGCGATTCACATTTCCGTTGTGCATATGAATGCAAAATAACGGAGGCTTTGATCCTTTTGTCTGCAGCGGTACCAGGCACGACAATGGCTTAACAGGTCCTTCTTTGTTTATCAGCCTTGCAAGCTCTTCAACTGTGGAGGCAGTAAACAGCATTGACAAATTGACTTTAGCTCCGAGTTGTTTTTCAACTTCGTTCAACATTTTCACTCCAAGAATGGAATGACCACCCAATTCGAAAAAATTATCGGCACGGCCTACACGCTCAACATTTAATACATCACACCAGATATTGGCGAGCACCTGTTCAAATGGAGTTTGTGGTTCCCTGGCATCGGATTCTGTAATTTCTTTAACTAAACCTGGTGCAGGCAGTTGCTTTTGATCGATCTTGCCGTTAACGGTTAATGGCATTTTTTCCAGGAAAACAAAATCCGCTGGAATCATGTAAGAGGGCAATTTCTGGATCAACACTTCACGCAGCTGACGTGATTGAGGATTGCTATTTTCTGAGGGTACAATGTATGATATGATCCTTTTATCACCCGGAACATCTTCCCTCACAACAGCAATCTGTTCCTTTACATTCTCCAACTTTGAAATTGCCGATTCAATTTCGCCAAGCTCGATCCTGTAACCACGGATCTTTACCTGGTTATCGATTCTTCCAAAAAATGAAATATCGCCATTAAACCGGTAAGCCGCCAGGTCTCCGGAATCATAAACCCGTACTCCCTCATCATTCAGCGTGAGTATCTGAAATTTCTGATCTGTTAATTCAGACCTGTTGTGATAATATCTTGCAAGTCCGGCTCCGCCTATAAAAAGTTTGCCGGTAATTCCGGGTGGTACCGGTTGAAAATTATTATCAAGAATAAATATTTCCGTATTGTAAATGGGTTTACCAATAGTTGTTGCATCTCCGGGATCATCCACATCTTTAATGATACAACCAACTGTTGCTTCTGTAGGACCGTATTCATTAACTATTTCAATATCCGGGTTAATGGTACGAAGGATTTCAACATGTCGTGGTAACAATTCTTCTCCACCAACAATAGCTTTGGTAATTTTCCCTGTCTTCAGTCCCATACTTTCCAGCACCATAACGTGAGCAGGAGTTAATTTGATATTATCAACAACGGTATCTGTACCAAAACTCTTTTTTAAGATATCAGGAATTTCTTCATCCTGTCCGAATATTGTCAGTGATTTACCCCGTGTCAGTGAACAAAATATACTGGTAACGGTAAGATCAAATGAAATGGAACTGTATAATCCAAAATTACCTGTTTCGTGATCACCAAAATAGTAGTGATTGCAAAATTCAATATAGTTCACGAGTGACCGGTGTTCGATAGCAACCCCTTTAGGTTGACCAGTGGAACCGGATGTATAAATGATATATGCAAGATCACCCGGATTGCTTTTTAAATTACCAGGCTCTTTAATTGGAGAAGCAGTATCAATATCCTCAATAAAAATTAATTTGTCAGAGGAGATGGAAAGTCCGGATACCAGTTTTTTCTGCGTAACCAGGAAAGGCGCTTTTGTATCATCTAAAATATAACTGATCCTTTCAGCAGGATTGGTAAGATCCAAGGGTACATATGCTCCTCCTGCTTTGAGTACACCTAACATTGTTATTATAAGCTCCGGTGTGCGCTCCATGAACAATCCCACCAAAATATCAGGACCTACTCCTTTTCCCGACAGATAATTTGCCATTACATCCGCAGCATGATTCAGTTCGCTGTACGTAACTTTCTTCGATCCGAAATTGAGAGCGGTTTTACCTGGATTTTCCTTTGCAACCTTTTCAAACAAATGGTGAATACATTTTTCACTGCTGAACGGCCGGGCTTTCCCCTGCCATTCATTAAAAATCTTTTGCTTTTCCCATGTGGTGAGAATATTCAGGCTTCCCAACGGTTTATCAGGAGAAACAGAAATGTTTTTTAAAAGCTCAACAAATTCATCCAGCCGAAGCTGTATCATTTCAGGAGTAAACAGGTCGGTGTTGAATGTACATTCCAGAATTAACTCATCACCGTTTCCGGCTGCATTAATAAAAATTTCAAAATTTTCAAATTTCCTGGGATTGGTAGTAAACCGGTATGTACAACCTTCAAATGAAACACCATCAGTAATACCCAGATCAACGTTAAATGAAACAGGAACTAAAGGAATCCTTGCGGGATCACGTGGAATGTTCAGCTTGCGGATCAGACTTCCAAATGTATAACGTTGGTGATCGTATGCATCCAGTATCTGGGGCTTTCTTAATTTAAGATATTCCCGGTAAGAAAGTTCCGGGTTAACATGACTTCGTAACGGTAACAGGTTGACACAATGTCCGACAAGATTGTATTTCCCTGCAGCAGATTGCCCGGCTGCTGCAAGCCCGACTACCACATCATTGTTTCCTGTTATGCGATACAGAAAAATTTCAAATGCTGTTGTCAGTGCGGCGATAAATGAAACACCGGATGCTGAACCAATTTTTTTAAGTGTACGGATTATCTCTCTATCCGCTTCCAGATCTATGCGCTGAGCATTATATGTACGTAACGAAGGACGTTGCTTATTAAGCGGAAGTTCCATCTGCGGAATATTATCGCTATACTGGTTCAGCCAGAAATTCTCACTTTCGTGGTGTGCCTGGCTTTCGTTAAATTTTATTTCATCATCGGCATATTCCGCAAAAGATGGAGCTACTTCCTGTTTCAAAATTTCTCCTTTAGTAACGGCTGAATACATACGTCCCAGGTCCTGCATCATTATCCCCAGCGACCATCCATCACAGATGATGTGGTGGAATGTTAATACAAGTTTGTGTTTATTCTGCGAAATTCGTATCAGTTTGATTTGACCTAACGGACCTTTCTGCAAATTAAAAACGGTATCTGCTTCATTATCCAGGATATTTTTAATACGATCATCAGCCTGTTGCCCGGGTAATTCCGATACGTCGATAAATTCCACAGGAACTTCGGCAGCAGGGCGAATCATCATCCTTAAACCATCATCACTAAAAACAGAACGCAAAGCATCATGTCTTTCAATTATACCGGCAATGGCTGTTTTCAATGCTCCGAAACTGAAGGATCCTTCCAGGTGCAATGTTACCGACTCGTTATAAGCTCTGTTGGCATTATCACCACCGAACATAACATTAACCAGTATTTCACGCTGAGCCTCGGTTGTGGGAACTTCAATAATTCCTATATCCCCGAAAGGATCAA
>JANWID010000282.1 GCA_025450095.1 Bacteroidia bacterium | reverse complement strand
AACGATGGTCGTTCAACCTCCAGATATTTTTCCTGAATTCGCGCTTTAGCCAGGTTGCGAAAATCATGAAGTCAGGTAAAACCGTCATTCAGGATCGTACGATTTATGAAGATGCCAATATTTTTGCGCCCAATCTTCATGCAATGGGTCTAATGACTACCCGCGACTTTAAGAATTATCAGGAGCTCTTTAACCTGATGGTAGAATTCATCAAACCTCCCGATCTGTTAATTTATCTCCGGGGCTCTGTTCCTTCATTGGTGAAACAAATTGAAAAACGCGGTCGTGCTTATGAAAATTCAATACGCATTGATTACCTGAGAAGACTAAATGAAAGGTATGAAGCCTGGATTTCCACTTATGAACATGGTAAGATGCTGGTGATTGATATTGATGAAATCAATTTTGCCGAAAACCAGGAACATCTTGGAATGATCGTAAGCCGTGTTAATGCTGAGCTGCACGGGTTGTTTTAATACCCCCTGATAACAGGTAAGCTGTAACTATCTCCCTCCGTATAAACGCTCAGGATATAAAATCCGGGTTGGAGTTCCCTTGTGTTGATGAGTAGTTGATTGTTATGCACAGCGGGTAATTCCTGAGCTTTGATTTTTCTCCCGGCTCCATCCCGGAAAATAATGGTTGCTGTTTTTCCTTCCGGCACACCCACGATTTCAATAGCCTCGGTAAAAGGATTAGGGTAAACAGTTATTGCAGATGAAGTCTGTATTTCAAAAACAGATAATGGATCTATTTCACACATTTTGATCATCCAGAAATCGGAGGCACCCCATCCCATTTCCGATTTATATCCTCCTGTATCAGCCTGTGTAAAATTGATCGAAACAAAACAGTGGTCTCCATAAGGAATCGCTATCCCTGATTCATCATGACCATACGTAAATAATGTTTTATCCCACAGTACAGATCCTGAGCTGTCCACTTTGATCACCCAGGTTTGTTCCGGCCCCAGGTTCGGCTCCGTTTTATCACCTGTAGTATCAGAATACGATTCACCGCTTATTATGAAGCCACCGTCTGGTACAGCCACCATCCTGCTTACATCCTCTGTCTCCGTGCCACCGATTGAGCGATCCCATTGTTTGTTACCGGAAGCATCTGTTTTAATGATCCAACGATCTGTGTCGGCAGCAGGACCATGATTAGGTTCTGATTTATCTCCTGAAACTGGAGAGTAGGATTGTCCACCCAATAACAAACCATTATCATGCGCAACTTCGAGGGCAAAGAGCCAATCGTTGCTCTGTCCGCTGAAAGTTTTGTCCCATAATTTATTTCCACTGGGATCTACTTTTACAATCCAGTAATCCAGGCCGCCAACACCTGTTTGCGATTTATCTCCTCCTGCAGGTGATGCAGAATATCCACCAATAACAAAGCATGAATCAGGAGTTACTACAACGGTTGTTGCGAAATCATCACCCACACCACCAAAGCGGCGGTCCCAAATTTTATTACCCGACGGATCGGTATAGATCAGCCAGAAGTCCCAGCCACCACGGCTGGGTTCGGTTTTATCTCCACTGATTTCAGAAAAAGAAGAGCCCGAAATGATAATGTTGCCGGAAAAATCTTCAGCAAGATCACCGAATATTTCATAAGTAACGCCGCCGAATCGTTTATCCCAGGTTTTAACACCCTGCATATCGGTTTTAATTATCCAATAATCATTCGAAAGGAGTGTTGTGTCCCAGTTAGGTTGAGTTTTATCACCATTATCATCGGAAAAACTCTGCCCTCCGGAAATTAAACCGCCATCAGATGAAATAATGGTTTTGTCCAGAATTTCCGCAAGTGTACCACCATAGCGTTTCTCCCACAGTATAGTACCAGAAGGATCTGCTTTTACGAGCCAGAAATCGGATGTTGCCAACGAAGTATCAAGGTTAGGTTCCGACAAATCGCCGCTCACTCCTGAAAATGTTGTGCCTCCTATAATAAATCCACTATCAGCTGTCATTTCAAAATGACCAATGACATCATCTTCAGAACCTCCAAACCGCCGGTCCCATTGTTTTCCGAATTCCGGTGTTTGTGCCGGCAATAGCACAGGTACAAATAATACGACGCAAAGTATTCTGAATGTATGCACTAACATATCCCTGAGAAGCTGATTCATGAGGAATATAAAGATAATAAAGGATCAGGAAACAGGCAATGTTGCTTTTTTCTGGTTGAGAAATGCTGAAAACTGCAAAGTTTCTTATTTTCGCGGCTTGGTTCAGGAATAATTTTTATCTTGACCCCTTGAAACATCTTACAAAATTAACTTTTAGAAATATTCAGTTGGTATGATTCGAATGGCCAAAAAACAAAAGTTTGAGATAGAATTCGAAATGCATTGTTCCCCCCGGATTCTTTTTAATTACTTAAGTACACCTTCCGGTTTATCAGAGTGGTTTGCCGATGATGTTACAGTTAAAGATAACGTTTACACTTTTAAATGGACAGGAACGGAGTCGAAAGCGAAAATAGTTCATAAACGCGATAACCAGCTGGTGCGATTTAAATGGCTGGATGGTGAAGAAGAAAATTATTTCGAATTCGAAATTCTTACTGACGACCTTACTTCGGACGTTGCACTTATGGTTACTGATTTCAGTGTGCCGGAAGATAAAGAGGAAACTGTACGTTTATGGGATACACAAATTCATAATCTGCGGCAGATTATTGGTTCCTGATTACCCGAGTCGCTTTAAAATCTGATCCAGGAATTCTGTTCCCCGGGGTATCAAATCCAGGTGTTTTTCCAATGACAGCGTTTTTGAGAGTTTCAGAAAACCTTTTTCCCTGAAAAAAGCAATTGTAAAATCTTTTGATTTGATGAATTCCGAAAGCGGAACATAGTTGCTCGTTTCGTGATGATGCTCCCATTGACTTTTGTTGATGCAAATCATCGTATCATCACCCTGAAAATTTAAGTTCCCGAATAACCTTTCAAGGTAATGTTCAAATTGAATTCCTGATAATTGAAATGTAAAGCTGAACGGATGCGACCACCAAAACAAGGTTCGGTATGCGAATACGCCCTCGCGGTTAAAAACAGCAGGACAATCGAGCACAATCCAGGGAAGTCCCCGGTAATTTTCACCGCGGCTTATTTTTCCTTTCTTTACCGGTATATGTGACGGTATGATGTGGTTGAAACGTGCAAATGACTCCTGCAGGCTTAACTCAAGCTCTCCGAAAAGTTCCATGATCTTTTGGGTAACTTCCTGCTTTCTTCTGAAAATGCTCTCATCGGCAAGAAAGGCAATATCGCTTTCTGAGAGGAAGAAATTCGTATCTTTAGAGCGCATTAAAAGCGACGTTTTTACGTTAAACCGTAAATGTAGGGGAGTAAGCCTGATAATACAAGCCGAAGAATCATCCCGTAAGAAATTCCCTTGAAAAAACTTTCAAAGCTCATCCTGGTTTCGTTTTTGGGACCATTCTCCGCGACATTTTTTGTGGTCCTGTTTATTTTACTGATGCAGTTTTTGTGGAAGTATATCGATGACCTGGTGGGCAAAGGTCTCGAATGGTATGTGATTACCGAACTGCTTTTCTATGCATCGGCAACGCTGGTTCCTCTGGCATTGCCTCTGGCAATCCTGGTATCTTCCATTATGACAATGGGCAATCTTGCAGAAAATTATGAGCTGGTAGCTGCTAAATCAGCAGGGATTTCCCTGATGAAAATGTTACGACCGATGTTACTTACCGCGGTGCTTGTTGGAGTGCTTGCATTTTATTTTTCAAATTACGTATTGCCCTTTACGAATTTAAAAATGGGATCGTTGCTCTACGACGTCCGGCAACAAAAGCCTGCTTTGTATATTCGTGAAGGAGTGTTTTATAATGGCATTGATGGATTTTCACTGAAAATCGGAAAGAAGGAATCCGATAACCAGACGCTGCATCAGGTAATGATATATGATCATTCTGCGCAAAAGGGAAACATTAAAGTAATTGTTGCAGAAAAAGGTAAAATGGCCATGTCGGATGATAAAAAATACCTGGTGGTCACGCTGTATGATGGCCAGAGCTATGAAGATCAGCAGGGAGGTAAATCAGCCACATCCGGAAATCCGTTTATGCGTACTGCGTTTGATCAATACCAGATCAGATTCGATCTTTCTACTTTTAAGCTCAACCGTACTAATGAGGAATTATTCAAAGATAATTACCAGATGCTGAATCTGAAACAACTGGATTATGCGCTCGACAGTCTGGACAGGCAGCTTACTGAAAGGAAACAGGAAATGACTATAGCTCTGAAAAGCTATTTCAGTACCTATCGCGACAGCTCTTTGTATATGAAAATTGCAACGCCGGTATTTCCTGCAAATCCGGATACAATAACAGGACCGGCAGTTTATGATCAGGCTCTGGGACAGGCACGGAATATTAAATCATACCTGGTTAGCCTGGCCGATGAACGTGATGCCCGTGAAAAGCTTATTGCACGATTTGCAATTGAATACCACAGGAAATATACGCTGTCTATTGCCTGTTTCATACTCTTTTTGATCGGTGCTCCGCTGGGCGCTATTATTCGTAAAGGGGGCATTGGGATGCCCGTGGTAGTTTCAATTATTTTTTTCCTGATCTTCCATGTAATTTCCATTGTTGGAGAAAAGTTTTCCCGTGAAGGAGTTATTGATCCTTCCATTGGTATGTGGATCGCGTCGTCAGTGTTGTTGCCTATTGGAGTTTTTCTGCTATACAAAGCCACTCACGACAGTGCGCTTTTCGATATTGAGATCTATGAGAAAATGTTTAAAAAAGTTTTTGGCAGAACTAAAAAATGAAGGTTCTACTATTGTGTCTCCGTTCGCCATTTCCTCCTGCTGACGGAGCAACGATCGCCATGTACAATATGGCAAGCTCCCTCAAAAAAGCAGGGATGCAGGTTAAAATTCTTGCCTTTAACACACGGAAGCATTTCATCGATCCTGCCCGGCTACCTGCTGATTTCGTCAGAGATTACAACCCGGAATTGGTTTATCTCGATGCAACCGTAAAGATGTTACCGGCACTGCTTAATATTTTTACAGGAGACTCCTATAACATCAGTCGTTTTGATACAACTCTTTTTCACAAGACTCTTGCAGATGTTTTGTCGCGTGATAATTATGATGTGATACAGCTCGAAAGTTTATACATGACACCTTACCTGGATACAATCCGGAAATTTTCAAATGCACGGATCATATACCGTTCCCATAATGCGGAGTTTATGATCTGGAGCCGGCTTGCTATGACTGGTGGAAATATGATTAAAATACGGTATTTGCGATTTTTATCGGAGCGGCTTCGAAAATATGAATCGGAAATCATCAAAAAGATTGACGGGTTGATTGCACTTACACCGGAAGATACAGAACTGTATCATAAAATGGGATATACTAAAGACATTGCAATATTACCTATTGGCCTTGATACCGAAACTTACCGTGTGGATGATGTAACCCCCGGACCGTTATCAGTGGTGCACCTGGGATCGATGGACTGGCTTCCGAATATAGAAGGTATTGGTTGGTTTCTTGAAAAAGTACTTCCGTTATTAAGACAAAAGGAGCCAGGAATAAAAATTTACCTTGCAGGAAAGAAAATGCCGCAACAGTTTTTTGATAAAGCAGGAGGAGGACTTGTGGTAGATGGAGCCATCGATGAAATCAGGAGTTATCTTAACGGAAAACAGATCATGATTGTACCGTTGCTTTCGGGTGGAGGTATGCGGGTAAAAATTATTGAGGGACTCGCACTGGGAAAAACCATAATCTCCACGTCAATCGGTGCCGAAGGAATTCAATACCGTGATCAAAAGAATTTGCTCATTGCCGATACACCTGAATCATTCTGTGATGCTATCATCAAATGTTACCGTGACCGTGAATTCGCTATCCGGATCGGACAGGAGGGACGTTTGCTTGCAGAAGAATGTTATGAAAACAGGGTACTGGGTAAAAAGATTTCTGAATTTTATGATTCCGTTCTGTCATCTATGAATTCTCCCAGGGAAGTTAACACCACTAAAACCGGAGCAGCGGGTATATGAAACTCGTATTTATCGTTTCCAGGTTTCCATACCCACTTGAAAAAGGGGACAAGCTCAGGGCATTTCAGCACTTGCAGATGATCTCCAGAGCAGGACACGAAGTGCATCTCATCGCGTTAAGCGATCAGCCGGTAACTGACGCTTCATTTGATGCAGTGAAAAAATACTGTAACAGCGTTCACATCATACGACTGAGATGGTATCACATATTGAAAAATATATTCTATTCTTTTTTTTCAAGGCTTCCCCTCCAGGTAGGATATTTTTATGCTGCAGGAAATTATTCCGAAATACAGAAAATAATCAGGCAATCGGATCCTGATTTAATATACTGTCAACTGATACGTACTGCCATTTATGCCAGGAATAAAACCAATATCCCTGCCGTGCTCGATTATATGGATGCTTTTTCAAAAGGTACCGGACAGCGTACAGCAAATGCCCCATTTTTATTACGACCTCTTTTTAACCGTGAATTACAACTGGTGAGTGAATTCGAAGAACGATGCTTTAGCTGGTTCCGTAAACACCTTGTCATTTCACAACAAGACCGAGATGCACTGCAGGTGCAAGGCCGCGAAATGATTCAGGTAGTCCCTAACGGTGTGGATATTGATTTTTTTCATCCGGAAGAGGCTGAAAAGAAAATCGACATCACTTTTGTGGGAAACATGAATTACCCGCCGAATATTGACGGGGCCAGGTTCCTGGTAAATGAAATCATGCCATTGGTGTGGAAGAAATATCCAGCCACAACAGTTCAGATCTCCGGAGCAAATCCCCACCGTGAAGTAAAAAGCCTGGCATCGGAAAAGGTATG
The DNA here is from genome assembly GCA_025450095.1 of Bacteroidia bacterium. The sequence goes on along the minus strand of JANWID010000282.1, from coordinate 17,961 downwards.
GGTGACCGGATGGGTTGATGATATCCGGCATAGCTATCGCGGCAGCCGCATTTTTATTGCTCCAATGCGCATTGGAACAGGTTTGCAGAACAAACTCCTCGAAGCCATGGCGATGGGAATCCCTTGTATTACCACATCACTAAGTTTTGAACCCCTGGATGCAACCGCAGGTAAACATATCCTTACAGGAAACAATGCGCAGGACCTTTCGCAGCAAATAATCCGGCTACTTGAAGATGAAAATCTAAGGATTGAGGTAGGGAGAAACGGATTCGAATTTGTCCGTTCTAATTACGCGTTACAATACTCTTCTAAATTGTTATTGGATGCGTTAAACAGCGCGGTGAAAAACAAATAACTTTCCCCCTATATTGCCCTATCTGTTTATTTACTTATACGAATCTGTAATCCCTGCCTGCTGATGTCTACCATGATATTTAAAAATTGCATTGAGCCTAAGTGTTTCTAAAAAAATCATTCTAGTAATCAGCAGGCAGGCGTACCTTAAATAAGAATGCCGTGACCTTACGGGATCACGGCTTCTTCTTTGCCCACAATTCAGATATTTTGGAAACCTTACGGGGTTAACACAACCTGAAATTCAACCTGACTAACCAAAACCAATTCTGTTACGAATTTTGATCATCAAGGTTTCAGATTCCGGGTAGCCTTACGGGGCTACCCATTACCTGATTCAACCTAACTAACCAAAAACCTAAACTTTTATTTCTGCACCCGGTATTTTTTTAATTGTACAGGGTGATGATTTCATTTATGGTTACTCATTTTGCTACTGCTATATTACAACCTCAATAAGCCTGATATTTATCATTTTCGGGTTAAACCACTCATTTGTAAGATTTATACGATTTTCATTCGAAAAACGAACTTTACAATTGATTATTTGTTTGAATACCAACATCTAAAGCAGAGAAGAACCTGTGTCAAATAGATGTAAGAAATACCTTGAAATGGCCATAAAATTGTCAGAACTGATGACTTTAGTGAACGAACGGCGAAATGTGTGTAATTTTGCACTTTGAAAGAAAATGACGCTGCCATGGAGAATGGACAAATGAAAAGACTGGATTTAATAGAGGATGCCCTGGAAGATATCCGCAATGGTAAAATAGTGATTGTCGTGGATGATGCCGATCGTGAAAATGAAGGCGATTTTATTACTGCTTCCCGCAATGCGACACCAGAAGTGATCAATTTTATGGCTACACATGGACGGGGATTGATATGCACTTCGCTGACTGAAGAACGATGTGAAGCATTGCATCTTGAGATGATGGTTGCAAAGAACACTTCATCGCATGAAACACAATTTACCATTTCAGTCGATTTGTTAGGACACGGATGTACAACCGGGATATCTGCATCTGACCGTTCGAAAACTATACAGGCACTCATCAATCCCGAAACAAAACCGCAGGACCTGGGCAGACCCGGTCACATTTTTCCGTTGAAAGCAAAAAATGGTGGTGTATTACGACGTGCTGGTCATACGGAAGCAGCCATTGATTTATCAAAGCTGGCAGGATTTGAACCATCAGGTGTGTTGGTTGAAATCATGAATCATGATGGCACTATGGCCCGGTTAGCCGATTTGTTTGCGATTGCCGAAAAATTCAATCTCAGAATTATTTCCATTGAAGATCTGATTTCATACAGGCTGAAAACCGAGAGTCTAATTCAAAAAGATGTTACGGTTAATTTGCCGACATCTTATGGCGATTTCAAACTGGCAGCTTATCGACAGCTTACCAATGAGCAGGAGCATCTTGTTTTATGGAAAGGTACCTGGGAGAAAAAAGAACCTGTTTTAGTGCGGGTACATTCATCGTGCATTACCGGTGATATTTTCGGATCATGCCGGTGTGATTGCGGAGCACAATTGCATAAAGCCATGGAGATGATCGAAGCCGCCGGCAAAGGTGTTATCGTTTACATGAACCAGGAAGGAAGAGGAATTGGCCTTTTGAATAAATTAAAAGCATATAAGCTTCAGGAAATGGGTCGTGATACAGTAGAAGCGAACCTCGAGCTTGGCTTCGAAATGGATCAGCGTGATTATGGTGTAGGAGCACAGATCCTGCGGGATCTTGGCATAACCAAAATGCGCTTAATGACAAACAATCCCACCAAAAGGGCGGGATTGATTGGTTATGGACTTGAGATTGTCGAGAATGTGCCAATTGAAATTACATCAAACGAGCACAATGAGCTTTACCTGAAAACCAAACGTGATAAGATGGGCCATACCATTAAGGTAGGCGAATAATACCGATCAGCTTTTCCATTTAATAGTACAACCGATAGCTTTTGTAAAGCTTGTGGTTACAGGTTTTCCTGCGAGTAATTCATCAACTGCAGTTTCAACATATTTCTGAGTTGCTGCCTGTGGATCGTCAGTGTTGTTATCAATCGCACCGATATACGCAACTTTGTATGTATTTCCATCGCGTGTGAGAAAGAATACATGCGGTGTGCGAGCAGCACCAAAAGCACGGGCTATTTCCTGTGTGGCATCATTCAGATAAGGAAATGTAAAATTCTTTTCTTTGGCCCGTTGTTTCATATTACTGTATGAATCTTCCGGAACTTTATCGGGATCATTAGGATTGATAGCAACAACAGGGAATCCTTTGCTTTCATATTTACGATGCAATGCAATAATCCTGTCTTCATAAGCCACACTGAACGGGCAATGGTTACAGGTAAAAATCACAATTGCTCCCTGATTGTTTTTAAGTCCGGCAAGTGATACATTTTTACCGTCCACATTTTTCAGGTTGAAATCGGCAACATTGTCTCCCACCTGGTAACCGGTTTCAGAGAGCTTGAATGAAATTGAAGCAGTGACGACTACCAGTGCGATGCAGCCGCCGAACATTTTTTTGATGATGGGTTTCATAATTTAAGGTAATAAAGATTTAACGGTTTCATTTATTTCGTCGCGGGTGAATTCGCGTTCGTAGAATTTGCGGGTACCTGTTGATTTATTAACAACGAGTGTGGCAGGGATGGCGCCGCTCCATGAAGGATCCACTTTATCGATCCAGCTATTATAATCAGGCTCATCAATGAGCAACACCTGCGATTTGATTTTGTTTTTGGAAATGTAAGGCAATAATAACGACTCATACTGACGTCGGAAATCAAGACTGACAAGAATTACTTTTATTTTGCTGCCTGTAAATGTTTCCTCCAGTGCATCGAAATGGGGTAGTTCTTTTATACAGGGTTTACACCAGGTTGCCCAGAAATTTATCACATAAGTTGTATCACTTTCCGGGTTCAGCAACATTTCCAGTTCCGGTAGCTTTATGATCCTGGCTTCCTGGGCGTCTGACCTGTTAGCAGCAAATATTAATAAAGGCAACATCAAAAAGAAATTTCTCATTTCATTGCAATATTAGTAACTATTTAACGGGGTTGGTTGACATATTTGTGTGGAAAATTAACGTTTTCAGCTACAAAAACGCAACCAGTTATCTATTATCCTAATGCCTTCCGGAGTCATTACCGATTCAGGATGAAACTGTACTCCGCTCAACGGGTAGTGCCTATGTGAAAGTGCCATAACAGAACCTTCCGGACCGGTTGCAGTAATGCGAAGTTCTTCAGGCCAGGGATTATTCGAAAGCACCCAGCTGTGATAATGCCCCGAAAGTAGTTTTGCCGGCATACCGGTAAAGAGCCGGTCATCACCATCCGAAATAGTTATTTCCCGCTGAACTCCATGAAGCACCTGGGGTAATTGTTTCAACTTTGCACCGAAACATTCTCCCAGGGCCTGGTGACCCAGACAAATACCCAGCATGGGAATATCATGACCGTATTTTTTGATTATCCCTGGCATTACTCCCGCGGCTTCAGGTAGTCCCGGACCGGGTGAGTAAATGATGCTTTTGAAAGTTTCTGCATCTTCAACACAAATAGCATCGTTCCGTTTCACAACAACTTCTTCATCCGTAAGCTGTACAACATAGTGATGCAGGTTCCAGGTAAATGAATCGTAATTGTCAAGCAGCAATATCATATCACAAATCGGGGCTGAAAGTTAAGGAAATTAGCTAAGCCGCGCCGCTGAATAACAACTGGCAGGGCAATTCAATGGAAAAAGTATCTTTGTAACATGAAAGTCAAAACACCTTCTGATTCAGTTTGCATAAATACTGAAATCGTTCTTCCCAACGATACCAATACGCTGGGCAATTTAATGGGCGGTCGTTTGCTTCACTGGATGGATATCTGTGCTGCAATCTGCGCACACCGTCATTGTGCCAGGGTTGTTGTAACCGCTTCAGTAAACAATGTTGCATTTAATCAACCGATACGACTGGGAGAAATTGTTACACTCCAGGCCAAGGTCTCACGGGCTTTCAACTCATCTATGGAAGTTTTTATCGATGTGTGGGTGGAGAATAATTCTACCGGTGAAAAACGAAAATGTAATGAGGCGATTTATACATTCGTTGCAGTAGACCAGGTTGGAAATCCTATTAATGTCCCGGAGATTAAACCGGAATCAGAAGAAGAAAAAAAGCGATTCGATGGTGCTTTACGACGCAGACAACTGAGTCTGATTCTGGCAGGTAAAATGAAACCCGCTGAGGCAACAGAATTAAAGGCTTTGTTTTTGCCGGAATAAAGGAGACTGGAAATAATTCTCTAAGTTTTTTCAATTACCACCATTTTGTTTTAAATACTTTAGGTTTGGTGTAATTGTTTATAGTCATCACTTTGTAATTTCAACACTGTTTCCTGATCAGTTTTTGATTGAAACCTCCTTATTTCAAAGAAAGTTTTCGATAACTTTATATATTGTCTCGTGGTGTTATATTAACTTTTTAAAAAATTAAAAAGAATGAATAAACATCTCCGCCTTCTTATAATATTTTTTTTATCCGCAACCCTAAATTCAGGTGCTCAGACGTGGATTCCTACTAATTCTCCTCCTGTTAATTTTCGTTTTACAGATACCTATTTCCTGAATAATGATACCGGCTTTGCAATTCATTACCCGGGGGTTATTAAGGGATATATCATGAAAACTAATGACGGTGGTATCAACTGGACAAAAGTGTTGGATTCTTCGATATTTAAATTTCGGGATATTGTTTTCACGGATGCATTACACGGTTGGGTAGGAACATTTGAAAATAATAATGCGGGAGCGGATACTAATGTCATTTATCAGACAGTTGACGGGGGTATATCCTGGAATGGGGTCCCTGGTTTTCCCGGACCACAGGCTGCCGGCATTTGCGGTTTATTTAAGGTGAATGATTCAACCGTGTATGGAACAGGTCGTTATTCTGGTCCTGCCGGATTTTATAAAACTACAAATAACGGATTGACCTGGAGCTATACGAATATAGACTCACTGGTAACCGGTTTAGTTGACTTATATTTTTTTGATCCTGATACCGGGTTTGTTATTGGTACTACCGGACCCTTATATAATAATGGCCATGCACGCATACTTTATACTACCAATGGAGGAACTACATGGAGTACGGCATATACTTCCACACACATTTCAACAATCGGATGGAAAATAGTTTTTCCATCACGCAATACCGGGTACTGTTCTATGCAAGCCTTTAACCTGCCGTCATCGGAATATTTTTTAAAGACAATTGATGGAGGAATTACCTGGTCTGAAATTGTTTATTCCGGGGGTCCGTCAAACGGTTATAACGTTGAGGGGATAGGTTTTTTAAATGATACGATTGGCTGGGTAGGTGGAGATGCCAATTCTTATTTTACACAAAACGGTGGAATAAACTGGACCTTGCAGATGGGTGTGAACAATTTAAACCGATTCCGGTTTTTATCGGATACAGTCGGTTTTGCAGCCGGACAAAAAATTTATAAGTTACAAATTATACCTACCGGAATTGCATCATCGGATCCACCAGTTTATTTTCAATCAGTTTATCCAAATCCTGCAAATGAATGGGCCAACTTCGAATTTTTTGTATATAATCCGGGAAAAGCAAAGTTGGCAATTTATGATTTAAAAGGTGTTGAAGTCGAAGTATTGTTTGATAAGTTTTTTGATCAAGGTAACCAGTTTTTTGTCTGGCAACCGACGAATTTAAAACCCGGTATATATGTGTGTAAGCTGCATATAGATGATGAGGTAATTGCACGCAAACTGGAAATTTTGAAATAGTTAACCACCATTTTTAAAACCGAAGCCTGATCAGGAAATATTTTTTTAATCTTCATCACCATGCGACTCCATATGCCAGTCGAAACTGGTTCCGTATTTTTCTTCCTCCCAATAAAATTTTCCACGCTTCACATCATAATTCCCGACTTCATTCATGGTATTGGAATCGTATAGTCTTCCATTGGCCATCGTGTAGATGATCTTTTCAGAATTGCGGATGTCATCAAGCGGATTCGCACTCATAATGATCAGATCAGCCAGCTTTCCTTTTTCGAGTGAGCCCAGGTCTTTATCCATCCCAATATAATAAGCACCGTTAATTGTGGCACACTGTAATACCTGCATGTTCGTCATTCCACCCTGCTGAAGCATCCAGAGTTCCCAATGCGCTCCCATGCCCTGAAGCTGACCGTGAGCACCCAGATTAATTCTGACACCATTATCGGCAAGCTTTTTACACGATTTTGAAACCAGGATATGACCATTTTCAAATTCCCCGTCCGGAATCATGGTACGATGCCGTGACCGGGAATCTATTATATATCGCGGAGTAAATTTCAACAGCTTTTCATTTTCCCACACATTCGTTTTCTGGTAAAAATAGTTTTCACCAAACGTTCCACCATAGCAAACAATAAGGGTAGGAGTATACCCGCTACCAGCCTGTGACCACAAACGAATGACATCATTGTATAAAGTAGCCACCGGTAAATTATGTTCAATTCCGGTATGGCCGTCAATGATCATGCTCAGATTATGGAAAAAGAAAGATCCGCCTTCGGGCACTACATTCATTTTAAGCTTACGTGCGGCATCGATTACCATCTGTCGCTGATCGCGCCTGGGTTGGTTATAACTCTTTACGGAAAAAGCACCGTACGCCTGTGTTCGCTTGAGTGCTGAATAAGCATCTTCTCGCTTGTTGATAGTTGTCTTGTAATCACCATCTGCACCATAAAGAATCCAGCCAGTTGAAAATATTCTCGGACCCGTCATTGTTCCGGCTTTCACCATTTCTGACTGCGAAAAAACCATTTCGGAGTTAGAAGACGGGTCATGCGTTGTAGTTACTCCATAAGCCAGATTTGCAAAATAACTCCATTGTTTCTGTGGACTCAGTCCCTGGCGGAATGTTCCTAAATGCGCGTGAACATCAACTATCCCCGGCATTATGGTTTTACCAGTTACATCAATTGTTTTTATACCGGAAGAAACAGTTACATTGTTGGATGGACCAATTTCAATGATGCGATTTCCTTCAATTATTATGGTTCCATTTTCAATTACTTCACGGTTTCCGTTCATCGTGATAATGCGTGCACCTTTCAAAGCAAGTTTGCCGGATGGTTTATCGAAGGGAAGTTTCAGACCGATTTTTAATCCTATGGAATCGGGTGGAAGGATAGAGTCAGGACTACCTGCCATAAACTTAAATCTTTCGGCAACAGCCTTTGAAAAATATTCATCCCCTGCACTCCAGCAGATCTTTTTTGAATCCGATGTCCAGTGCAGACTTAAACCGCCGTGCAGAGCAGTTTGTGATACCGGCATTGATTTGTTCCCACCGGAAAGCTCCATTGATTTTCCGGATGGTGCGAAAACCGAAATATAAACCTTGTAAAATTCAATAAACGCAACCCATTTATTATCCGGGCTCGGAACAATTGATGTTGCATATTTCGAAGTAAAGTGCGTCTGATTATCTTTTCCATCCACACCGATGCTGTTCAGCTTTTTTGTTTCTCCTTCTTCCTGGAAGTAAAAAATTCTTTTCCCGTCAGTGCTGTAATAGGGAGTTTTACCTTCCTTACTAATGAGTTCACTTTTACCCCCCGTTACAGGAATGATATAAATTCCGGGACGCACTGAATTGGTAAATCCTAAATGATCATTTCCACCTTCTTTTTCAAAAACGATTGATTTACCATCGGGAGAAAAACGAGGTGTCCGGTAAATGCCTTTTTCAGAAGTTACCTTTGTTGGTGCACTGCCCGGTTTTGTGGGATCCATGATCAGGATAGAACCCATTTGCTCATCGTTCCAGGTGACATATACCAGGCGTTTTCCAGTTGCATCGAATGAAGGTTCCGATTCAAAATCTTTTCCATTGGTCAGCCGTACTGGTTTCCCATCAGGAAGTAATTTCTTCCAGAGGTATCCTGTCGCGCTGAATACAATGTATTTTTCATCAGGCGAAGTGATCATAAACCGCGCAGATTTCACAACAAATGAATCCGGTGCAGCTTGTTGTTCGAACCGTACTGTTTCGGCTAACTTATGATGACAGTTCACTGTGAAAGGAATTATGGTTGATTTTTTATCACGGATGTTGATCCGGTTTATCTTCCCGTGTGACCAGATAATAATTTCTTCGTTACCCGGCATCCAGCTGAAGTTGGGATATACGCCGAAAATTGCCCAGGCTTCCTGTTGGTCCTTGCTTAGCTGATCGTAAACCGGCCACTCTTCACCGGTTGCAAGATCATGGATAAATAACACACTTTTTTCGCGTATCCTTCTTACAAATGCCAGCATCTTACCATCACGGGAAACCTGTGGCCTTACAGCACCACCTTCACCACCAGTCACGGTTTCGATTTCACCATTTTTAGTGTTGAATTTTTTAATGACATATATCTGGTTGTTGGGATCCTTGTTGTATTGAAAATATCCTCCGGGATACATATCCTCGCTGTAATAAATAAAATTTCCATCCGGGGAAAAACAAGGCTCTCCAAGATCCTGTTGATCATTTTTTCGTTTGGTCAGCTGTACACCGTCACCACCCGATACATGATACATCCAAAGTTCTCCTGCACCCAGCGACCGGGTGGAAGTGAAATGTTTTCGGGCCACCAGGAATTCACCTGATGGTGACCATACGGCGTTATTTAACAACCGGAAATCTTCAGTAGTAACCTGTGTGGCATTACTGCTATCACGTTTCATAGTCCAGATGTTATCACCGCCCCCGGCATCGGAGGTAAATGAAATGGATTTACCGTCGGGACTATATCTTGGTTGAACTTCCATAGCAAGACCTGTCCGTAATGCTGTCGCTGTTCCTCCTGCAATGGGCAGTGTGTACAGATCTCCTAACAGATCGAAAACAATTTCTTTTCCATCAGGACTTACATCCAGGTTCATCCAGGTGCCTTCGTCGGTTGAAAAAGTAATTTCCCTGTAATTGCCGGGAGGATTATTAACATCCCATTTAGCCTCTTTTTGCTGGGCAATACAACATGCAGGCACTGCCAACAGCGCCATGTTAAGTAACTGAAATCTCATAATGGTTAGTTGAAACTTTTGTAAATATAAATGGGATGCACATATTATCACCCATCACTGCACTAAAATGTAGTGGTTATGCTGTTTTTCCGGACCCGAATTTCGCTTTATAAAGCTCCAGGAATACCGGGATCAGGGAAATAAAAATAATTGCCAGGATCACCATACTGAAATTGTTACGGATAAACGGGATATTTCCAAACCAGTATCCTGCACCAAGGAATAATATTACCCAGAGAATTCCCCCGACAATATTAAAGGAGATAAACCGTCCGTAATTCATAATCCCGATACCAGCTACAAAAGGAGCGAAGGTCCGGATGATTGGAATAAACCTTGCATAAATGATCGTTTTTCCACCATGCTTTTCATAAAATGCCTGGGTCTTGTATAAATATTCCAGCTTGATAAAGCGATGTGGTTTTTTGAAAACTGCTTTCCCGATATATTTCCCAATGTGATAATTGGTGGTATCTCCAAGAATAGCCGCAACTGCGATCACCAGGGCCATCAGGTAGATATTCAGTCCTGATTCCGGAAGCGCGATAATAGTTCCAGCGGCGAACAGGAGAGAATCACCCGGCAAAAGCGGTGTTACTACCAACCCTGTTTCACAAAAAACAATAATAAACAGAATGGCATATATCCACACACCGTATTGGCTGGAAAGTTCAACCAGGTGATCGTCGATGTGAAGAATAAAATCAATCAGATATTTCAGTAATTCCATAAGCCCCTTGAACCGATAATGCTATGCAAATTGCATTGAAAGCGATTCATTACTGCCCAGTAATTTCAGCATCCGGGTATGTGAACGGATAGCCTGCCACATGGTTTTGTTGGAAATATATTCAATACCAAATTCCTCAGCCGTTTTCTTTACAATGTTGCTGATTTTGGGATAATGAATGTGACAGATGTTTGGAAATAAATGATGTTCTATCTGGAAATTCAATCCACCAAAAAACCAGGTAGCAAGGAAACTCTTCATTGCAAAATTTGCAGTTGTATTCATCTGGTGAATAGCCCAGTTATTCTGTACATCACCTTTTTCGTCTGGTTGCGGAAAGTGTGCACCTTCAACTACGTGCGCAAGCTGGAACACAACGGCGAGTGTCAACCCCTGCACAAAGTGCATGGCTACAAACCCGATCACAGAAGCCCACCAGGGTACTTCTGCCAGCCATATCGGAAGAGCGATAAATATGAAATAATACAGAAGCTTCGAAGCAAACAGGACGATATACTCTTTTAAAGGATGTTTTTTGTGTTCGTAATTCCCCATCTTCTTGCGAAAAAATGCAACGAAATCTTTTTTGAATACCCACGAAATTGAAGTCATGCAATAAAGCAGGTAAGCATAAAAATGTTGGTAACGATGAATCTTTTTTAGCTTGTTCTCAGTGGAAAGGCGAATGAGAGAAACCGGCTCCAGGTCTTCATCATGCCCTGGTATATTTGTATACGTATGATGAATCACATTATGCATGATCTTCCACATGTATTTATTAGTACCGGCAAGATTAAACGTATATCCCAGCACCCGGTTTAGAAATTTGCTCGACGACAAGGATCCATGAACCGCATCATGGGAAATATTAAAGCCTACAAATGCAGTGAAAAATCCAAGTGAAATCCAGCTCAGAATATTCAGAAAAATATTATGCCCGGATAAATGAATCAGAAAATAAGAACCGATAAACCCAGCCATGAAAAATGCCACTTTCAGACCCATCAGAAAATTTCCTTTTTCCGTGATATTGTTCCGGGTAAAGTAATCATTAATACGTGAATGAAGCGTGGTGGAGAATGTCGCTCCCTGTATATTTCTGAACTTAATCTTTTGACTCATAATTTTTTATAATATACTAAACGCGCGCAAAGATAGCCATTCTGTCGGGCAGGGAAGACCACGTTGAAATCTTTTTTTAACCTGCTGATGTGAATTGCCTGATTGTAAGCTATTAAGTCCTGATTTTACGACAGGATCGCTAAAAAGGTGCAGAGAATAATCCTAATTTTGAACCGGCTGGCTAATTATGCCAGCGGAATCATTAATAAATTGATAAATCTCTTTGGTATCAATTCGTTGCAGAAAAGTATGCAAGCGGGAACTTTTTTTTTCTGCATGCTGATCATTGTTTTGTCCGGATGTAAGGATGATGAATCCAATCCGGAAAAAACACCTGTAAGATTTGAGGTTCCACCCGGTTTCCCCTCACCGGTGTATCAGTTTATAGATAACCAGGTAACCGATGAAAGGTTTGAGCTTGGACGAAAACTATTCTACGATGAAATTCTTTCGCGTGATTATACAATTTCATGCGGTTCATGTCACATTCAGGCGGGAGCGTTTTCGCATATTGATCATCGCGTGAGTCACGGTATTGATCAGCAAAACGGAACGCGGAATGCACCTCCGGTATTTAACCTGGCGTGGCATTCGAATTTTTTCTGGGATGGAGGTGTAAATCATATTGAGTTGCAACCTATAAATCCAATTCAGAATCCTGTAGAAATGGATTTGCCCCTGGCTACAGCGATCGGCCGGTTACAGGCCAGTCCGAATTACCGATCCCTTTTTAATCAGGCATATGGTACCGAAACAATCACATCACAACTGATGCTCCGTGCGCTTGCTCAATTCATGGCTGTGATGGTGTCAGCGAATTCCGATTACGACCGCTATGTCAGAGGAGAAACGTCGGTGTACGATGCCCAGGAAGTAAATGGCCTGAATATTTTCCGTCAAAAATGTGAAAGCTGCCACAAGGAACCATTACTCACAGATCTGAGTTACCGGAATAACGGACTGGATTCGGTATTTACAGATCACGGGAGAATGGATATTACCCAGGATCCCCAGGATGACGGAAAGTTCAAAGTTCCATCATTGAGAAATATTGCAGTTACTTATCCATATATGCACGATGGTAGCATAAAATCACTGGAGAAAGTAATTGAACATTACAGCTCGGAAGTGAAAAATTCTCCTTCGTTAGATCCATTGCTTTCTGGAGTCGGAATACCCTTGACTAGCCAGGAAAAATCGGACCTTATCAGATTTCTGAATACACTTACTGATAATGATTTTTTAAATAATACAAGGTACTCCGAAGTGGATTGAAATCTATCATTGTACTACCAGCTTTTCTCTTACAATGAAATTCCTTCCAGTAACTGCAACCAAATAAACACCACGTCCTAAATTTTGTGTATCAATTTTTGTTACACCGGGATAAATTACTTTTTGCATCACGGCTTTTCCGCTGTTATCAGAAATAACAATCATGAATTCTCCTACCGCAGTCGCTGGAATCCTGATATTGAAAAATGAAGTAGCAGGGTTCGGATACACTGATATTATTTCCAGACCAGAAGCAGTTACCGCTACGCGAAGCTCTTTGTATAGCGTATCATAACAAGTATTTACCAGCATAGCTTTTATTATTCCGGATTGATTTCCCCAGCTTACGCGAACATGATTTTCTTCAATTGAACCCACGGCGATACAACCTTCCGGCAAAAGCCACTTGATTCTGAAATCACCTGGAGAAGCGTATATATTAAAATCAGTGATCATACCTGGTTCAACAATCGATTGAGTTCCCTCAATCTGGATTGTCTCATGATCTTTAATACAGGGTTCAGTTACAGTAAAAATTACAGAATCTTTTGAAATACATCCCTGGATATCCGTCACTGTTACATACAGCGAGGCAATCGCTCCGGCACCTGCAAGCTGAGGATAAAAATTATTACCCGAAACCCCCGGCCCTGAGAATATACCCTGTTGATCAGCTTGTAGCTTTATAGGGTTTTCATTTACCGGATATGTTGCTGAAGAATTAAGAAAGTTTACAACATTGGATTCAAGTATGGTAATGAAACCGGTTGCGTGAACAGTACAGCCGTTGGTATCGGTTAGCGAATATGTGAAATTAGTAGAACCTCCCAGGTATGGATTGGGAACATTGTAGCTTCCTCCGGCAGGTGAACCCTGCAGTACGACCGGATAACCAGAACATGCCTGGGCATTAGATGTAGAAATTACGGATGTGCTATGCTGGCTTATGACTATCGCAGAAGAAACGGTTGAAATATTACAGCGCTGCACCAATACGGTCCATGTTCCTGCTTCATTGGCATAATACTCAGGATTCGTTCCTGAAGAAACGGGGATACCATTTCGATACCAGTTGTAATTACTTCCCGGATTAAACGGGACAACTATCAAAACGGAATCATCCGGACAGATTGACTGATTTCCTGAAATTACGGATAATGGAATAAGATTGGAATTTCCCATTCCAACGGCATCCCATGCATTTAAAACTGAATTATATTCTGACGAACAAGACCCATACAAATCAATAGCGCTCTGAAGCGTGAATACACGAAGATCTTCAAATCCCGATCCCGGTATCAGGTAGGAGGTAAGTGTATGATAAACCAGTGCTGTTGCATTCTGGATACCAATCCCGGTAACATGGTATGATGCCCCGGATTCATTAACTCCCTGTTCACCGTGTGCAAGCAGGTAAAACCATTTGTTGATAAAGCCACTGTTGATATGCACGCCACCCTGATCACCGGTTCCATAATACCAATGAACTCCATGATAAAATGCTGGTTGGTTATAGTCGCCGGGCTGACTGAAAGAACGAAGCGTTATTCCGGATTGTTCCCCGATAAGCCAGTTCGCTTGTTGCGGATTATTGAAATTTTCAAGAGCCACTCCGAAGATATCTGCAATTGATTCATTGATCGTTCCCGGCTCTCCACTGTAACTGAGACCGGCTGTTTTTTGAATCAATCCATGAGTAAACTCGTGTCCCGTGATATCCATGGTGGTAAGTGGTGTCGTTGATCCATTACCGCTACCATAAACCACTGCCTGGCCATTCCAGAATGCATTTGCTACAGAGGTGCCGTAATTGAGATAACTCAATAGCGGATAACCGCTGTTATCAAGACTGTTTCTGTTAAACATTGAATTCAGAAAATCATAATATGTAACCGCGCAAAAATGTGCATCGGTTGCGTATTGATCTCCTGGTAAAGAGGGCTGTTGCCAGTTATTATCATTATCGGTAAACTCACTTACATGCTGATAATTCATCTGGTAATTGAGATTCCTGGTGAATATTCCCAGACCTCTCGTCGTAGATTTAAGAAAAAAAGATGCTCCATTCTGAAATGTTGGAATGGCCTGTACCTGGTAATATGCCGTTGAAGCAATTCCGATTACATCAGCATGACAGGAAGTATGTTTTTCGCATATTATTTCCAGTGATTCCGCGTCCACGATTATCGTTTGACGTTCCAGGCTACCTGCCGGAAAATAATCACGTGAATAAACCAGTTTATATTTTCCGTTTCCATTTTCATTGCTCCATACAAATGTTCCCGGAGGAAGGTCTGTCGTGTCCCGTATCCCGGATTTTAAAAAGATGTCGCTAATTTGTTTTGCACTATAAATGGGTACCGTTATTTTTTCCTGAGTTTGAAGGCTAATGAAAACTCCGGTTACAAATTTTTCGCTTGCAGTCTGGTGAAGAATTATCATTCCATCCTGAACAGGGTATCCCTGGAATGACTGAACAAACCGTGTATGGATTCCACCCAACTGGTCTGATTCACTTCTTTCCTCGATCCAGGTATATTGGGTATCTGTCCCAAGCTCTTTCCGGAATAAACTGGTTAAATCTCTATCGGAACTTTTCACTGAAAAACGGACCGGAATTCGTTGAAATGACGAAATGTCAGCACTTCGTACCTGTCCGTTTCCGGCAAGTAAAAATACCACTGTCAACAACCCTATTAATAACCTCATGCGGGTAAAATAATCCTGCCATGAGTGGTCCGGAACAAGGTTTTGATAAATACCCGTAAAATGGCGGTCAACAGGGCTCCGGCAGAGGCTAAATTGACCCATTTGGGGCTTTTGTATCTATTTCATGAAATGCTATATTTGTAAAAAGTCGCCATAAGTTTCGGAGGAAAATAAATTACAATATGCATTTTATGACTGATTTGGATTTTTTAGGGACAGGATGTTTATTGCGTGATTTGAAACTTTCTCTTAAGGAACCAGCCATATAATCCCCTGTAAATTGAAAAGAATTCCATATCCCACGTTCACCCTGGTTTATGTGTTTTTATGCCTGTTAGTAATTGGCGTGGGTTATTTAGATCTAAAATGGTCGTATTATCTTTCAAAACCGGCAGTGATGCTGGTGTTATTGTTTTTTTTCAGATTGCACAGCGACGGCACCCGGTTTGTCAGGTTTAGAAATTTTATGATCATTGGTTTTTTAAGCAGTGCAGTGGGTGATACACTGATTATGTTTTCTGAAAATAACGATATGTATTTTATTTCCGCACTTATTGCATTTCTGATTGCGCATGTATGCTACACGGTTGCTTTTATCATCCAGATTTTTGAAAGCGGTCGTTGGAACCAACACTGGAGCCAGCTGGCTTTTTCAACACTGGTTGTTGTGTATGGGGCAGAATTTTTCATCCTGAACCGGGGCAGCTTTGGAAGCTTGGTTGTGCCAGTCTTGTTTTATTGTATTGCAATAATCGCAATGGGAGTTGCAGCCGTGATGCGGGATAAGGAAAAAAATTTCAAGGGATATTTCCTGGTTGTAACAGGAGCCGTATTTTTCATAATCAGCGATTCACTACTGGCAATCGATAAATTCAAGTCCCATTTTGCGATTGCTGACTTGCTCATTTTGTCAACATACTTTTTTGCGCAATACCTGATCGCAATGGGTTGCCTGGCCGATATTGTAAAAGCTAAAACAGGAATACCTGCTACAGCTCAACAGAAACACTAAAAATAGGTGCTGAGTTTGAGATTAATTGTTCGCGCACTGAGATAATTCGGAACTGCATACTGACGGCCCGTAACATCTTTAACCCACAAATATGAAACGGTATTATTGACCTGGAGCAGGTTGAAAACCTCCAGACTGACAGCCATTGATTTTATTTTGTTTGCCACCTTCATACGGTATTGCTTCGGATTATCTTCATCGATCAGGATCTTGATAAATCCAATATCTACCCTGCGGTAGAATGGAAAACGAAGTACATCTTTGTATTTATCATCACCTGGAGGTCCGAAAGGAAGGCCGGAACCGAATACCAATGTCAGGTTCATTTTAAATGAAGGTATTTTCGGAAGGTAATCCTGGAAAAAGAGGCTGAATGTAACCCGTTGATCCGTGGGTCGGGGAATGTATCCAGGTTCGGTTCTCACGCTGTCGGCTACAACTGTATTTGCAGTATAACCCGGAATGATTTCCTCACCTTCAACATTATAATAAGTATAGTAGTAATCATTCTGGATATCCTCTTCCGTTTTCAGTAACGACAAACTGGCCCACGATTCAACTCCCTGTACAAACTCACCGTTAATGCGCATATCCAGCCCCATGGCATAACCCTTTGAATCGTTATTGGCAAAATAGCGTACCCTGATATTGTCGATTTTATAGGGTACCATATCATCCAGGAACTTGTAATAAGCTTCTGTAGTGAATTTGAATTCTCTTCCCCAGGAAAGGAAAATGTAATCCATGCCGCCGATCAGATGCAACGATCGTTGAGCTTTCAGATTCGTATTGAGGTTACCATGCAAATCGCGCATCTCCCTGTAAAATGGAGGTTGGTAGTAAAGACCGGTGGCAAAACGAAAAGTATAATTGCGTTTCCACCTGGGTTTGTACGAAATACTTGCACGCGGACTGAATACAATATCTTTATTCAGATCCCAGTAGCTGAACCGGATCCCTGCATTCACACTAAACTTGTTTTTAGTTCCCAGGTACCAATTGTTCATCACATAACCTGAAAACCGGTTTGAAGCAATTGTAGTATCTGTCTTAATTACTTCCTGCAAGAGTACAAGCTGATCGGGATTGGCAGGACCACCAATATTATCGGGAGGATGTGGAAGTGCATACTCAGCACTGTCAATATAATCCCATTCGCTTATCTCATCAGCAATGCGTTCGTACTGATATCGCAATCCCCATTGGGTTTGGGATTTCGGATGATCTACAATTCCCTTATGTTCTACACTATAAACATTTGCATCGAGTTCATTTCGGGCATGCTCAATATAAGTTCCGATTCCCCTGTTGAAAGCCACATCGCCGAAATTCTCCGAGCCGATATCTTTCTCAAGCTCGTCGATATAATATTGGCCCTGTATATCGAATGTTTCGCTTTCCAGGGAATTATATGCTGATGCGATCAGCTTTAACCGGAAGCTGTCTGTTACATGGTGGGTGAATGTTAGTGCACCGGTTGTGGTAAGATATCTATCTACTTCCTGTCCGTCAAAATAAATTGTCAGTCGTAATGCCTCGTTTATAGTCCCGAATTCCGTTTCCCGGTTTTCAGGAACGATCTGGTATTTATTCAGGGAAATATTTCCGAGAAAGGAGACATCGTTTTTTTTGTTT
>JANWID010000281.1 GCA_025450095.1 Bacteroidia bacterium | reverse complement strand
TGAAAATCGGGGTTTTAGGGGCCGGACACCTGGGCAAAATACATATCAGGCTGATTAGGGAAATTCCGGATTTTGAACTTGTTGGATTTTATGATCAGGATGAGGAAACGAGCAGGAATGTATCCTCTGAGTTTGGAGTATACTCGTTTGGAACACTGGATGAACTGATCGACCGTTGCGATGTTGTAGATATTGTTACTCCCACCCTGTCGCATTATGATTGCGCCGTAAGCGCACTCCAAAAGTCAAAGCACATTTTTATTGAAAAACCACTTGCCAATACCGTTGATGAAGCACGCAAAATGATGGCACTTGCGGGAGAAGCCGGTGTGAAAGTCCAGGTCGGACATGTAGAGCGGTTTAATCCGGCATTTCAGGCAGCCCGTGAATATATCTCCTCTCCTATGTTCATTGAAACACACCGATTAGCTCAGTTTAATCCGCGTGGAACAGATGTTTCTGTGGTACTTGATCTAATGATCCATGATATAGATATTATACTGAGCGTGGTAAAATCTCCAATCAGGAAAATCAGTACCAGTGGTGTTGCCGTGGTTAGCGATACACCTGACATAGCAAATGCACGTATCGAATTCGATAATGGTTGTGTGGCTAATCTTACATCCAGCAGGATTTCATTGAAGAACATGCGTAAATCAAGATTTTTTCAACGGGATGCATATATAGCAGTAGATTTCCTCAAAAAATCGGCAGAAGTTGTTCGTTTAAAAAATATTACCGGTGAACCTGACCCGCTTGCGGTAATTATTGACCTTGGTGCAGGAAAAGGAAGCAAACAGATCTATTTTGAAAATCCTAAAGTCAATGAATCAAACGCCATCCAGGCGGAGCTTGAAACTTTTGCCAGGGCAATTTTAAAAAATACGACCCCCCTTGTTAGTATTGACGATGGTTTTAAGGCGCTTGATGTAGCGCACCAGATTGTTGATAAACTTAAATATTCAGCTTCGCTGGTAGCATAATTCCAGGAATAATTTTTAAAAAGTCATTACCGGAAATCATGCATTCATTTAAAAACCTGCATTGGAATTACCTGATATGGCTGTTGGTGTTGTTGCAGGGATGCGATATAATCAATCCTGATGAAGAGGTACCTGCTTATATTGCTGTGGATTCATTTACATTTAATCCCACACCTACCATAAATGAAACAGGCCCTTCAACATCTGTTAAAATAAAAGATGTGTGGGTATATGTAGACAATGAATTCCAGGGAGCATATGAACTGCCGGTTCGCTTCCCTGTTCTTAACACGGGGAACCATCGTGTAATTCTAAGCCCGGGTATTCTGTTAAATGGGATCGCCTCCACCCGTTCACCTTATCCGTTTTACAAAGGCCATATACAGGATGTGAATTTACCTGAAAACGGAGAATTGAAAATGGATCCTGTTACCAGTTATTTTGATTCTGTCAAATGCAGGTTCTGTGAAGATTTTGAGAGTGTAGGATTTGGACTGACGGCTACCGATAACAGCGATACAATAATGTACCAGCTTCCTCCCGGCGATGCGGGAATACGTGAAGGAATTGGAAGTGGTGCGGTCTACCTGGATCACGAATTTACCCGGTTTGAAGTGACTTCAACCACATCATATCATTTACCAGGTTCAGGAGCCGCAGTTTACCTGGAACTGGATTATAAAATAAACCAGCAAATGGTTGCCGGGCTGATTCTGAATGTTCCGGGTGCTCCACAACAACATGTTTCTATTATCACACTGAATCCCACGGAAACGTGGAATAAAATTTATGTTCAGCTTGGTTACACAGTAAGCGCTTATCCTAATGCTGACACGTGGCAGGTTTTCTTCGGAGCCATAAAAAGTAATTCGGTTTCAAAAGCGGAATTTTACTTCGACAATATTAAAGTGGTCAGTTTCTGATGAACCGGAGAAGGCAGGCGCTGAAATATATTTTGGGGGATTTTATAGCCGCCTCATTGGCATGGGCCCTGTTTTACCTATACCGAAAGATCCATATTGAAACTACCGTTATGGGGCTAAAACCCGATTTGGTTCCCGATTATAAATTTTATATGGGTATTACTTTGCTGCCAATTTTATGGATTGCAGTTTACGCATTTGCTGGTACCTATTCTGATATTTACCGAAAGTCGAGGCTACGTGAATTTGGACAAACAATTTACCTTTCTGTCATTGGTGTCCTGGTTATATTTTTCACACTGCTTCTTGATGATACGGTATTGTCGTACAAAACATATTACAGCACATTCTTCGCTTTATTGGGACTTCAATTTTTCCTTACAGCCACCATTCGTTTTACGCTTACAACTATTACAGGGCGAAAAATCAAAACAAGGCAGATTGGATTCAATACATTACTTATCGGCAGCAATCGGAAAGCGCTGAAGCTTTTTAATGAACTTCAGTCAGCTGAACAAAGCCAGGGAAATATTTTTCGTGGATTTATACATGTGGATCATAACAATGGGCATCTGCTGAACGGAATACTTCCCCATCTCGGATCCATCAATGATCTTACAAAAATTATTGGCAATGAAAAAATTGAAGAAGTGATCATTGCCATTGAATCATCCGAACACGAAAGCATTGGTAAATTACTAAATACACTCGAAGATTTTCCGGTAATAGTGAAGATTATTCCGGATATGTACGACATCCTTTCAGGATCTGTTAAAATGAACGGGATATTCGGAGCACCATTAATTGAAATATCACCCGACCTGATGCCGGTGTGGCAACAGGCCGTAAAAAGAACGCTTGATTTTATAGTTTCATTGATATTGATAATCATTCTCAGTCCAATCTTCTTCGTTGTTTCACTGATTATCATTATATCTTCCCGGGGACCTATATTCTTTGTCCAGGAGAGAATCGGGTTACACGGAGTTCCGTTTAATATTTATAAATTCCGTTCCATGTTCGTAGGTGCGGAAACAGGAACACCGATGCTTTCGAGTCAGAATGACAACCGCATCACCCCATTCGGGAAATTCATGCGCAAGATCAGGCTTGATGAAATACCTCAATTCTACAATGTACTTATTGGGGATATGTCGCTGGTAGGTCCGCGGCCCGAACGCCAGTTCTTTATCGACCAGATTATGCCCATCGCACCTCATTACCGGCACCTTCACAAAGTAAAGCCCGGTATAACGTCGTGGGGACAAGTGAAATTTGGTTATGCTGAAAATGTTGACGAAATGGTGGAGCGGCTCAAGTTTGATGTGATTTATATTGAGAATATGTCACTGGCGCTCGACCTGAAAATATTATTCTATACTATAAAGACCATTCTTCAGCGAAGCGGAAAATAAATATAATATGAAAAAAATTTCAGTAATCGGATCCGGTACCATGGGTAACGGTATTGCACATGTGTTTGCTCAAAGCGGATACACAGTTTCGCTGATCGATATCAGCCGTCCCGCGCTGGACAAAGCAATGACAGTAATTGCCGGCAACCTCGACAGGATGGTGAAAAAAGGAACGGTGTCGGAGGCAGATAAAGCAGCGACCCTTTCACGAATTAATCCGGCTACCTCGCTTACCGAAGGTGTTGCGGGTGCGAACCTGGTTGTGGAAGCGGCAACAGAAAATGTTACCATTAAGCTGAGTATTTTCAAGGAGCTTGATACGATCTGCGGTCCCGAAACCATTCTCGCGTCCAATACTTCATCCATATCAATTACGCGCATTGCCGCTGAAACTAAACGCAGTGATAAAGTGATCGGGATGCATTTCATGAACCCGGTACCTGTAATGAAACTGGTAGAGGTAATCCGCGGATATTCCACATCCGATGCTGTTACAAAAGAGATTTTAAAACTTGCCGAACAACTCGGAAAAATACCTGTTGAAGTGAACGATTACCCGGGCTTCATCGCAAACCGGATCCTGATGCCCATGATCAACGAAGCTGTGTATAGCCTCTATGAAGGTGTTGCCGGTGTTGCAGAAATTGATACGGTAATGAAGCTGGGTATGGCGCATCCGATGGGACCCTTGCAGCTAGCCGATTTTATTGGCCTCGATGTTTGCCTTTCCATTCTCCGGGTTATGCAGGATGGTTTCGGAAACCCTAAATATGCACCCTGCCCTTTATTAGTAAATATGGTAACAGCAGGGAAACTGGGGAAGAAAAGCAGTATGGGTTTTTACGATTATTCGGGTGATGGGAAAGACCTTGTAGTAGCGGCAAACTTTCGTAAATAAACAGTTTAGTTTACAGGGCAGAATGGTTTCTTGCCTCCCTTTTTCTTTAAATCACAGACATTGAATTTTAATCCGAAATAAATGTCATATCCAGTGGTATCCCAGAGACCGGTAAATGAGCCGAGTCGGTCCGTTCCCAATACGACCATCTTGTAACGGAATGCAAGTCCCAGGTGCGGATGTGTGTATTCGTAAATCGTAAAAGGCAATGCAGCTTCGAACTTTCTTGTTTCATAACGTGGTGTGATGGAAATCTGGGAAGCTCTCACAATTGACATTTCATTCAACGGTGTTGCCTGAACCCATGTAGCATTAACGTAGATCCGGGGCATCACACAATAATCGAACTGCAGACTTACTGCTGCTGGTGTGAAAATTTTGAAAGAAGAACCACTTTGCGACTGGTATGGATGACCATAAAAATGATTGCTGATCGCAGTATCGAGTGCCATTATAGATGCGAATTCGACAGTATCAATTCCCGGCCAGAATGCACTTGAATTATCAAATGAAAACACTTTAGCTTGTTTTCCAAAACTCACCAAACCGAAATCAATCAATGAAAATCCGATGCGGTATTTGTATTTTTTCCTGATTTCAGCTCTTTCATTACAATCTCCTGCACCATGAACTCTACCCCTGTAATATGTGAATCCGAGATCAGCACTTCCGCCGAATCCCCGGATATGGAGTGGCTTTTCAAGTGTATTTTCACCATCCGATAATGAATGACCATATTCACCGGTTGCTGAATTTATAATCAGAGTATCATGGCTTGGAACAATGTAATCGAAACCAGAAAGATTGGCATATGCGGCATCGAATCCCAGGAGAAACTTTAATGTAATAGCACCTGCAAGATATCCCTTATCCCTTTTTTCATAGAGTTTTCTTCCATAAGTTCCTCCCAGTTCTCCCCAGGCCATCGACATAGATCGAAACGGATCGGATACATAATGAATATCATGCTGGGGTGAATAATCAAATCCTTCTTTCAGGAATTTTGCGACGTGATATGGAACATCGGTTCCGCTAACATTGCTTCGTAACGCTGTATGAACACCCCACGAAAAACGATCTTTGTTTTGAATATAAGATGGTCCTCTTAGAAATACATTTCCGTATGCTTTATAAGTTGAAGAACCAGTATAATTCTGTACCTGTTCTTCGGGAATATTCTCACCCCTGATGCTTTTACTTATCAATGCCGATCTCTTTTTAAGGTATACAAAATCGTTATCGATAAAAAAATCTCCCGAAATCACATTGATTTCGTGTCTGTAAGGAGATCCTACAAAAAGGGAAGGATTCAATCCCATCCCCATATTCCCGGCAAAATTTGAATTACTGATACCCAGCATTTCCTGCGCATGTACTGGTAATAAAACTGTACATACGAAGCAAATTGTATAGGTCAGAATTCGCAAACCAGAATGTAATAACTTCCCGCTTTTCATCCGTACCAGCATGATTCATATTATAATACGAATAACGACCAAAACGGTTTATTTATTTTAAAAAAACATTTTACCCGGATTGAGTATCATATTGGGATCGAAGAGCTTCTTGATGCCTTTTTGCAGTTCCAGTTGTACATCATTAAAAGCAATTGACATGTAATCTTTTTGAACCCATCCAATACCATGCTCTCCGGATATCGTTCCGCCAAGACTGACACAGAGTTCAAAAATTTCACGAATGCCCCGGGGAACTTTTTCATTCCAGTCTTCATCACTCATTTCTTCCCTAATGATATTCACATGTAAATTTCCGTCACCCGCATGTCCATAACAAACCGACCGGAAACCATATTTTTTTCCAATTTCCTTCACACCTTTCAACAAAATAGGTAATTCAGCGCGCGGAACAACTGTATCTTCTTCTTTATATACAGAATGTGATTTCACTGCTTCACCTGCTGCCCTGCGCATTTTCCAAAGTTCTGCTTTTTGTTGAGCTGTTTCAGCGAAGAGCACTTCGGATGCGTCAAAGGAATTCATGATTTCAGTGATACGTTCACAATCTCTGAAGAGTCCATCCGGATCATTTCCATCAACTTCAATAATCAAATGAGCGCGGGTATCATCGGCGATTTTCAGCGACACATCAACATGTTTTAACACATAATCGATAGCATCCCGTTCCATAAATTCCATTGCAGAAGGTGTTATCCCTGCACGAAAAACGGCCGAAACTGCAGCGCATGCATTCTCTGCAGAATTAAAAGGAACCAACAGCAGGAGATTATGCGCAGGAAATGGAATCAGCCTGAATACGATCCTGGTAATAATTCCAAGTGTTCCCTCACTGCCTATTAAAAGTTGTGTAAGATTATAACCTGTAGCATTTTTCAGAACATTGGCTCCGGTCCAAATAATGTCTCCTCCCGGAAGAACTACTTCCATGTTAAGAACATAATCCTTGGTAACGCCATATTTCACTGCTTTAGGTCCACCGGCGCATTCTGCAAGATTACCTCCCAGAAAACACGACCCACGACTGGCAGGATCAGGTGGATAAAATAATCCCTTTTCCATAACTGCATCCTGGAACACCTGATTGATAACACCCGGTTCAACTGTTGCCTGGAGATTGCGTTCATCAATTTCAATGATCCTGTTCAAACGTTCTGTTGAGATCACGATTCCTCCGTAAACCGGCAATGCACCACCACTCAGGCCAGTTCCGGCACCACGGGGTGTTGCAGGAATTCTGTATACGTTGCATATCTTCAAAACAGAAGAGATTTCCGCTGCTGATGCAGGTTTAATTACTACTTCCGGTTCATACCGGAGGTCTTCTGTATAATCATGAGAATAATTTTCAATTGAATCTTTAGATGTAAACACATAATTATCCCCGCATATTTCCCGCAATTTATCTACGATCGCGGGAGTTACTTTTCCATAGTTCATTATTATGCTTTCCATTATCAGTTCAGTTTCGGTGGGCTGATTAATTTGTTATTTTCCGCGTCCCACCAAATTTTTCCGCCGGTTGATGAAAATTCGAAAATTTGTTCTTCCCAGAGTGAAAATTGTTCATATTCAAATGGAATCAACATCATGCCGGTAAAATCAACAGCACCGTATTTGCCGTTTTTTTTGCCTGCAAGACTGAATGGATTCATCCAGGAAAGTGACTGATAAATAAACGGAATTAATACTTTTCCGTTTGAATCAATTACACCATTTTTTCCGTTTTGCGCAACAATTAACAATCCGTTATTTTCTGCGGTTATTTGTTCGTATTTCGCGGGCAGTATAATTTTACCATTCGTAATGTTTAACAATCCCCAGCGATTGCCCTGGCGAAAGGATGCCATCGAGTCAGAAAGGATCACCATATCATCATACCGGAATGGCACTACAATTACACCGGCAGAATCAATAATTCCCGCCTGCTTTTGTTTTCTTACTACGGCAAGATTATTATGGAACTGTGACCTCACCAATGCATCTCTTCCGGGGGTGAATCCGGGACGAATAACTATTTTTCCATTAGCTTCCGCATAACCCAGCAATCCATCTTTTATTATGATAGCTCTGCCTGATTCCAACTTTCCGATTTCTTCAAATTCCGGTTTTAGCAAAATTGCACCATCCGATTTGATCAGACCGTAATTATCTTCGGATTGCATCTTATAAATTCCCGGAGCATAATATTCCATTTCCTCGTAACGAAAAGGGATCACTACCTTACCTGAATTATTGATCACTCCGTAAAGTTCTCCCGATTCACATATAGCAAATCCGTTTTTGAAAACGCCGGCGAAATCAAACTGCAAAGGAATTACTACTGTGCCAACCCGATTAATATAACCATATGAGGCACTATCAGAAACTGCAGCCAGGCCCTCCGAAAAATCATCCAGTTCATTGTATTGCAATGGTACTGTCATGCGACCATTCCTGATAATGGCTCCATACCTGCCCCCTTCACCAACAACAGCAATATTATTACTGAAATTTTCAGCATCATCATAATAAGGTGGAACAATTTCATCCACTTCCTTATTGATATAACCGATTTTTCCATTCATAGTCACCATGGCAATCCCTTCATGAAATTTTCCGATGGTTTCGTAACGCGGTTCCAATACTATTTTACCATTTTGATCCAGCAATCCTGTTAAATTTCCTTCCCGGTAAGGCAGGTAAATAACTTTAAGCAGGCGCATTTCTGCCATCAGTTCGTCTCTTTGAGGATAATCTGGATATCGCGCCAGGAAAGAATTAATGTTGCTTTCGTTAAATGTTTCAAGATTTAAATCGAGCAGCTTTTGCCATGCGTCTTCAATATGAATATTGTTTGGATACTTCAAAATAAACTGATAATAAACATCCGCATCATTGCTATTCTTAATTGCAAGTGCATACAATTTCGTCATGGCATCCTTGACATATGGATTATCAGGGTAAGCTGTTATAAAATGAGCGTATGACTGTTCCAGTCCATCGAAAACAGATTCATCATAAAGGCATTTTTCATATCTCACTTTAGCTTCCGGAGCCAGGTATGAATCACTATACTGTTGCATAAACTGGTAATATGCCGCAGAACTGTTTTCTTTTCGGGCCATTGCGAAGGCAAGTGAATCTCTTAACTGAACCGCTTTGGCATGACCTGAGTAGGTTGTGTAAAGTTCAATAAAATGGTTAAGCGCAGCAATATTGTTTGCTTCAGATGCCTTTTCAAAAGCCCGCTTTTCAATACTGCTTTTTAAATCCAGGAGCTTATTACCATCTATTGAATGGTTCAGTAATTTGGAAATTTCCGACTTCGATGGTGACTGGTATGCAGTAATGGAAGCGTTAATTCTCCTGTAAGCAGAATCTATATTATGAAACGGGTTATCGTTCCGGAAAAAAATTACACTTAAACCGTAATTTGAAAGACATGGGAATTTCTTACCTGATTTCTCAAAGAGAGTCTTTGCTTCAAAATAGTTAAATTGATTCAAAGCGCTGAAAGCCTTATCAATTTTTTGCGCAAAAGGTGTTGCAGTAGTCGCAGTAAAAAACAAAAAGAAACAAAATGAAAAGCAACCTGAAAATAATATTTTTTTCATCGATACACGGTTGGGAATTCGGAGTATATGCAAAGCTAGGGTTTGTGTGTTGAAAATCGGTAAAAATCATGAAATGGCAAAATGGATGAAGATCCGGTCATGTTCAAAATTCTGTAAAGAGTCACTCTGTTTCAACCGGCATTAAAATGATAAGTGATTAACCGCCAGTAAAAAATTGAAGGAAAAGGTATACATCATTTCGGATCAGGATGAACAACGTTTTGCAAAAGTAAAATCAAGTAGAATGTTCCTGAAAAATTCTAATAGTAAAATTAATATATTGATTTATAATATATTATATTCAAAATAATTACACTAATAATTCAATATCTGACGTTAATAAGGTATTTAAAAACGAAAGTTAACCATATATAATTTTGAAATAGTTATACTTGCAACCAAGTTTTAACCCCGGTAATATCGAATAAATTCTATACCGGAATATTGATTTATTTCAATATGCCCGCTTGAATTATTATCAAAATTAAATGGGAAGTTTACCTCTGGTATGAAAAAAATCGACTTGATGATTATTGGAGCTCAGAAGGCGGGAACCACTTCCCTGAAGAATTACCTGAGTCAGCATCCCCACATAGAAAGTCATTTTCAAACCGAATTCTCTTACTTTACCGATCCCGAGGAATATGCAAAGGGATACGATTTTGCATTCACAAAATATATCTCTAACAAAGATCTGCCTTCTGATATCCGCATTGTTGCAAAAAACGCAGTGAATTACGCTTCAGATAAGGATCTTCAGTTATTGTACAATCATAATCCTGAAGCAATACTTGTATTGATTTTGAGAAACCCGGTTGAACGAGCTTATTCTTCCTATAATATGGAGAAAACGTTTAATGCCGATTGGATGGAAATGAACTTTAGTGGACTGATCCGGATCCTGGAACAAAAAGATTATGATAACCTGTTTTATAAGCTGTTTATAAAAATGGGGTTATATGCTGATTACCTGGAAATGGTTTATAAATATTTTCCTAAAAACCAGGTTAAGGTAATTTTATTTGAAGAAATGCAGCAGGATCCTTTGAAAGTTTGCAGAGAATTATTCTCAGCTTTAGGGGTTTCTACATCGTATGTGCCGGATGTTACTGTAATTCATAATAAAACCGCTAAAACCAGAAGCAGAACGGTGGGAAAGTTTCTTGATTGGTTACGGGATAATGATAATTATTTCAAACGGTTTGCAAAGATGATTTTGCCACACGACACTTTCGTAAATCTGAGTTACAAGCTTATTGAACTAAACAAGTCCAAATCAAAAAAAATTGCACCATTGGATCCTGAGGTAAGGATTAAACTCGAAGATTATTACCGTCCATATAACCAGCGACTCGAAAAACTTACTGGTATTGATATTTCCATTTGGGATCCCAAGATCAAACAAACTGAGATTTCCGGAATTCTTTCCCTGATGGTATTATCAGTTTCGATAATATAATTCCAGGGATTGGTTCTTGTCATTCTGTTTTAATTGGTGGTATCCCGGGAATTGTAATTTTAAATTTACTGCTGTTTCAAATATTCCATAAACTGCTGAACCGCTTCCGGACATAGCAGCGTAAACCGCACCCTGCCTTAACAATTCCATTTTTATTTGTGCAATTTCGGGATAGATCTCAAATATTTTTTTTTCAAAATCGTTTTCAAGATAGTACATCCATTCCGAAACAGGTTTTGCAATGACCTGTTTCAGGTCGGCCGGATGTAAATTATAACCAATGCCTTCGAAAGCGCTGGCAGTCGGAACCATAATTCCAGGAAAAACTACAACGATGTATTTATCGCCTAAAAATAGATTTACTGGTTCAAGCAGCTCACCTCTGCCTTGTGCAAATGAAGGTTCATGGCGGATGAAAAAAGCACAATCACTGCCCAGTCTGGATGCCAGTTCCATCATAACTGAGTTACTTAATGGAGAACCACTGATTTCATTCAGAAGTTTCAACATAAATGCGCCATCCGAAGATCCCCCACCCAGACCGGCACCCATTGGTATGATCTTATGAAGATGTATGTCCAGATTGTCGGATAACCTGAACTTTTTATCAAATAACACACATGCTTTTATGCACAAATTTGATTCGGGTTCTCCCGCAATCTCAAGTCCGGAAAATGAAAATCTGATTTCCGATCCACTCTCCAGGCGGAATTTCTTTACAGGTAACCGGGTATTTATTTTGGAATTCCCGGAATCTTTACGGAGAACTACTTCAAGGGTGTCAAACAGTGGAATAGGGTAAAAAACAGTGGCAAGATCATGATAACCATCGGCACGCTTCCCAAGTACATGCAAACCCAGGTTGATTTTTGCATTCGGAAAAACTACCATAATGTGTTTAAAATCAAAGTTGAATAAGGAAATATCCGGATCACTCAATAGCGCCATCCGGGGGCTCCAAATATCTTAATATATTTGCTCAATAATAACCGTTTTATGAGTCATCTGGATTTCGAAAAACCGCTCGACGAACTAAAAGACCAACTTGAAAAAGCCAGGCAAATTGCTGAAAAAGGAAAGGTTGATGTACGTACCCTGATAGAGGAAATCGAAAAGAAAATTGAGGATACCCAAAAAAATATTTACAACAATCTGACTGCCTGGCAAAAGGTACAGTTATCAAGGCATCCTGACCGACCCTATGCGCTGGATTATATTAAATACATAACCAATAATAATTTCCAGGAATTTTTTGGTGACCGGAACGTTAAGGACGATAAGGCAATGATTGGTGGATTTGGTTCAATTGACGGACAAACCATTATGTTTGTCGGTCAGCAAAAAGGAAATAACACCAAAATGCGGCAATTCCGGAATTTCGGAATGCCAAATCCGGAAGGATACCGGAAAGCCTTGCGGCTGATGAAACTCGCCGAAAAATTTAATAAACCGGTAATAACCTTCATTGATACACCAGGTGCATTTCCAGGCCTGGAAGCTGAAGAACGCGGCCAGGGCGAAGCTATTGCCAGGAATCTTTATGAAATGGCAAAGCTACGGGTTCCGGTAATATGCATCATAATTGGAGAGGGTGCTTCAGGTGGAGCACTTGGAATCGGAATTGGTGACTGTGTGCTGATGCTGGAAAATACATGGTATTCGGTTATCAGTCCGGAATCGTGTTCATCAATATTGTGGCGTAACTGGGATAACAAAGAAAAAGCAGCCGAAGCACTGAAGCTTACGGCAACTGATATGTTTAACCTGAAACTTGTGGATGGAATCATCATGGAACCTGTTGGAGGTGCTCATTCCAATCCTGAAAAAATGTTTCAAACGGTTAAAGCTGAAATTAAAAAATACCTGCCCCGGTTAACTGCAACCGATCCGCAAGTTTTGGTTCGTAACCGCATTAATAAATTCTGTTCAATGGGAGTTGTTACCGAGAGTTGATCCCATCACAGATTTTTTCTTACAGATAAATTTGTTGAAAACTAATTTTAAAATGCTAATCGCGATGACCTGTGCGATTGCCTAATTTTGAATAATGACTGATTTAAAAGACCCGGGATTGACAAAGCGCCGGACTGCTGCCAAAAATATTTCCAATACCGTAATTACTCAGCAACTAGGGAAACTTCCCCCTCAGGCTGTAGATATTGAAGAAGCGGTTTTAGGAGCTCTTATGCTGGAGAAAGATGCACTTTCCGCTGTAATTGACGTTCTACGACCTGAATGTTTTTATAAAGATTCACACCAG
>JANWID010000280.1 GCA_025450095.1 Bacteroidia bacterium | reverse complement strand
TTATGTTTCGATAAATATAAATTAATTGTATTTTGTGGAGCTACCCTGCAATATATTTGATGGTATTCAAGAAAATGAAAATAAATAGCCTTCTGTACCTTGTAATAGCTTTGATCTTTACCGTTTACTCCTGCACTGCACCCGAAAATCAGGAAGTAAAAGAATCCAAATCCGCAGATTCGAAAACGGAGAGAGATACAGGAACAGCAAAGAAGGTTATCCTGTTTTTCGGCAACAGCCTCACTGCGGGATTCGGCTTAGAAGGCTCTCAGGCATTTACCACACTAATTCAGGAACGTTTGGATTCGATGAACATGAATTATGAAGTCATCAATGCCGGGGTGAGTGGAGAAACAACAGCATCGGGAACCAACCGGGTCAAATGGGTTATAGAAAAGCAACCAGTTGATATTTTTGTATTGGAGCTTGGAGCCAATGATGGGTTGCGTGGCGTGCCGGTAACTGAAACCCGTAAAAACCTTGAGTTTATCATAGACCAGGTAAGAGAACTATATCCGGATGTAAAAATTATCCTTGCGGGGATGATGGTTCCTCCAAGTATGGGTACTGAATACGCAAATGCATTTCGGGTTATGTATCCGGAAGTAGCTAAAAAGAAAAATACGCTGCTAATTCCATTTATACTGGAGAACGTTGCGGGGATTGATACATTGAACCTACCTGACGGAATTCATCCGAATGTTACCGGAGAAAAAATTGTTGCGGAAAATATCTGGGTGGTACTGAAAGAAACTATGTAACGAATGTAACGAATGTAACGAATATACGAATGTATACGAATCTACGAATTACGAATAATCCAATATTCGTAGATTCGTAGGGCGAAGCCCATTCGTACATTCGTTACATTCCTAGATTCGTAGGGTGAAGCCCATTCGTAAATTCGTTACATTCGTAGATTCGTAGGGTGAAGCCCATTCGTACATTCGTTACATTCGTAGATTCGTAGGGTGAAGCCCATTCGTAAATTCGTTACATATGAATTATCCTTACCAAATCAAGTCTGCGGAACAATACCGACAGGCATATAATGATTGCGAAAAGAATCCGGAAGCATTCTGGCATTCCGTTGCTGAAAATTTTACATGGCAAAAGAAATGGGACCAGGTCCTGGAATGGAATTTTAAGGAACCAAAAATAAACTGGTTCCTTGGCGGGAAAGTTAATATTACCGAAAACTGCCTCGACCGGCATATAGCCACGCTGGGAGATACACCGGCAATTATCTGGGAACCCAATGACCCGGGAGAAAAACATCAGGTTCTGACATACAATGAACTTTTATTTAAAGTAAAGCAATTTTCGAATGTCTTAAAAAATAACGGGGTCAGGAAAGGCGATCGCGTTTGCATATACATGGGTATGATTCCGGAGCTTGCAATCGCATTGTTGTCATGTGCCCGCATTGGCGCTATTCATTCTGTGGTATTCGGTGGATTCAGCGCACAGTCGATCGCTGACAGGCTACAGGACGCAAATGCGGAATTTATTATTACATGCGACGGCGCTAGAAGGGGTGGAAAGGATATCGCGCTCAAAGTTATCATTGATGAGGCACTTACAACCTGCCCGTTTGTGAAACGTGTTATTGTTTATTCACGTACAGACGCACCCGTTAGTATGATTAAAGGTCGTGATGTATGGTGGGATGAGGAAATTGAAAAAGTGGAATCACAGGGAAATCCCGATTGTGTTCCGGAAGTTATGGATGCCAATGACATGCTTTTTATTTTATACACGTCAGGGTCTACCGGCAAGCCCAAAGGTGTAGTCCATGCCTGTGGCGGATATATGGTATGGGCAAATTATACTTTTGTTAATGTGTTTCAATATCAGCCCGGACAGGTTCATTTCTGCTCTGCAGATATTGGCTGGATAACCGGACACAGTTATATTGTTTACGGTCCGCTGAGCGCTGGCGCAACAACTCTGATGTTTGAAGGCGTGCCCAACTGGCCCGATGCAGGCAGATTTTGGGATATTGTTAAGAAACACAAGGTTGATATTCTGTACACTGCACCGACAGCCATCCGCAGTCTGATGTGTTATGGAACAAGTTACCTGGAGGGAAAAGATTTTTCATCCTTGAAAGTATTGGGAACGGTAGGTGAACCGATAAATGAAGAGGCCTGGCACTGGTATCATAAGCATATAGGCGGTGAACGTTTCCCGGTTGTGGATACATGGTGGCAGACAGAAACAGGTGGTATACTAATTTCGAATTTAGCAGGGGTTACACCTCATAAACCTTCCTATGCCACATTGCCATTGCCAGGTGTACACCCGGTTCTCGTCGATGAAAGAGGAAAAGAAATTGAAGGTAATAATGTAAGCGGTAACCTGTGCATTAAATTTCCGTGGCCGGGAATGTTAAGAACTACTTACGGGGATCACGAGAGATGCAGACTAAATTATTTCGTTACATACGAGAATTTATATTTTACAGGTGATGGATGTCTGCGGGATGATGAAGGGAATTATCGTATCACAGGTCGTGTAGATGATGTTTTGAATGTAAGCGGCCATCGTATCGGTACTGCGGAAGTGGAAAACGCTATTAATATGCACGCGGGAGTGATGGAGAGTGCGGTGGTTGGGTTTCCTCACGATATCAAAGGGCAGGGAATATATGCTTTTGTAATTTATACTGGTCATCATGGCGATGTCAATCATGCACGCCAGGATATTCTGCAAACTGTTACACGTATCATCGGTCCCATAGCACGACCTGATAAGATACAGTTTGTAACCGGTTTACCGAAAACACGAAGCGGTAAAATTATGAGGCGGATATTGAGAAAAATTGCTGAAGGGGAAACTTCCAACCTGGGAGATACTACTACACTGTTGGATCCGGCAGTAGTGGATGAGATTAGGGAGGGGAAAATTTAATCAGGTTTTTGTTCTTTTTTTGAGGTAATTAGATGGATTCTCATTAATATATTTCGTAATCATTACATATGATTCAACATTATGAATTATATCATCTCGAAACCTGGATTGCCATTGAAAATATTCATGTCCATTTTTATTGCACCATCGTTTAACAGCAGCTTTATACTGATCAATTACAACAGACAATGATCCTTTTATAGGCTTACCAAATTGATTCAAGGATTTAATTTTCGGTTTATTTTCTACATCCTTCAAATCCAGGATAGCATGAAAATGTTCAGGCATAACCTTGTGAACATGTAATACTGAATTTGGAAAATGATCCGGAATTTCCAACCAATACTTTTCTGCTATCTCTCCAATCTCATTTAAAATCATCACCTCGTTTTCAACTTTACCAAAATATCTTACCCTGCTCCGGCAGTTTATGGTAATAAAATATAATCCTTTACCAGAATAATCATGGTGTTTAAGGCGGGTGGACCTGCGGTGATGAATTCTGGGATCAAAATGTGTCATGCAATGAAAAATCAAAATGAAAAATGATTCGCCCACTAAATAAACCAATATATATTAGATGTCCAAAGGAAAAAACAATGTTAAACGTTTAATTTAAAGTTAAAAAGTTCACCTAAGCAAGGACATCCCATGGGATGTCCCCACATGGATATGATTTATAAAAATTAATTAGGTTATCCCATGGGATGTCCCTACAAGATGGTTAATGATTATAGTGTTTAATAATCAGGGAATTTGTAGCTGGTTTTGCACCATCAAACCTCACCACCTTCGCCTCGCCTGGTAACAGATCAAAATAATTATCGGAAAAATGGCCTGGTGTGTTTTCGAATTCCATCATAACTCCCTTTGCTAATGTTTCCGACTTTAAACGGATCACCGTTGTAGTATCTGATGATTCCAAATTATAGCTGATCTTCACATCAGGAAGATTCAGATCTTTCGGTGCGACAAAAAAGTGATTGGCAGAAGCAAGCACGCTATCGCCATCAGATAGTGTTATATGCATCAAAAATTCTTCCGGGTCCTGGTTTCGAAGCAACTGCTTTAATGACATTTCAAAATATTTCTCAGCAACAAGATAACCCACACCGGCTTCGGTTTTATAATTTCCGAGACGCCGGCCTTTAAAATCCATTACCTCTATTTGCAGGGTTCCATGACTCCCATTAGTATTATCCGATTGAAAATATACAGCAACAGTATCGTTTTTTGTTTCCGTGATCAGCAAGTTTTGTGAATACAATCTATTAAGTGCATAATGTGCAGCCTTCCAGGTTCCGTTATGTTCAAGTGTGCTCCAGGAAGCTCCATCCCATACATCATTCAGCTGCCAGTAAAGTGAACCCATACAAAAACGCGCTTGCCTGCGTTGACTTTCAATTGCAATACGCATTGCTTCAGCCTGGTTAAGCTGCGATAAGTAACAAAGATCCTCGGTATTTTTTACCGGCCCGAACTGGTCTTCGATATATTTTATTAATAAACCATTTCCCTTGTAGCTTCGTTGCCGGTTTTTTATAAAATCAGAGTTCAGTGTTATGCGTTCCGAAGTTGTATTTGCTTTGAGTGAAGTGTATGATGGGTACGATTGCATTCCATACTCCGTCATAAACCTCGGTACATTCACACGTAACGAATCAATGGCTTCTTCACCATGCCAGACACCCCAGTAATGCATATTTCCATGCAGGAAATTTTCCTTTGTTCCCCAGTTTTTAGATGGTGAAGAAGGAAGATATGGACGTGTATTGTCGTCGTGTGTAACTATTGAAGGAATAATTTCTTGAAAAAGTTTAAGGTAATTATTATAAATTGTTGTTGAGTCGGATGGTGTCAGGTTAAATTCTTTTTGCCAGCCCCAGTTGTTCCATGCAACTTCAGCTTCGTTGTTTCCGCACCATAATACAATACAGGGATGATTTGCAAGCCGCTGAACCTGGTATTCCACTTCATGTTTTGCATTGTTAATAAATGCACTGTCGCCAGGATACATAGCACCGGCAAACATGAAATCCTGCCAGATTAAAATTCCATTTTCATCACAGAGGTTATAGAAATAATCACCTTCATAACTACCGCCTCCCCATACACGCAGCATATTCATACCAACAGCTTTTACATCCTTAATTATATGCTTGTAATCATTTTCACCGACCTCAGTAAGAAAACTACTTTGGGGAACATAATTCGCGCCTTTCATGAAAATGGGAAGTCCGTTAATACGAAAATAAAAACCAGTCCCCCATTCATCCTCATCCTGAAAAAGTTCCACTGTTCGGATACCTGTCCTGCCGGTAATTGAATCCACAAGGAAAGTATTCACATACAGTTTTGCCACTACACTATATAATGATTGTTTTCCGAAACCTATTGGCCACCATAATTCCGGTTGATCAATCCGGAATTTTACTTCTATCACAGAAATTCCTTTCTTAATATGATACGGCTTGTATCCATCGTGTACTGTAACGGCAGCATTCGGTAAATCAAAAGCAGAATTAACAGTTACAAATGCACTCAACCAGGCGCATGTATCTGCAATTTCAAGGGTACGTAGTTGCATTCCGGAAATGTAAACCTTGTCATGCGCACTGATTGAAACCGGTTGCCAGATCCCCATTGTTAAAAATCGTGGCGACCAATCCCAGCCGAATTGGTAAGCCGCTTTCCTGATAAACGCACTGAATTTCTGATCACCCGGATCGCTCATGGGCAACCTGTATTGAATTTTCTGAACTGCTTTCATCGCTTCCCGCGAAGGAGAATGCAATTGCACCGTTAAACGATTGGATCCGGATCTTAGAAAACGTTTTCCATTCGCCCTCCATTCCCGGAACATATTATCAGCCTGCAATAACAGCGAATCATTCAAGTAAATTGAAGCATAGGTGTCGATACCTTTGAAAATAAAATCAATTGCCTTAAATTTTAACAGGCTATCAGATATCTCAAAGTCCGTACGGTAAACCCAATCTGATTCATGGATCCATTGCAATTTTTGTTCGTTTTCTTCAAAAAGAGGTTGTTCAATTTTTCCATTTTTTAAAAGATCGGTCAGCACAAGGCCAGGAACTATTGCGGGATTCCAATTATTCTTGCCGGCTTCGGAAAATTCCCACTGACTCTGTAAAGGTTTTGTCTTAACAATGCTGATAATCTTGTCTGCACAGGAAGCAAAAACAAAGCACAGACTCAAACTAAGTAGCGCCCGGAATTTCATGCTACTGCGAGTGCCTTAAATAAGGCCTGCACTTTTTCTTCATCAAAAACATAACGGCTATATTCATCCGACAAAGCGTTATGTCCCATCGACTGCAGCGTTTCATTCCGGAATTGCATAGCGCTATCTGATTTCTTACGTGCTGAACAATGAAAAGCCCTGACTCCAGCTTCAAATAATAATTCAACGTTACCTGCATTAACTCCGCTTCCTGCCATAATCTGAATGCGTGAGCCGGCACGTTTTACCAACTCGCGAATCAATTCCAAACCATCCTCGGCTGTCTGGTGCTGTCCTGAAGTCAGCAGTGTTTCACATCCGATCGCAATGATTTCTTCCAATGCAAAGAAGGGCTCCGCTGTCATGTCGAAAGCGCGGTGAAATGTAATCTTCATTGGTTCAGCGAGCGTTTTCAGTTCCATACAACGTTCCCGGTCGATAGTTCCATCGCTTTTAAGAATTCCAAATACCACCCCGGAAGCACCAGCTTTTCGTGCATGACGGATATCGGTTTTCATCAGGTTGAATTCCTCATCGGTATAAAGGAAATCTCCGCTCCGTGGGCGGATCATCACATGCACCGGAATCGTTATATTGGAAATAGCTTGTTCCATCAGCGATAATGATGGTGTGAGACCTCCCGTTTCCAACGATGCACAAAGCTCAATTCGCGAAACGCCCGGGAAACGGGATGCGGCGATTGCATCCAGTCCTGCAGAACATATTTCCAATACTGGATTACCGGGGGAGTGCATTCTGGAATAACATTTTTATAGGTTCAGTTATCATAAGTTCGCATTCCTGGAATGGCAATGCCGCTTCTGTTAGTGTTGTATTGGTTAACGATGTCCATTCAGTTGATATGGCATTGTGGTTTTTCATTTTATCGAGACTCTCCAATCCAATCACTGAAATAGTTTTTACCATTTGTGATAATCGTATCCATTCGCTAAGTGCAGGATTCCCTGTAGCCGTCGCCAGCACAGCATCGTGATTTTGCATCCATAAAGTTAAATAATTACGAATCGATATTTCTATCGTCGTATCCCTTCCTTTTACAAATTTTTCACACAAAATCTTAAAGTCCCGGGCAATATCCGATTCCGGAAATGCGATATCCGGTAGACGGGTGAACGGAAGATCGGTGCTGTATGGAACTCCCTGTTTATGCCTTTTGTATTCTTCCAGTGGTTCAACAAGGCTCACTAAAACTTTCAGTGACTCCACATTTGTATTGTTGGAAAGTCGTCGTAACATCATGTCCTGGTTGCGCAGGTGCTGAACCCCGGTCTCCTCAAGTCGAATACTGACATCAGCTAACCGGCGATACATATCCGGAATATTATTTATTTCACGGGGCGACCATAAACGCTCCGCAATTGCTGCAGTCCGGGGCCAGATTCGGGATTCAATGTTTTCGGGTGTAACCAGTTCCGCCCACATGGTAGCTTCACCACCGAGAACCAGCTTTTGCTGCGATTCTGTCAGTTCCGTACCCACTGGTAACGGATCATTATTATAATGCTTCCATGCCGGCTCGACGAGATCGATGTAATATCCGTTAGAAAGAATCACCTGGAATCCTTTTGATGTTGCATCTTTCAGACCTTCCTTGCCCCTCCACGATTGTATCACGGCGTCAACCGGAAGGTCAGGTTGCAAAATTTCATCCCAGCCAATCATTTTTTTCCCGTTATGTTGCAGCATTGCCAAAACTTTCCTGTTAAAGTAATTTTGCAACTCATGATTGCTTCTTAATTCCTCCTTGTGCATGAATTTCTGAATCTCCGGATTTGCATCCCATTGTTTCCCGTTATTTTCATCACCACCTATATGAAAATATTCATCCGGAAACAATTTACACATTTCAGAAAGAAATTTTTTCAGAAATTTATACGTCTTCTTTTTGGTGGGATCCATAGTTGGGTCAAACACACCAAATTTTTTCTCTATTGCATATGGTCCTGGAGCGCTTGCCAGTTCAGGATGGCCCGCGAACCAGCTGGTAGCATGTCCTGGCATATCAAACTCAGGAACAACCCGTATTCCGCGATCCCCAGCATAACTAAAAATAGTTTTAATTTGTTCCTGAGTAAAATAATCACCATTGGAACCCATGCGATGCAGATTCGGAAACATTTTACTTTCGATCCGGAAACCCTGGTCTTCGGAGAGATGGAGATGCAGCACATTCAGCTTAACCATGGCCATAGCATCAATATTCCGGAGAATAATTTCGATGGGAGAAAAATGACGGCATACATCGATCATCAGCCCGCGCCAGGTAAATCGTGGATGATCAGAAATAGAAACACCAGGAATGTAGAACCCGTTATTATCATTTTCAACAAGCTGTAAAAAAGTTTCCAGTCCATGCAGCACACCCAGGTCGGTTGTGGCTGTTAAATGTGCGTGATCACCGGTAACGGTGAGTGCATACGATTCGTCTTCGCCTGGTTTTAACATCCCAATACGGGAATACTCAATGAGCAATCCCGGTCCTTGTTTTCCGGAAGATTTCAGAAATTCTTTTTTTATAAAGAGATGACAACGATCATCGAGCCTTCGCAGAAACCGAGTGACAGCTTTTCCCGCACGCGAAGCAGCGGTGTCGTTCATTACTATTTGAAATCCGCTATCAAGCCGCAGCTGTTGTGCACCCCATATTATGCCAGAAGGTACCGGCATCAGATGGTGTTGCTGTGCATGGGATAAAAACGTAACGAAAAAACAAATACAAATTAAAATACCATGCAGGCGCATACATTCCAGGTTAGGAATGCCTAAAATACAAAAGAAAATCTATTCCGGATTTTTTGTTC
This sequence comes from Bacteroidia bacterium, assembly GCA_025450095.1. Next base: position 2,695 of record JANWID010000280.1, on the reverse strand, counting down.
AGGCACGCTGATCAACGGCCTGCCATTCTGCATAGGAATTCGGAGTTTCCTTCAGCTTCAGAGTAACAAGTTTTACAGAGGAGGGAAGCAGTTTCTGAATTCGTTTCACAAAATCGCTCAACATATTTTCACATGTAGGCTGATAATCTACGAAAACCACTTTTTCAAAATTCTCATCCAGCTCCGGTATATCACGATGTGGGGAATTTCCATTTAGCAGCAGCGCATGATCAAGTCTGTCGACAATCTGATCCTTAACAATCGCTTTGAGATCAGAAAAATCCATCACCATTCCGTGTTTGGGATGGGAAGGGTTATCCAGAGGAGCTCCTGCAACAGTAACTTCAAGAGAATAGGAATGACCATGAATATTTTTGCAAGGTCCATCGTAACCATAGAGGGCGTGGGCCATTTCGAAGTTGAAAATTTTTGTTAATCTTATCATGGTACAAAGGTAATAATTAGGACGGCAGGGGATTACAGATTCTGGGTTGACGCGAGAACGGATTTGATTACAGATGTGATGCTAAATATTGATGGTCCGAAGCGAACTGATTAGATAGGATCATTTATCGAAAAATGCATATTGTATTCGTATTTAATTCATTTACCGATAATTATAAATTTTTTAATCAGAAAATATCAAATTGGTTTTATAATCATCATTACCTACATTTACGAATAACTTAAACCATTTCTTTTATGAATATAGGAATTTTGGGTACCGGAGTGGTAGGAAATACCATCGGTGCCAAGCTGGTTGATTTGGGTCACAGTGTTATGATGGGTGCCCGCAGTGCAGTCAATGAAAAAGCAACCAATTTTGTGAAACATGCAGGTTCACGCGCTTCTCACGGAACTTTTGCAGAAGCCGCTGAATATGGTGAGATTATTTTTAACTGTACAAAAGGCGATGTTGCCATCGATATCCTGAACATGGCGGGACCGGAAAACCTGAAGGGAAAAATTTTAATTGATGTTACCAATCCACTTGATTTTACAAAGGGATTTCCACCCATACTTTTTGTAAACAATACCGATTCGCTGGGTGAAACTATCCAACGCAATTTTCCGGATGTTTATGTTGTGAAAGCCCTGAACACGATGAATTGCATGCTGATGGTAAATCCATCGAGCATTAAAGGTGAGCATGCTGCTTTTATTTGCGGTAACGATGCCGGCGCTAAAGGCCGCGTTGAAGATATTTTGCGAACATGGTTCGGATGGAAAGAAGTATATGACCTCGGTGATATCACAAATTCGCGGGGAACGGAAATGGTTTTACCATTGTGGATCCGGCTTTATGGGAAATTGCAGAATGCAAATTTTAATTTTCATATCGCTAAGTAGGTACGCCTGCCCGACGCAGGCGGGGATTACAGATCGATTATTAAAAATGTAATTTGTGATCTGAACATTTTTTTGAGTTCTAATTTGAATATTACAACTAAGGTAAAAGGAAGGCGAACAATTGATGCGATCCCTCGCTATGCTCGGGATGACGATTAGGAGTGTGTTAAAAGCGGGCGGGGGATGCGGATTATGTGAATAATTTCCCTGGTGTTGACATTGCCGCATCCCCCGCCCGCCCCTTTCCAATAATTTATCGTCATCCCGAGCATAGCGAGGGATCCTTTATTGGGAAAACGTATTATATTTTTTTCAAAACACTTTATTATCATCGGTTGCACGAAATTAAAACCTATACAATTTTAATTTAAGTTTGATAAAAATTCAACCTCATACGTTTTTTAACTGCTCTTATAGTTTTAATAATTTTCTCATTTTCATTTTCATGAAGATTTATAAATATCTATTCCTGGTTTCCATAATTTTTTTTGCTGAAAAATCTCCCGGGCAGCCTCACGAAATCGGGATGGATATAGGCATAGGAAAAACCATAACAAATGATATGTCAGACTTATTTTTATCACCCTTTGAAAAGGAGGCTGATAATTTTCAAAGGATCGGATTTACTTATTTTTATACTCCTGATAGCGCTGTGTTCAGTTTAAAGTCCGGAATATTATTCGACATTAAACACCTTAATGATATCAGCACAAATTATCTCAGAATCCCATTAGGTATAGATTTTATTTTTGGTAAGCAATTAACATTCATTTTAGGACTTGGGGTTTACGGAAGCTTTTTATTAACTCCGCAGGAAAATGTTGAGAATTTGTACTATGCTGACAATGTCAGCTTATTTCAATTCGGCGTGCAATACAATACCGGGTTGGGATTACAGATTACGAAGAAATATAATGTGAGTATATGCTATCAAAAAAATTTCGATTTAACTTACATGTATAAGGAGAATTTGTCTTCTCCGGGAGGATTACCTTACACAGAAAGTTTTCGTGGATTAGATGGCTTTATAAAATTTGGTCTTAAATATAAATTGTAGTGTGCAGGTTTGAAGCACTATAATATTGATTGTCAACATATCTCCTATTGGTTAACCAAACATTTCATTCTCATACTTCGTGAATTAGAACTTCGACATTTATTTCTTAAGTTTGATAAAATTCAAGTTCATGCGTTTTTTAACCGTTTTTACTATTTTGATAATTTTCTCTTTTTCCCTTTCCGGAAAAGAAACGATTCATGTTCACCATCCTACTGATGGATTAATACACACCACCAGCGGTAATAATATTTCTTTTTCTTCCTACTATTCCGTTATCGATACTTT
>JANWID010000279.1 GCA_025450095.1 Bacteroidia bacterium | reverse complement strand
GATTTTCGAAAAGGTAATTACACTACGAAGTTTCTGGAGAGCTTTAAGCTCCTCTAATCGTTCATTCGAAGCTGAGAGTTATTGCTTGCCATAATCAAATGACCAGCTTGCCCTGAGCACCGTAGAAGGGTGACCAGCGACCGGTTACTTGTCACTTGTTACTTGTCACTTGTTACTTGTACGAAACGAAGCAACAATGATCAAATCAATCTTATGTTATTAAAGGAGATAGTCACCGTTACCATGATTCTGTTTGCCGTAATCGATATCATCGGCTCGATTCCGGTGATCATCCAGATCCGACAGCGAACGGGAACTATTCATGCCGAAAAGGCAACTTTTTTTTCGCTTTTGATCATGTTGCTTTTTTTATTCCTGGGGGAGAACTTGCTGAAATTTCTCGGCCTCGATATTTCTTCCTTCGCCATTGCTGGTTCACTGGTCTTATTTTTTCTTGCACTGGAAATGATCCTGGGCATCAAAATTCACAAAGATGAAATGCCCGAAACAGCTACCATCGGACCGATTGCTTTTCCGCTGATCGCTGGTGCCGGCACCATGACAACGCTTTTATCGTTGAGGGCGGAATATGATTTTGTGACCATCATCATTGGCATCGTTCTGAACCTGGCCCTGGTTTACCTGTGCCTCAAGAACCTGGGCTTCCTCGAAAAACTTCTAGGACCAGTTGGCATCGGCGTGGTACGTAAAGTTTTTGGATTCATCTTGCTTGCCATCGCTGTGAAGTTGTTCCGGACTAATATTGGACTATGATTTGAATGTTGAATTTTGAATGTTGAATTTTGAATTGATAATAACATGATAATTCTAACTAACGAAATTAAGAATGTACTTTTTAATGATTGAATTAAGTATTTCAAAAGTCAATTTTAAACTTTGCCTAAATTCATTTCATTCAACATTTAACATTCACCATTCAACATTAAATTTCCTTGGTTAATATTTTTACAGACGGCTCTGCACGCGGCAACCCCGGACCTGGAGGTTATGGGATCATTCTTGTTTCCGGTCCACACCGCAAGGAGCTTTCTTCCGGCTTTCGCATGACTACAAACAACAGGATGGAGTTGCTCAGTGTTATTGTGGCGCTGGAAGCGTTGAAGAAGCCAGGTGAACAAGTGGTGATTTATTCCGACAGTAAGTATGTAGTCGACTCCGTTGAGAAGGGTTGGGTATTTGGTTGGGAGAAAAAAGGATTTGCAGGAAAGAAAAACGCTGATTTGTGGCAACGCTTTTTAGATATTTATCCAAACCACCAGGTACGTTTCCGCTGGATCAGGGGCCACAACAACCACCCCGAAAACGAACGCTGCGATCAATTGGCTGTTGCTGCCTCCTCACACGGTGGACATTTGCATACCGATGAGGGGTATGAGTCGGGGAAGTATAATTGATTTTTTTGGATTCTTGAGCTGGCCCGTCCGCCGTACGGCGGATGCGATCCCCGTATCGTAAACAACGGGACCGAGATTCTGATATTACGCTTTTTAATATTAAAAATCGAAACCAATTAACTTTCGAAAAACTAAAATCTATCTATCGTTAAGTGAAACGGTGTGATATAAACGTAGCTTTTCCTGTGGGAATCAAATACAATTTCCCCTCCAAGGTCCCGCAAAATTTCAATGTAATATAAGACGGTTCTACGGCAAACGCCCACCCTTCGACCGATGTCTTCGGCTGATCCGCTATTTCCGGTTGCTATTAAATAATGGATATGCAACAACCGCCTGATGTTGTCGATAAAGCCCATAGTCTGGATCCGTTACAACCTTTGGAGTTGAAAGTAACAATAACCATACCGTGGGGGGAGGCGGTAGAGTAGGAATACAAACAAACGTAATAAAACTATTCTATTTTATCAAAAAATACAAAAAAAAGTTTTTAACAAACTTTAAAAGTGCAATGTTTTTGCACACAGAAGAAAATATTATTGTAACCCCCCATTGAAGGAATCCTTGGTAACAGTAAAAACATATTTGGGTAACCGGTATATTTTTAAAATTAAGGAAATTGGTATGAATCAGGTTTTTAAGTCTAAACTTCTTTTTAAATCCTGAGGCTTTTTGCTTCAGTTAAAATTTACTTGAGTATTGAGTTCATCAGTGTGAATCGGTGATGATTCTTAGGTTGACAGGGGTTTTTAGTTGATTTCATCACCCGGAGTTTTTGTACATACGAGTTCCACTTTTAGTGCGGTTGAATTTGCATGAGCTTTTGACCGTTTTAATAAGAGTAAAAATAATAAGTGAACTGATTTATGAATGTCAGGTAGAAAAACGATCCATATTATATTGTTTATGTCCATTCTCATCTATGCGCATCCCGTAAATTCCTGTACACTGTATGGGAATGTTCAGGTGCCGGGTGAGGTTCCTTTTGACGACTCAACTTCAATAGGTACAACACCTATTGATACGATAAAACAATCAATTGATAGTTTGCAGATAAAAAACTGGCTCAACCAGAATGTATCCGGTAAAATTGTATTTGAATCTGGATATGGAATGTTGCCAGTATATTACAATTCAACCGGATATGATTGGCACAATAGGGTTTTCCTGGAGCTCAATTACGGCTACACCATACCTGTAAAATTGATTGTGGATTACAGGAATCCACAATACACAGGACTGCGTGCACCAGTCTCGCTTTCATTCGATTCACAGAAATTTCAACAGAATTATCGGAAAAGTATCAATACCGATATCGGTGAATTAAATACTGTAAAGCAAGGGCTCAGCAACCAAAAGAGCCAGGCAATTAAGGAGATGGCTTATTACGAGAAAAAAGCTGCTTTTTTTAGGAACAATCCTTCATTGCCGAATGTGAATTCAGTTAACATGTTACCTGATAGTTTAAGCAATGTAACGGAAAATCTAAATGTAGATACACTCAACCAGATTGATTCGCTGAATATTGACTTAAATGCAAATCAATTGAATGCTATTTCTGGAAATTTGGAAATTAATCCAGACAATATAAATAATGCTGGTGATGAATATAATGGAGTAATCGATTCTGCAGATTATTACCAGGCAAAAGCTCAAAGTGTTAAGGATAAAACCGATAGCCTTTCCACAGCAATTACTGAAATTGAAAAATCTATTTCCAGGCTCAATGAATTGCCTACTTCCGGCGTAGCGGTTGGCGGAAGTAAAATAACGTCGTATCTCACCTATGTCAGGAAGTTTGAAGTAGGAAATTTTGCTCCTGATTATTCCGGTTTCCTGATTAACGGAACACAAATACGCGGAATCAATCTTGAATTCAATCACAATTTCTATATGGCCGGCACTCATGGCACATGCATCGACCCACTCTACACTTCTCATTCAACCTATTCGCATTCAAATTCAAATTATTTCGATCGGTTTGTCGAATTGTTTGATTTCGAACCGAATAGTTATGGAAGAAAAATATCGATGGTAAAATTGGGATTGGGAACTCGTGAAAACAGCCATTTTCATATAGGCCTACTTTCTGGAAAAGGGATGCCGGGAACTATAAACACCACTTCAGCAACATTAAACCAGTTCAATGGAACACACAAAAACCTGGTCGTGGAGCTGGATACAAGATTTAAGTTAGGAACCCATAAAGCAATTGAGGTGCGGGTAGCTAAATCACAGACACATAGTGTATCTGTATCTAAAAGTGAATCAAAATCGGATTTGAATACATTTTTGAAGGAAGATCTGAGCGCTGCATACCAATTCGGATTCAATACTGATGTTCCCTTGTTGAAGTCACGCTTTGATGTCAAGATAAAATATGTGGAGCCCTATTTTAAGAGTTTCGGTATCAGTTATCTGAGAACAGATATGTACCAATTTGATTTTAAATCGAACCATCAGTTAAGTAAAAAAATCCGAATTACTGTTCGTTACAGAAACGAAGAGAATAACCTTCATAATATTTACAGTTATACAACAAGAATTGATAATGCTTCCATTCAGGTTAATTGTAAAATCAACAGAAGATTCACCGCATCCTTAATTGAAAACCCGGTATTTATTTCAGTCAGCGAAAGAGATGGCGAAACCAGGATGAATAATTATGTTTTGACATGCCTCAACCTGGTCTATCTGCCGAAATCCGGCAAAACGCAACATGTGTTGTCATCCACATTAAGCCATTATTATTCGCAAAACGACTTTTCGAAAGGCAATGTGATTAACCTCTGCATCACTGATAATTTTTCAATCGGCAAGAATCTTAGTTGCACAGGTCAAATAAGTTATTTCTCAAGTGAGCTCAATTCTATGATAGAAGAGCAATCTGTTTTGTCGGGTGTGTCTGCAACTAAATCATTGAAAAAATCAACGGTAAATGCCGGAGTAACTGGAATATATTCAAAGAAGTACGATTTAGATTATGGTGTACAGCTTGGTACATCTTATTCGATTAAGAAAAATATCACCGCTGGCCTGAACTTCGAAAAGATAGCAATGCAGGGAATGGGTTACCAGGATCAGTTAACGGGCCCTTCGACAAGGGTGCCTTATATGTTGAGTTTAAAAGTGAGTGCAAAGTTGTAACTATAAAACTGTTATACCATGAAAGGAATCAAAGCGTATTTGTCGACATGCTCCATTCTTTGCCTGTGTTTCACCGGTTATTGCCAGATTGCCATAGCAACATTCCAGATTGAGGCGTTCAGCATATCTGCTAGTTCAATTGGCCAGGCCGTGGTAATGAATTCTGAGCCGGCAAATGTGGAAGCGCAGTTTGAAATGATTGTGCGAGATGCCGATGGAGGACAAGTCCTGCTTGTTAAAACGAATTCAGTTACCCTGAAACCAGGAGTTAATTTTCTGAGCCAAACACCATTATCATTCGAACGGGTTGAATATGGAACCGGGAGCAGAGCCAGGTATTTGAAGCAAAATGGATTTGTTCCGTCAGGAAAGTATTTCTATTGCTTGTATGTATCAAATATGTCTGAAACAGGCAGGATTGATGAGCAATGCGATGAGCTGGTTTCTGATTTTATGATGCAGCTGAATTTGGTTTACCCTGCTGATAAAGACACCATAGAAACTTCCAATCCAGTACTGGTTTGGAACCATGATGAACCATTTGATCAGGTTTCCTCAAATGGATTTTATCGGATTGTTGTATGCGAAATCGGCGATAATCAGAATCCTGAATCAGCAATTATCGCCAACAGGCCGGTTTTTATCAAGGACTTTTTAAATAGTCATTCCATTCAGTATCCATTTGATGCAATTAAGCTGGTGACAGGTAAAAGGTATGCATGGCAAGTTCAGAAAATTGATAACACCGCGTTGATTGCCCGCACCGAGACTTGGGAATTTGTACTCAGGCCGCCAGACGAGATCCCTGCTCCTATGTATGCTGTTGTGAAAACAAAGCCTGAAGCGGGTGCTTTCAAACCGGTTGGCAACAAGCTGTATTTTAAGTTCGAGGAGGACTATCATTCGTCAGGCACACTGACTTATCAGGTACGCGACGACCAGAAGAAACTTGTTTCCATGGAACCGGTAAATCAAAGAGGAAATCAAACGGGTAGTGGAGCATCGATGAAATTTAATGGAGATAACAGGTATGAAGTTGACCTGAATGCATACAATCTGAAGGCAGGATATTACCTGCTCGAATTGAAGAACGAAAAAAAACAAGTATTCTATTTAAAATTTATCATTGAATAATCAAGAATATGCAAAATCGAAATCTGATTATCACATCCTTCATTGTAATTGTCGCTACCATCGTTTTGGTTTCGTACATGCATACAAATGAAAAGAAAACGGCCTTTATAAACCTGAAGCAGGTATTTGAAGAATTTGAATATAAAAAGGAAATGGAAGGTAAGCTGAAGGCCGTTCAACAGGAAAGACAAAAAATCATCGACAGCCTGGAATTTGAACTGCGCTTGTTCGCAAAGCAACTGGAGTCCGAAAGGAAGCCTACAAACAGCGACATAGTTCTGTTTGAAGCAAAGAGAGATGATTTGTCGAGAAAGCAACAGCAGTTTGAAGAGGACAATACAGCATTGATCGAAAAGTATGACAAGCAAATTATCGGTCAGTTAAATCAATACGTTGCTGATTTTGGGCAAAAAGAGGGCTACAAATACATATTTGGTAATGATGGAAACGGAAATATCATGTATGGTTCTGAATCTGAAAATGTCACTTCGCAAGTAATTAAATTCATCAATAACAGGTATAAAGGTGTCAACTGAAAAACTACTTATTTATTCGGCCACACTGCTGATCATGGGATCAGGTTGCGGCTCAGAATTCAATTACAAGGATTCTGAATCAGAAAGCATTGAATCATCACGTATGCTTTCTGAATATACACCAAGGGAATTTTTCACCTGGTGTACTAGTGAACAAAGTGGACTAAAGCGATCCAGGAAAATTGATGACCTCCAATTCGTATTGCAGTATAAGCCTGTTGAAATGATTGCATGTATTGAAACGAGATCGGATACACTGAGTCGTGATCAGTATGAGCAATATCAAAACAACATGGGAGGATTGCTTTCTTTTAACCTGGGTATTTATGTCCAGGATGTGAATGCGGAGTTATTGAAATACAATTTGCCTTCTTACCAGTCCTATCAAGATCGGGTAAATTACTACGCTTTTGATGTTCAGAACGACATGAAGCTGGTTCAGGGGAAGGATACTATTTACTGCAGCATACATCATTTTGAGCGTATTTATGATATCAGTTCGTATTGTGTCATTTCAATGGCATTTGACAAATCCAAAATTGATCTTTCAAAGGCTGTAACATTTGTTTTTGAAGATATGATTTTCGATAAGGGAATTATCAAATTCTCTTTCGATCCAGGTACATTGAACAAACTTCCAAAATTGAAATTTGTATGAGCAACACATCATTCGCTCCGAAAAGACAACGGATTTTTCGAATCATCGCTTTAACGTTGGTTGTGTCAATGTTGAATGAAATCCTCCTGCCATCGATTGGCTACGCGTTGACCGGCGGACCCAGCCAGCCCGAAGTTCAGTCATTCGAGCCAGTTGGAACATCCAATATGGTGGACCTCTCATCCGGGGATTTCACATACAATATTCCATTAATGGAAGTCGATGGTTATCCGATCAATATTGCATACCACTCCGGTGTTACCATGGATCAGGAAGCAACATGGGTTGGACTGGGATGGAATCTGAATCCGGGTGTTATAAATCGCGGTATGAGGGGGCTGCCGGATGATTTTAATGGAGAGCCTGTGGAGAAGAATTTCAAATTGAAGCCAAATACTACAGTTACTGTAAATACGTCATTTGGCGCTGAAGTATTCGGCTTGCAGTTTCTCACGTTGGAATTTTCCCTGGGATTAAAATATAATAATTACAATGGCATTGGACTTATTCAAGGTGTCAATGCAACCATTGATTCAAAAGAAGGAGCTAGTAGTTCAATGACTCTTGGACTAGGATTGTCATCCAGTACCGATGACGGTCTTACTGTTTCACCCTCTGCCAGTTTTTCTACAAAAGCCAAAATGAGTGATAAAAAGGATGCGGTCATAGGTGGTAGCGTTGGATGTACGTTTAATTCCAGGGCTGGACTTGGTAATTTAACTATTTCAGCTTCTGCCAGTATGCAGGACCACCAAACGACTCCGAAAACGAATACAGATGCTCAACAAAATGCACCCGCCGCTGGCGATAAAAAGAAGAAAATGTTTAAACCAAATGGTGCTAGTAAACCGCAAAAAATTAAAGATAGTGTAAAATCTTATGCAGGCAGGATGGGAGGTCGAGCTAGCGCCAGTTTTGATTTCGGAGGATCGACTTATACGCCCAATATCGAAATGTCGATGAACCACTTCTCCTTTACTGGTAGATTTACTATGGGTGCTGAAGTGTTCGGAATCGATGGAGTGCTGGGTTTAGGAGGATCCTTTTCGCAACAATACCTGAGCGACAATAAGCAAACCAGGAAATCATTCGGGTATCTCTATACACACAATGGTCAACCATTGGATGCACTGCTTGATTTCAATCGTGAAAAAGACGGAGTGTTTACAAAAAATACCCCTGCGCTTCCTGTAACCAGTTTTACTTCCGACATGTTTAGTGTTTCGGGACAGGGAATTGGTGGCAGTTACCGATTTTACAGGGGAGATATAGGTTATGTTTTTGATCCGCACAGCAGCACAAGCAGTGGAGGTGGGTCGGTTGGATTTGAATTGGGAGTAGGAAACACCGCGCATACAGGAGCTGATCTTGCCGTGAACATTGTAGATGGGCGATCAGGTAAGTGGACGGACGACAACAGGGCCGCGTCTCAACTTGTTTTCCGCAAAAGCACCAATGATCCCCTGTATGAAAATACGTATCTGAAAGAAGCCAATGAAAAATCCGTTGATTCAGATCCTACATTCCTGGAGCGGATCGGTGGTTATGAGCCTGTCCGATTCACAATCGACAAAAGTATAAAATACAACGCCAAACTCAATGCTGAATTAATCGATCCGAATTTTGTTACGACACCACTCACCGGCGATAATACTCGAAAGAAACGCGATAAACGCAATCAATCGCTTACATATCTGACCAGGGATGAATATGATGATTTTGCTTTAGAAAAATACACTATAAATCCTGCAGCAAAAAGCAGTCATATTGCCGAAATATCAGCTCTTGGTGCTGACGGTTCAAGGTATGTTTATGGGTTGCCATTGTACAATACGAAACAACGGGAAGTTACTTTTTCAGTTGGGAGTACCGAAATCGATAATCCTGATCAACGGATGTCAGGAAATGATTTCAAGGATGGTGTAGTGGATTACTCACCTGGAGAAAACGGAATGGGGAATGACAATGGAATAGACAATTATTATTCGAGTGTAGAAACTCCTGCCTATGCTCATTCTTATTTGTTAACTGCTATTATTTCTCCGGATTATGTGGATATTGATAATGTTAGAGGACCTAGTGATGGAGATTTCGGATCATACACAAAGTTCAATTATACAAAATCTGCCAAGGCAGAAACTTCAGCCAATTCATACAAATGGCGTGTTCCGACACTTAAAAATGGTGAGATCCAAGCTTCATTTAATGAGGGTCTGAAATCTGATTACCGCGACGATAAGGCAAATTATATCTGTGGAGAAAAAGAAATTGCATACCTCGAAAAGATAATAACAAAAAATCACATTGCTATATTTCATCGTTCAAGACGCCAGGATGGCCGTGGTGTTGTATCTGATGATGGTGGAATAAATACATCAGCTGCAAGTTACATGTTCAAGCTGGACCGTATTTCTTTGTACAGCAAAAGAGACTATTATGCAAATGGATCAAATGCTGTACCAATAAAGGAAGTTTATTTTGAATATGATTATACCTTATGTCCAGGAGTTTCTAACAACGATGGATTAAATCCTCCAAATGCCGGAGGTAAATTAACATTAAAGAAGATTTTCTTTTCGTATGGTAAATCATTTAAGGCTCGATTAAGTCCGTACATCTTTACATACTCAAATAATAAGGCTTATGGCCCCAGGGATTATGATCGATGGGGATATTACAAGCAGAATTCAGCAACAACATTTGGAATTTATGGAGCCAATGATGTATCAGCTTACTATAGCGCTGCGCTTCCAACTTCAGAATTTCCTTATGTTGAACAGGGTAGTCAAGCAGATGCAGATGCTAACGCTGCGGCTTGGTGTCTGACAGAAATACAGATTCCTTCAGGAGGTATAATAAAAGTGAATTATGAATCGGATGATTATGCATATGTGCAAAATAAACGTGCAATGCAGATGATGAAAATTGTATTCTGTGAGGATAATTTTGGAAATAACATCAGTGATTATTCGGGTTCCCCACTAATTTTTAATGGGTCTGGTCCTGGCAATGTTCATAATCCAAAATTTTACTTCAAAATGGATCAGAATACAACAATTCAAGACTATTGTAATATTGATCCAGGTGAATTTGTTTATTTCAGATTCCTGGTCGATATCCGAAATACATCCCCGGCAGGAAGACCTCATCCTGAATTTGTTTCCGGGTATGCAAAGATTGAAGAGGTAGGATCCAAAGAACTCGGGCAAAATAATACCTATGGATTTGTAAAATTCAAGGCAGTTTCATTAGATGACAATGGAGCTGATATTTATAATCCAGTCCATAAAGCAGCTATTCAATTTGGTAGGTTGAATATGCCTAGGGTTGTATGGGGAGATGATTTCGGAAATGAGAATGTAGCGGATTTGGCACTCTCCATTATTTCAGAAATATGGAATTCGAGTATTGTTAAAAATATGATGAATGCCATTCTTGGAGTTAATAAAACATTGCATTTAGGAGTGCCTGATTGGCCTCCTGTTGCCACCTCATTCATTGCTGGAAAATCATGGATCAGGTTGCTCAACCCTCATAAAAAAAAGTTTGGTGGAGGTGTACGAGTTAAGAAAATATCCATGGTTGATAATTGGAGTGCCATGGTAGGAAATTCCTCAGGCAGCGAAACAAGCGAATATGGACAGGTGTACCAATATACCATGCCGGACGGAACTTCTTCGGGTGTGGCATCCTACGAACCATTGCTTGGTAATGATGAAAATCCATTCCGCAGGCCAATTTTCAGCAAGGAAAAGCATGTGCTTGCTCCTGATGATATGTCCTATATGGAGGAACCATTTGGAGAAACATTTTTCCCGAGCCCGTCAATTGTTTACAGTAGGGTTATTGTGGCGAATTTGCCAAGAGAAGATGCAGCCCACAACCAGATTGTAATACGTCATGGTACAGGTAAAACAGTGCATGAATTCTATACTGCAAAGGATTTCCCAACCATTACAAAACGGACCGGCATTGATCCGGTGCCCGATCGTACATCACCATTCAGCTTGGGAAATGTTCTGAAGTTTCTGCGATTCAAAGATTACCGGACCGTTACTCAGGGATATTATATTGAGCTGAACGATATGAGCGGTAAGCCCAGGTCACAAACAGTTTACCAGGAGGGGCAACCTGATCCGATTTCCAAAATTGAATATATCTATAAGAAAACAAATCACCTGGCAAACAGCTTCAGGCTGAGAAATGACTGTGAAGTAATATACAATGATGGCAGTCACGGAACAGCCGACATTGGAGTAAACTATGATTTCGTAGCTGATTTCAGGGAGTCTATTACGGACTGTTATAATGCTTCAGCAAATGTAAACCTTGACGCCTTTTATATCATTTTCGGTGTGTTGGCTGTACCTATGATTCTCCCTGGTTACACCAACGAGCGGACCCAATTCCGGTCAGCAACTACCACTAAGGTTATACAACGTTTTGGCATTCTCGACGAAATCATCAATACAGATCTTGGATCAACGGTATCGGTGAAGAATATGGCTTATGATGCCGAAACAGGTGAAGTGTTATTGACAAGAACAACTAATGATTTTGAAGATCCCGTATATACGTTGAAATTCCCTGCTTATTGGTATTACGACTCCATGGGACCAGCTTCCAGGAACGTTGCCATGCGTGCAAAAGATGTGGTGATCAATCATGGTGTGATGTTCGTGCCCAATGCAAAAAAATATTTCGTTCCGGGTGATGAACTGGCATTGTTTAAAAACATAGGAAATTTCAAAGTATGGGTTACCGAGGTGGATGCAAATTCCATAAAGGTCGTTAAGCAAGATGGTTCCAAACCTCATGACACTTATTCATTGAGAATAATTCGCTCCGGAAGAAGGAATAACATGCAAACTGAAATGGCCCAGATCATCACACGGTCAAACCCGTTGAGTTCTGTCAAAAACAATGTGTACACTGATGTAATCCATGCTACAGCTACGGAGTATTCAAATAAATGGAAAACATATTGCAATTGTTTTACGGAGATGCTGACGAATATTAATTATTCATCCAATCCATATGTGCTAGGCACTACCGGCGACTGGAAACCATGGAAAGAGCATACCTACCTGGTGCCAAGAACCCAAAGCAAATACGATGCGAACACGAATATTCGTAAAGATGGTGTTTATACAGCGTTCAACCCATTTTATAAGAATGTGAATGGAAACTGGGCTATTGATAACAGCAATTGGACATATGCTTCCGAAGTCACCGAATGGCACCCGCTGGGAGAACAATTAGAAAACAGGGATGCGTTGGGTAACTATTCAGCTGCAACATTCGGTTACGCCCAGTCACTGCCAATTTCCGTAGCAGCTAATTCGGAACACCAGCAAATTGGCTTCGACAATTTTGAAGACTACGACTTCAGTCCATGCCTGGATGATCACTTTAAGTTTCCGGATTCTGATCATATAAGTAATGAAGCGGCACATACAGGAAGAAAAAGTATAAAAGTTATAGATGGCACTTCAATTTCTATGGAACGTGTTTTAAATTGTTGTGAGGAAACATCGAATTGTGAAATCGAACTTCAGCTTAATGATGAAACTGAGAATGAATGGCTGATTTCATCGAATAATGGGACTTTGCCATTAACCTATTCATGGGAAGTGTTATCAGGTTCACCTATCGTGACATTAACTTCAACAGGAATCAAAGTTGTTACATCGGGCAATTCTGACTGGAAATTGAGAGTGACAATAACAGATGCTGAAGGTTGTTCACAATCACAAGTTTACATTATTGAATAGGAATGATTATTATAATAACTAAAAAAAGAAATTGTATGAAACGAATGATAAATTACATTATTGGTTGTGCATTCGGAATCATGGGCATTTTGATAACTAGTGCAGTGAATGCTCAATTTATTCCAATACATGGATGCAGAGATATGTATAATTATGTTTCATGTGATCGCAATATTGTGATTATTGAAGAAGGATTATTCTCAACTTCTGGAAATAGCATCATTATTGACATCTATATTACATTTATTGATCCAAGCTCATGCGGAAGCCCTGGTTGCCCAATTAATTCGTATTCTGTACCGCTTACAAATAATACTTATTTTCAAAATTTAGGAACTCAAACATTGCAATTTAATGGCCAAACCGAAACCGTACGAATATTTCGATTGAATTCGTTAATATATAGCGCCCCACCTGGATATGAAGTCAGAATTGAATTAGCCACAACAAGTTCGTATACTGGTTTTCTTTTTTTAACTACGGCTTATGTTAAAAAATGCGGTAATTGTATTGATTGTTTCAGTCGCTATCAGCTCAATAGCCTGTATGGATATATAAAACAATGGGTGTTTGATCCAGTATGGCCTGGTATTCCGGATTTATACGATCCCGGCTTTCCTTCAACTGAGCAACAAGCTATGGTAAATATTCTGAATTATTTCTTGAATATACCAAGTACCCAACCTACCATTGATGATTGGGAAGATGTTGCTCAATTTAATAACTTACCGAATACAATCACACCAGAAAACTTTTGTGAACAAGTTCCCGAATGCGAATGCTGGTATGATATTGCATCATTTTATTTTCAAATAATCACGGATATTAAAAACAATTGGCCTGCTAGTAATACCTTGCCTACCCCCTATGAAGATTTAATGAGCAATCTTCTCATGGGATGCGGTTGTTCGGCATTTTATTGTGAATCATACCAATTAGAACCGTCTACTGGATCCGGACCCTTGACTTCTATGACCATTTATTTATTGCCTGTATTTCAGGGGAATTTACCTGCATTGATCATTCGAATTGAGAAGGATGGACCTAACTTTTACAGCACATTTATTTATTCATTTAATATGGATGGATGGAATTGTACGAATGGTCAATTCAATATATTCCCTTCTTGTATACCACCAATCCTTACATATGCCGGCAATGGACAATTCGATTATCCCGATGATGAATGGGGATTTATATCAGAATTATTAGATGATCCTTATTGTCCTCCACCCCCTCCGTGCGAAAATTGTATTTCCACATATGCTCCTTGTCCGGGAAATTATATTCTATCAGGTTGGACAATGGAACAAGATGGACCAGGAATGCAAACAACTTACGATGCGTGCGGAATATACGTGGAATTCGATGATGAAAATAACCAGTTGATATCATCAGCTGGTCCATTTATGCCATCAGGTTCCATTATTGATGGCTGGCAAAAAATAGAAGAAAACTTTAACGTGCCATCAGGAGCTGCGAAGATACGGTTGAAGCTTGAGGCAAATGAAGCAAATTGTTACTTCGACGACATCAGGGTCCTGCCAATTGACGGATCCATGAAATCGTATGTATACGATCCTGTAAGCCTGCGACTTGTAGCCGTATTGGATGAACAGCATTACGCTACATTTTTCGAATATGATGAAGAAGGTAAACTGGTTAGGGTAAAGAAAGAAACTGAACGGGGAATCATGACTATTAATGAAAACAGGACAAGTATTGTAAAGCAATGAACAGAAAATCGCTCTTGACTTTTGGATTACTGTGTGGTTTGCTTGGATTTGTGCCAAGAAGTCTGGCACAGGAAGAATGGACCGGAATTTCAGCGCAACACGCATTTGACTTGCTACAACAGGCAAATAGCTGGTACTATAAGAATGAAACCTGGGCCATGAAAATCAGGCTAACGACATATGCTGGGCATGAATCTACAGTAGTGGAGGACGAATCGGTGAATTTGGTAAAAAGGTTTAAAACCTCATGGTACTCAAGTGTTATGGATGTTCATACTATCCAGGATGACAAGACAAAAATTACTGTTGATTCAATGGAAAAAGTTATGTTGATCAGCAGTTCTGATAAACGAAGTAGCGTAATTCCCATGGATACACTTAGCATGGCATTACTAAAATCATGTGCCAGCATCAAATTGAAAAAGCTTGCTGATGGACAAGTTATGGTACTTCAGTTTCGAAAGAATCCATTATATGACACAATGGAAATAACCATCGGTTCCGATAAGCGGTTTAAGAAACTCAAATTGTTTCTGAGTGTGGCTCAGCCATTGAATCCTGATGATGAAGATTCGCCAAAAGCAAAACCTCGGTTGGAAATGACATTTATGGAATACAGAACTAATATAGCTTATAACGAAAAAGAATTTAATGTATCGGCATATATCCGAATGGATGGTAATACTGTTTCAACAACTTCTGCATATAGTCAATTCGATTTGAAAGATACACGCTATAAATATTAATTGTATGAAAGAACATCGCCTCTTCTGCAAATCACACCACAAATTTGTTGCGTTATTAATTATAATGCATGGCGTATTATTTGTGTGTTCGCAACATGCCTCTGGCACCTGGTTGCCTCCCATGAATGGATATTTGCATGGCTCTGCAGGTGTTCAGATCGGTGACGTAGCCAATGCTGCTCAGCCATCACCAGGAACGGGAGTAGAAGCAGACAGGCAGGTCCTGGATATCATTTCACTTTCGTATGATCATACTTCCAATATATTTATTAGTGCTAACCAATCAATTGAGGCAGTCATTACAATAGTGGCTAAGGATGAGACCGGCACAGTTATAAGTACGATTACAGGTTGCACTTTAAACCTGGAAATCCGACCTTTTACAGACATTAACCCATTTACCGATTTAAATTATTATCATTTCGAAGATGCTTATGATGTACAAATCACACTTACTTCTTTAAAAATAAATGGTGTCTTTTGGCCTACAGGTACCAATATACCAGCATACATAAATATTGAGAGTGAAATCAGGGTTGAGCGTTTTTATGAATTTTCAGCTGCTCAATCTACTCCAATATTATTTAATGCTATTAATGCTGTCGACCTGGATGGTAATTCTGTGAATGATGAACTAGAAATCAGCTGGCCTACTGTTACTGAAGCTGAAGAGTATCACCTGGAATGGGTTTATGTCAACAATTATACAGGTGTACTCAATACACCACTAGCTGCAACCGCGGTTAAATACGATTTCAGAGAAGGTGCCTCCAGGGTAACTGTTGATGGAGCCACTACTCGCCATAGATTATCGCTTTTATACGACAGGGGATATCTCATTTTTAGGGTCAGGCCAATGGGAAGAGATTACCTGGATCCTGAAAAAATAATTTATGGGAGCTGGAATACCGCTGAAGATGGAACTGTTGCATCAATCCCAGCTACACAATATGCCGTATTTGAAATAAAAAATACGGGTGCGAATTTGCAGCACGAGGCCAATAAAAACTGGCAACTCTCTGTAAATTTTGCAGAAGAGGGCAAAAAGAAAGAAGTGGTCAGTTATTTCGATGGAGCACTTTATAACAGGCAATCTGTGACCCGAAATAATTCCGATAATCGGGTAATTGTGGGTGAAACCATTTATGATTACCAGGGTCGACCGGCTGTTTCCATTCTTCCCGCTCCTGTCGCACCTCCAACCGGTGGCGTGCAACAAGCACCGATTCGTTATTACTACAAGTTTAATCAGAATACGTCCGGGAAAGCCTATTCAAAATCTGATTTTGATGAGGATGTAAATACTTGCGAAACTCAAGCAGCTGAATTGGATGCAATTTCAGGGACATCGATGTATTATTCGCCTAACAATGCCGAACTCAATATTTACCAAAACAGGTTTATTCCTCATGCTGAAGGCTTTCCGTTTACACAAACTGAATATACACCAGATAATACCGGCCGGATTCGCAATCAGGGTGGGGTAGGGCCAGAATTTCAACTGGGAAACTTTCATGAAACCAAATACCTCTACGGTCAACCTAACCAGGTTCAGCTCGATCGCTTGTTTGGCTCGGAAGTAGGCTGGGCCGCACATTATAAAAAGAATGTGGTCATCGATCCGAACGGACAAACAAGCGTTACTTATCTCAACCAGTCTGGAAAGACTGTAGCCACGGCATTAGCTGGTGGCCCGCCTATAGTCGATAATACACAAATTCTAGAATCGCTCAATACCGAGGCAGGAGCAAATAAAGATTTTACTGTTGATTTATTTAACAAAGACGCTAACGGAGTTAGTGTAACAAACCATATAAATACATTACAGAATGGGATTGAATTTACTACACAGCTTTTGGTTGCATATGAAAGTGTGTTTTATTTTAATTATGATATCAGGATTGAACCTTTACAATTGATGTGTCATCAGGATCGATTCTGTTTTCATTGTATTTATGACCTGGAAATAGGAGTTACAGATGAGTGTGGTGAATACGTACCAGCACTTCAGAATCCAGCAAACCCTGCTGTCAGTCAACCTAATCCAATTACAGATATGGTAGGTCATTTTACAGGAATTGGCAATTCGATAGTATTTTCAGTTGATATTACTGATGGGACTACATCTTACCAGGTTCCAGATCCTGGTCAATTGTACTCAGTACACCTCCTTCCCGGTGTATATACTATCACAAAGAAACTTACTATAAATGAAGATGCGCAGAAGTTTTATGTGGATGGATACCTGAATAATGCTGGTTGGACAGTACGGGATTGTATTGGCACATTGGAGTCGTTTATTGCAGGCGCCCTGGCAGGATTGAATACATCGGGTTGCTTTATTTCATGCCAGGATTGTATCGACGCCCTGGGAACCAAGGATGAGTTTGTTGCAGCAGGGAAAGGAACCGCGTTGCAGTATGACCTATTAACTGAAGACTGCCTGGAGCCTTGTACTCCTATGAGTGTATGTCAAACCACATATCAGCAAATGCTTGCAGATGTAAGTCTGCATGGACAGTATGGAAAAGTTGATCTGGTTGCCGGTACAGCAATTGATCACGTATCAGTATTTAATGTGGAAAATCATTTGCCAGAAAACTCTTCTGCGCCATGGACTTCTACAGGAAATGGTTCCTGGAAAAAGCCAGTCACAGTGATCAATGGAAACTTTTATCCGGGGTATTACACCGATAAAGGGGAGCGAGTTCGTGTGTATCTGTTTGATTACAATCCAATAACACCGGTTATTCCTACTGATCCTGAAACGGATCCAGGTGCTCCAATATTTCATGATGATTTAAATAATCAGTATTACACATGGCCGGAATATCTTGTGAAAGTCGGTGATTTCTTTCCCTTGTGGCAACGATCATTCGCCCGTGCACTGGTTCGCTTTCATCCTGAATTTGCCTACTATGCGGCATGTAATTCTGAAAAATACAAACATGGAATTGATGTGTTAAGTAGCGATGAGTTTGATGAGTTGTTATCCAATATCAATAATTTTGATGATGCCGTTTCGAAGTATATTAAGACCAACCACGCAAGTATCACAGATCACAACCTTCGGATATATGATTTATTAGATCCAACATCACCTTACAGCGACCCGTTTTTTACAAACGACTTTTTTGAGCAAAGTCCGATCAATTATGGTGTAGATCTGAAGGCCTTGATGCAGGACAGGATCGACAACTTCCAGGAAATAGGCGGAGTTACCTATTCCATGATTGAAGTGGCCTCTATGATGGCCAGGTGTGGCACTTATTATGGTTCTGTGCCGGGTGCAGCATGTTTTGATTTTGGCGCCGGCACTAATTCTGTCGTTGATGTTGAAATTAGGAATACAGAATGGAAGAACTTTCTCTCGTTTTATCTATCCGAAAAACAGAAACTGAAATTCCAGCGGTGGAATCTGTTTGCCCTGTCGTCGACCGGAAGCACAATAACTCCTGTAGGATGTAATATTTGTATTGGAAACGATCAGTTTAATCCGTTTATCGGAAATTTAATATCATGGAATGCCAATCCATTTGGCTGGAATTATGGCGGATCTCCATTTGGTTCGTACCAGCAACCATGCAGCTGGTGGCATGGCCGTTACTATAGGGAATGTAAAAAGAGATTTATTAAACCTGGTGAAATTCCGGGGATGAATCCGGAAAATACCGCTTATAACGCATATGTACTTACTGGACAGTGCCCGGTTACAATTCAATTCCAGACATTATTGGATGAAATTGCAGTTAAGGATCTCTTGACTTCGCCAATAGATTTCAATTTAACTACTATTTCAACATTCACTCCCGACTTATATAAAGCGGTAAGTGGCGGGTCGTGGCCTGCTCAACAAATTTCCTATAAATGGCATTATGTATCTACTATTGGTAATACCTGGAATTATGAGATTCAGGATCCTTCAGGTACTGGGGTTTGTTCAATAAGTCTTGATTTGACTTATGTTCCAAACATCAACGACATAGAACGAATTGTCAATTTACAATTCTCTCAATTTTCCAGTGGACTATATTACTTTACTGCTGACGCCTGGACCCTGAATACAAGCGGAACCGGATGGGTTTATAATACACATGTAATAACAGGCAGTACCTGTATAAACATCAGGGACTGCGAATTTGAACCTGAATGTATACCTAACGATTTGGCTGTTGAATTGCAGTTAGTGATGAATTTCCTCGCATCTAATGGGGACTTGGAAAAACCACATGTTCCACTAATGGGTAGTTCGTTGTATGATCCTTATTTGTTGGATAATATACCGGTCATTACTAATACAATGGCTGCTACAAATCCGTATAAGATGTTTTGGCATAATCTTTCACTTACTCCATGGGTATCGGAGCTGTATTTCGAAAATAATTCGGGTAGCCAGATAGGAAAAAAAATAATTGTCAAGCTGAATCAGTTTTCCAGTGTGACTTATCCGCCATTGCAGGCAGGTGCTAGTCCTGTTGAGGCCTTTAGAGGAATCAAGCCAAATTATTTTAACCAATTCAAAATCGAGGGTATTGATTCAGATGAATTATTGCTGGTTGAACTCGACGGTACTGTTGATCTGCATGATATAACTGCTAATACCACCACAGGTATAAGTTTGGGTGAATGTGAAATGCCACCACCAATCGATTGCAAAGACTCAAAGCATGAAATAGTAGAAGACCTTGAGAACCTGATTAGCGATATACTTGTCAATAGTACTTCGTTAAATGGGATCGATATTCTTACAAATCCATATATGACTGGATTGTTATTGTCCTATATACCGGAACAAGGCACTCCTCCTTCAAGTACCTATTCCTCTGGAACGAGTGGTTCAGTTCCCAATCAGATTGATTATGATGAATTAAATTTCAATCTCGATGGCTGCGAATTCAGACTTTATAGAAGTGATGTTCATACTACGCCACCGTTACATTTTGATGATATTGTATCCATAGGCCCAATTACTGCTACGGGACTGATAGATGATCAGATGTTTTATCATGACTTTTATTTTACTGCCACATATGACCCTATTGGACCTGGTCAATTGCAAACAGCAACAGTATATGGAACATCCTGCCTGTCTATTAAAAATTGTGACTCGTGTTCTGTAGTTGTTCCCCCACCACCACCATCGGGAGGAGGAACACGGATAGCCTACGAACGATATATTCAAAAAGCCGTCGAAGAAGGTCGCATGCAATACATTCCGAATTCGCAATCATACATGCAATATGTTGCTGTGGTCGATAGTATAAATGCTACGATGAATTGGACTAAAGAGAATACTTTATTTGTAGAAAAGATCGGCTATAAAGATTTTATCAAGTTGGAAATATCGCAAAAATTAGCAGCCTATTATAGTTACGTAAACAATTTTGATGCATCTGTTGACAATGCGGAGTTATTGGATATAAAGAAATTCCATTCTAAAAACGAAATTAACAATGCAATTTTGCGCCTAAATGGTTGTGACGGCCTCTTTGCGGATTATGTAAATATGGTTAATGCATTCAATTCATCCTCTTATTCAAGTTATTATCAGTATACTCTACCAACTGGACTTTTTACAACTTCCAAAGTATTTAGTGATTCCGGTTATTGCGATTGTGTAGAGGAATATATCGATTACTTGTCGGCTTATTTGAACCAACCCCCAGCACCAATTGTAACACTTGCTTTACCTTATTCTATAACCCTCTACCCGGGATGTATGGATTATGTTCAACCGGAGGACACCTGCCTTGAATTGTATTATGTCTACCTTGATGAAGTTATTTTATATAATCACTATGCAACGAAGGATTCACTTCCAAATATTTTGGCAGTGATTTCGGAAGCAGAATGGATGAGTGAGGAGTATTGTATGTGTCTTGAAAAATACCTTGCTACACTTCAGGCTATTTTGAATGGAATAATAGTGGGTGATGACGCGATCAACTATGCATTGTTATTTGAACGCGCATGCGATTCTGTTCCGTGTGTCGACCAGCTACCACAGGCCAATGTTCTGCCTCCGGTACCTCCAGCTGCTGATCCGTGTGTTGAACAGTTGATTGATTTTACAGTGGCCAATGCAACTATGGAGTTTGAGGAATATTATAATAACCTGGTTACACAGGTATCAGAAGAATATCGGAGACATTGCATCAGTGCACTTGAAAATTTCACATATAACTATAATGATAAGGAGTACCATTTCACACTTTATTATTATGACCAGGCAGGAAATCTTGTAAAGACAATTCCTCCAGATGGTGTTGAAATGCTTGATTGCGCTTCATTCGCCGATCAACTATCAATTGATATTAATAAGGATAGGACATTTGGCAAGCATACTGTATTTACCAATCACCGCTTGCCAACTGTTTATGAATACAATTCACTGAACCAGCTCACGCGGCAGGTATTGCCCGATCACGATCGTATTGATGCCATTGATTACATTCTACCTGAATATTTGAGCAACAAACTCAGTATTACAAATAGTCAATTCGTTTCGAGCCAAAAAGGGTTTTTGTCTGGATTCCTCAGCGCGCCGTCGCATCCCGACCGGGGAGTGGTGTATACGTCAGGTGATGGTGGCGAAAGTTGGAATCGGCTCAATGGACTTGTTTCGGCCGATTTGAATGATGTTGATTTTGATCCGGATTATCCGGAAATAGGATTTGCCGTTGGAAATTATGGAGTAGTGATCAAAACTATGGATGGTGGATCCAGTTGGGATGCCCTGAACACTTATGGGTTATCTCATTCAGGTAATTTGTACGCGGTATGTGCTAAAAATGATGTGGTTGTTTTTGGTGGACTGTGGAACGCAGGAAGCGGAATGTTCTATTCTGTCGGTGGAGGTGCGATTAATGTTGCCGCAGGTGGAATAGATAACTTCGATATCATAACATCAATAACACATGATGGCACCGAATTTTATGCTTCAACAAAAAATAACGGAGTTGGCAAAATTTACAGCAGCCCCGATGGTAATAATTGGACCAAACAAACCAATTACAAAGCTGGAAAACTGAACCACATTCAATATGCAAGTAGCTCTACGGCATGGGCTGTTGGCGATGATGGCACACTGTTACGAGGAGTATATACCACACAGTGGGAATGGTTCCTGGTCCCTACAGGCATCGCAAGGGACTTCAAGAATGTTTATTTCAGATCAGCCCTGGTGGGAATAGCAATCATTGATGACGGCAATGGTAAGGGACAGATCTTTGCCACTTTAAATGGAGGTTTACTTTGGACAAGGATCAGTGATGTGGCCGACGATTACACATCTTTTGAACCATACGACCTGACTAACCATAAACTTATTGCTTCGGGTAAAAACGGTCTGGTTGCTCGTCTCGTGAGTAATTCAACAAATTTTGGTGCACCCATTCAATTAACGGCACCATTTACAAACGATCATGTTGCTGGAACCAATGCCTACATTAATACTAATTTGCCTGCACAACCCCAGGTTATAGTTGCTGGCACCAACGGAACTACAAGTGATCTATATATTACAACTGACGCAATCGGATCAAATGCGACCTGGCTAGCATATCCAACGAATCCGCCTCTTCCTCCAGGAATTCTTGAAATCCTTGCCTCGCCCTTAAATGATCCAGGAGATGGATTTATCGCATTGATACTTGATAATAACAAACAACTCCATTATATTGTTAGAGACAATGTAATTCCCGGGCAACCTATTCCAGTACCTTTGAATGTAGTTGATCTTACTGGCGATTTTTCACAAATTGAATTTGAAGGAAATAACGGGACTGAAATTGTTTTTTATGCTTACGAAAGTACGGTCAATAGAATTTACAAAATCGGATTCAATATTGCATCCAATTATACAACAGTATCGAATACTCCAATTGTTTCAAATACGATAAGCAGCGCGATTAATAGTCTTTCTATTTGGAATTATCAGGCACTGATTTGTGGTAATGATGGATTAATTGCATCATGCTCTGATTTCAACAATGTTCCAACCTGGCAGGATGAAAGCATGAATGTAATCCCGCCAACTATCAACGATATAATTGCATTTTCTAACCCAGATGTAGTTGCCGTTGGAGTTGATGGTACTGCTTGGAAAAAATATGCTGGTGCTAACCTTTTCGAATTACTGAACACAGGAACTTCAGATGAATTTACTTGCATCGATGCACCATCTTCTGGTCTGGGATACATCGGTACTGCAGATGGGAAAATAATACAAGCTCAGCCTGGGGCTACCTGGACATTTGATGCACTCGACGAAAACATCCAGATTGGAACTTCTACTACAGTAGCAGAAGTCAATACCGGATCAAAAGTAACCGGTATCGCATTGGATAACAGCTCGTTGTATGCTTCTTGCGAATCAGGGAAAGTTCTGTTTATTCCTAATATTTCAAACATTGAAACCCAAATGTCATCCACCTCAAATTCGGGTGGATTAACCGAAATAGTTGTCAATACTGCAACTAACGGTACCAGTGCAACTGCGGTGGGAACCGGATGTGGAGTGTATACGCATTTAGGCACCTCATATGGAAAGGTTAACGAAATATTCCTGCCCAAAATAGTTTCCTCACACTTTGTAAATGCATCCAATGGATATGTAGTTGCTATAGACGGAAATCTCCGGCACACAACTGATGGAGGAAATTCATGGTCAATCGTTTTGCCTGCGTTTACACAGTTGAATGGTATAAACAAAGTGTGGACCCGGAAACCGGATGATGCTATTTTGATTGGTGATGGAGGATATTCCAGGTACATTAATGGAAGTTTTCTGAATAATACTCCAATTTCTGTAAGTCCTGCAGTTAACCTCCATGACATTAACTTTTACAATAACGATTATGGGGTGATCGTTGGTGAAAATGGAAATACTTGGTCAATAGTACCTTTCATGGGTTCATACAATGTAAATGCACTTGGGGTAACGCCTAATAGTTATTCAATGAATGCTGTTCATGTGTTTTATGATAACAGCTTTATAACGGCAGGGCAAAATTCAAACGTCTTTTATTATGACATAAATACAAGTGCTTTCTACGAACAAACAAATGGAATTCCATCTAGTCTTACATTTAATGACCTCTGGTTCCATGATGATCGCATGGGTTATGTGGTCGGAGAAGATGGAGAAGCATATAAAGTTAGTGCTGAAGGAAATATCCAGGAACCAACCATTGGTGGTACTCTCAATTCCTCGGCATTTCTATGGGAAAAATTTGATTTGCTCGATCCATTTGGAATATACCTAAACGGAATTTCAGACATCAAAACCGTTGCATTTGCCGACCGTTACCGCGGATTTTTTGGCGGTATCAATCCCGGACCAGATTACCTTTATTCTATCCTGGTAAATGATGAGAGCGAATATTTCTCGGGCAAGTTCTGGTACGATAAAGTGGGTAGGATGATTTTATCCCAAAACACTAGACAATTCAATAAAACACCTAAATCATACATTTATACCATGTATGACGCACTGGGTAGGGTTATTGAATCTGGTGAGAAAACAGAGAATTCCGTTGCTGGTGAGCCTAACTTTGCATCTATTTTCGGATCTGAAATAAATGGGTATATTAATCAGCAAACGATTGATAATACAAAGTTTAACAACTGGATAGTTGCTTCTGGTATACGAACAGAAGTAATTCAAACTTATTACGATTTTCAGGAATTCACTTCTCTTGGAATTACGCAGGATCACCTTCAAAACCGGATTGCTAGCTCTACATATGAGGATCTATTCGATAACATTAACAATACATATAATTATGCCACACATTATTCCTACGATATCCACGGAAATACCAAAGTATTGTGGCAGGAGAACCGAGAATTACCTTCAGCCATCAGCAATCAGGAACTGAAACGAATCGATTATAACTTCGACCT
>JANWID010000278.1 GCA_025450095.1 Bacteroidia bacterium | reverse complement strand
TTTCCTGATGGTTGTTGATGAAAGCCATGTTACAGTTCCTCAGATCAGGGCAATGTTCGGAGGTGACCGTTCACGTAAGACCAACCTTGTGGAATATGGATTCCGCCTGCCATCGGCACTTGATAACCGTCCATTGACTTTTGATGAATTCGATTTGTTGCACCATCAGATCATTTATGTTAGCGCGACCCCTGCTGATTTTGAAATAATGAAAAGCGAAGGAGTAATCGTTGAACAGGTGATTCGTCCTACCGGATTGCTGGATCCGGTGATTGATGTAAGACCCTGCCTCAACCAGGTTGATGATTTACTGGAAGAAATTCAAAAGACCGTTGAACGCGGTGAAAGAATACTTGTAACAACACTTACCAAACGGATGGCGGAAGAGTTGGCAAAATATTTTACCAAACTGCAGATCCGTTGCCGGTATATACATTCCGAAGTGGAAACATTAGATCGCGTTGAAATCCTGAGGGATTTGCGATTGGGAAAATTCGATGTGCTTATCGGAATAAACCTGCTTCGTGAAGGACTGGATTTACCGGAAGTATCACTTGTAGCTATTCTCGATGCTGACAAAGAAGGTTTTTTACGATCGAACCGTTCATTGACACAAACTGCAGGACGGGCTGCACGTAATTTGAACGGAAGAGTAATTATGTACGCCGACAAGATCACGGAGTCGATGCGACGTACTATTGATGAAACAGAACGCCGGCGCCAAAAACAATTAAACTACAATGAAAAACATCAGATTGTACCTACTGCACTCAAAAAAACCACAGAAGCGATAATGGGACAATCATCGGTGGTTAAGATAAGAAGTGGCAGCCAGGATTATTATGTGGAAAAAGACGAAGCGGATGTAGCAGCCGATCCGGTAGTACATTATATGTCGAAAGACGAACTTTCAAAATTGCTGCTGACAACACGCAAAAAAATGGAGGCTGCGGCAAAGGAAATGGATTTTATGGAAGCTGCCCGACTGCGTGATGAGATGTTTTCACTGGAAAAGCTGGTGAAAGAAAAAGTATCCTGATGCCTTCACAGCTTTTCATCATAGCTGTTACCTGTTACCTGGTTTCCGTAATTGCAGCGTTGACTTTGTCTTTTTTTGTAAAGCTGATTCCTTCCCCTTTTGTTGTAATCATGATAGTCATTCATTTCATAATGCTTGGATGTTGGTTTTTTCTGAACAACTATATTGATGCCGGGAGTATCAATTATTTTTTCCTTGCTTCTTTCTGTCTTGGCATTTTAACTTCCGGAATTATTTTACGTTCCGGATTCCCGATATATCTGAAACTCTATTTTTCGATTTTCCTTTTATCACTACCTGTTTTCATTATTGCTCCTTCAAGGGTGTTGGGATTCATAGTAACTGGAAATTTTACAACTGCAAACCCACAAAGATTTCATCTCTCCGGAAATTACTATCTTGTAGAACAACAAGGAACTTCAACGCCATCATACGGAGATACATTATTCTTCAAAATGGTTCGGGAAATGGGAGTGTTTCATTCCACCCTTGCCAGGGATATTCAACTTCCCCGCGAAACGGATTCTGTTATAATTCTAAGTAATCCGGATGAAAATCCATTATGGTTACGTGGTTACTATTTAAAAGAACAACACACCGACAGTTTTGATATCCGGGTAACAAATAGTAAGAAAGTTAACCCGGATGAAGTAAAACAATTACGACGTCATTAATTCAAAGCAATGAAAAAAATTACAAGCATTTTCCTGACAATTCTCCCAGCGTTCTCTTTATTTGCACAACCTTCCACAACTGAGATCTTCCTTGTAAATATTACAGATAAAAAAAGTCAACCCGAATTCAGCCAACCGGTTAATATAACCAATCATGTTGGTTATGATAATCAGCCGGCGTTTTCTGCTGACAGTAAAAAACTATTGTATGTTTCAATGCCTGATACGCTTCAATCAGAAATTTATGAATATTCAATAAATGACAGCACCACAACCCGGTTGACGAATTCGGATGAAAGTGAATATTCACCGAGATATTTATCTAAAGGAAAAGGGATCAGTGTTGTTCGGGTGAATAAAAATAAATCACAACGTCTTTGTTTATTCCAGGATTCTTTTGATGAAGCAGTGGAGCTTTTGCCGGGACTTGACAGCATCGGATATTATTTATGGATTAACGACAGCGTGCTTGCATTGGTAAATCTTAACAATGGACTTGAGCTCATTATTTATGATTATTACAGCGGACAATATACAATACCTGAAAAAAATATCGGGCGATGTCTCTTAAAATTTCCAGGAGAAAACGCATTCCTGTTTACCCGGAAAACCGGAACCATTGTGAAATTATTCCGGTACAACCTGGAAAATGAAAATGCTGATGAATACGCAACAGGAATTGATGATGTTGAAGATTACGCGTTCACACCGGGCGGAAACTTACTTGCTGGTAAAGACGGAAAATTATTTATGATGGATAAAAGCAATTCCGGGAAATGGAAAATGGTTGCTGACTTCTCAAAGTCATGTGGTTCGTTTTACCGGATGGTTGTTAGCCAGGATGGACGCAGAATGGCTTTGGTGACGTATACAGGTAAACGTCCTTGAGAAAAAGGAATGTCATTGAGGGAATTGGAAAATGCTGTAGGGACGCCATGCAGGCGTCCGAACAATCTTTCTATAAATCTTAAATGTCGCGAAGGCCCAATATATTAATTGTCGGGCAGGGTTTTGCAGGCAGCCTATTGGCCTGGAACCTGGTTCGGAAAAACATTCCCGTAACAGTTATAGATGATGATCCGGAATTTAATGCTACGAAAGTGGCAGCCGGGATTATTATTCCAATTACGGGAAGGCGGTTGGCCAAAACTTATCTTGCAGACCAATTGTTGCCTTTTGCATTTGATACATACAGGGAGATTGAAAAAAATTCCGAAAGAAAATTATTTTTTGAAATGAATGTCTTGCAGGTATTTTCTTCTTCATCCAATCTGAATGAATGGTATGCCCGATCTTCAGAACCCGGTATGGAAGATTATTGCGATTCGATAGTATCACAGGATAAGATGCCCAACAATGTCCGGAATAATTACGGTGGAATTGTCCTTAAAAAATGCGGTTATATTGACACGCTTGCTTTAACAGAATCAATAATTGAAATTGTAAAGGAGAAGGGGAATTATTTCAAAGACCGTTTGGATTTTAATGACCTCACTCCTACCGGTGATTCAGTTAAATGGAATGGAAATTCATATTCACATATTATTTTTTGTGAAGGTTATCAGGCAACTCTGAACCCCTATTTCAGTTTCATTCCTTTCAAACCGGCCAAAGGAGAAATCATTGATTTTATAACAACCGGGCTGACCGAATCGTTTATAATTAGCAGCGGCAATATTTACATCTTACCACTGGCTAACGGCAACTTTCGGGCGGGAGCGACTTATGAATGGAACAATCTTTCTGAAGCAGTAACTTCCGAAGGTTTAAATTACCTGTCAACAAACTTGCAAAAAGCGATAGGAAGTGATTTCAGTATCACCGGTCATCAGGCAGGTATCCGACCTGCGATGCTTGACCGGCGTCCGTGCCTTGGATTGCATCCAAAGTTTCAATGTATCGGGATATTTAACGGATTGGGTACAAAGGGAGCATTGCTTGCTCCATTTTATGCAAATGAAATGGCGAGCTTGATTTTGGAGGGACGGCCTATCGATGATGATGTTAATATCAGGCGGTTTGACCGATTTTGTCAAGAGCCCTGATTCGTTCCAGGAGCGGTGGATGTGAATAATAAAAAAATACGTAAGCCGGATGCGGGTTCATATTGCTCAGGTTGTTGACAGAAAGTTTTTTCAATGCTGAGCACAACGAATTTCCACTGCAGGTCCTGGCGGCATAAGCATCAGCCTCAAATTCATGTTTTCTTGAAAGGAAATTAATCAGCAACCCTACTACAATGGAAACAGGGCTATATAAAATGCCGAAAGCCATGATGCCAAGTTCCAGAGTGTGTACCGATCCGCCCATTGCTTTGCCAATGCTATCGCTATCCATAAAAACAGAAAACAGGTACAACAGGATCCCTGTTTGAACCAGTGATAATATTAAACCTTTTCGTATGTGTCGCAGCCGGTAGTGTCCGGTTTCATGTGCAAGCACTGCCACCAGTTCGTCAACAGGATGTTTTTCGATAAGGGTATCAAACAAAACAATTTTCTTTTTTCTTCCCATTCCACTGAAAAAAGCATTCGCTTTTGCAGAGCGTTTTGACCCATCCATCACTAATATATTACTTAGCTCAAAACCGGTTTTTCTACAATAACTCACAATTGCATCCCGAAGCTGACCATCCGGCAACGGTGTTAATTTATTAAATATGGGAAGCAACCACGAAGTATAAAACATAGAAACCAAAACCATTACCACCGACGCTACCACCCATGTATAAATCCAGAAATGATCATGAAACCTGTTATAAAGCTGAATAAAAATATAAAGCAGGCTTCCCAATATTAATATTGCCAGTATGTAACTCTTAATCTTATCGGAAATAAAAAGTCCTGGTGTGGTTTTATTAAAACCAAATCGAGCTTCAATTACAAAAGTCCGGTAAATGGAAAAAGGTAGTCCCAGTATTTCAGAAACGATAGCAATTAAACCAAAAAAAATAAAAGTAGCCTGCACCGGTGAAGTTGTATGTTCTAATGCCCATGTATCAAGCTTGCCAAATGCACCGGTTAATAACAGCACCAGAAGTAACGCAGTTCCTAATGTTTCAGAAACTAAAGCAAGACGTTTATTTTGACGGTCGTATTGTTGTGCTTTTTTGTATGCTTCGGGATCGCATATACCACATAGCTGTTCGGGTACTTTTTCATTCCAGCGACGGCTGTTCAGAAATGACAGCCAACGTTCCAGTGCATATCCTGCAATAACAATTAATATGAGAATATCCAGGAGTGACATTTGAATTTTTTAGTATCCCCCGTTTCGCTTACGCATGAACCATTCTATTGAAAGGATAAACAACAAAAGGGCAAATACCCATTTCAGATTGATAACTTCATCGAGCTTTTTCTGGGTAAAAGAAACCGGCCGGATATCATCCCTTTCTTTAATAGCAGTTGCAAGATTCCGGATTGAAGCCGGAAGAAAAAACCTGCCACCTGTTTTTTCTGAAAGAGCATTCAACAGCTGGTGATTGGCTATAGTTTCGGTAAGTTCTGCCTGGAGTGCGTTCACGGTAAAATTTCCTGTTTCAATATGTGATTTGTTTCCTGCCACAGTCGATGCTGTAAAAGAATAACTTCCCACTGGCAAGTACCCCGCCTGCAGTGTATAAGCTTTCCCGGTACGTGAAAAAGTGAATGGGTATTTATTGCTGTTTTCATCCAGGATAGTAATGGTTGCTTCGTTTGTGTTTACGGGTTCACCCGATTCATTATAGAATTCCGCATCCATGATTACAGGCTCATTTTCGGAATATGAATTTTTAAAGAACACCCTGAACGGTTTCTTTTTCTCCGTTGTAGCAAGGTATTGAATGGTTTTGGTCAGCAGTGCGGTTACCCCTTCGCTACTATTGAAGTCAGAATATTCGCGTAGTTTCCATTTCCAGATTCCTTCGCCTGCCAATACCGCTGTTTTCTGTTCATTCTGTTCATTAAACAATAAAAGGGGCATGTCGGTTTTTACTGACCCGATTCGTTGATACAATAATACCTGAACAGGTCCAACAATTGAATAATCTCCAAATGGGCTAACAAGAGGCGGAAAGCTCCTGATTCTGCGGAGATGCTCTTCTTCCATCGTAAAATAAGGAAAATCAGTGGCTGGTTCTGCCATGATTTCCGTGTTGTTCCCGTTTTGTTCTTCAATACTGACGCCTGTTCCAAGCTTATTCAGTGCACCCGTTGATGTTTGAGCACCCAGGATATACAACACCGGGATTTTTTCTTTTTGAAGCTTTTGAATTATTTCGGAAGCACCTTGTGTGATTGAAGGAAGCTGGTGTAAAATGGCCAGGTTGATGTCGTCGGTTTTTCCGTCGAATTCATTTGCCAGGATTGTTTTAACCTGGTAATTCGGATTGCTTTCCAGCAGACTTTTTAAAACAGCAATATCCGGGTGCGGTGAATTGGCGATTACCAGTACCTGTTGGCGTGAATCAATTGTTTCAATAAAAAAATCACGCTGGTTATTGATGTGACTGATTTCGCCATCGAGTTTCGAAACTTTAACAACATAATGACTCATTCCTTTTGCACCTGCTTCAAGGAATAGCGGGAACAGCATGTTGTATCGGTTGGAAGTTATTGTAATGGGTTTTGTCAATACAGGATCATTTCCTTTCAGTATGGTAAGTAAAATTTCCTGCCCGTTGCATTGACGCGCATCTAGTGTGATTTCAACCGGAAATGTATTTCCTGAGAATGCCGTTTTATTGTGATTGACACGACTGATGATTAAATCTTTCCTGACTGTGGTATCACCCATGCCGATGGTATATACAGGTACTCTTAATCCCGAATATGTGTAAAGCGGGTTCGTACCTTTATTAAAAATTCCATCGCTGGATAGAATTATAGCACCAAGGTTCCTGCCTGTAAACCTCGATTTCAATTCATCTACCGGTTCCGATAAATCTGAAATTTTATCTTTGAAATCGATCTCCGGAGATTCTTTTACATGTTCGCCG
Source organism: Bacteroidia bacterium (assembly GCA_025450095.1). Next base: position 448 of record JANWID010000278.1, on the reverse strand, counting down.
ATACCAAAAACGCGGACATCAAAATCGCTTTCCAGATCTTTTTTAAGAGCATTCAATGATTCCAGGTAATCCTTTTTTACCACCTGTGAATCTGTTACACTGGTTATCGATTGGGATTGGTCCTGAAGGAAAACAATCAGAGGTCGCTCAACCTGCCTGAACAGGGTTTTAACCAAAGGTGAGAGCAGCAGAACGCACAAAAATGTAACAGCAAAAAAACGCAGTATGGCCATCGTCCATGTTACCCACGTAGCAACTCCGGAGAATGTAGTTTCTTTCCGGTATAAAACCAGGGCATAAGCAAATCCTGCCAGCAGGCATAGAATAAGCATCCAGGAAGGCGCTTCAGTGACCAGTTGAAAATTCAAAATGCTATTCTTTTATCAGAACTCCCGTTACCGGCTCCCTAAAACGGTTACCCGGTCAGTGAATGAAAGCAACGCTTTTC
>JANWID010000277.1 GCA_025450095.1 Bacteroidia bacterium | reverse complement strand
TCGCGATCTCAATTATCTTATCGGTACCCGGGTTACCACCGGTGGTTTCCAGGTCAACTACAGCAAACATTAACGAAATTCAGTTCAAAATACAAAACTAGTGAAAAAACAGACAGCAGACTGCAGATATGGTGATCGGAGTCAAACCATAACTACAGGCTGCTGACTGCATACTCTTACTGGGCTATCCTGATAACTACCCTTCGGCTTTTAGCTCTTCCTTCATCGGTTGAATTATCACCAATTGGGAATTGTTCACCCATGCCTTTTGCTGTCATCCGTTTACGGTCGACTCCTTTCGAAACCATATAATTAATAGCATCATTGGCTCTCTTTTCAGAAAGGGTGAGGTTATAGGCATCGTCACCAGGTGTACTGGTATGACCTTCAACGATGATATTTAAATCTGGGTGACGTTCCATAAAGCTAACAACGATATCCAGATTTGACATGTCATTGGAATCAAGTTCTGCTTCTTCACGTGAGTAATAGAGGATCATTTCAGGACAACCCATATTACCGGCAATACCCGCAGTTTTAGGACATCTGTCAGCTTCATCATTTACACCATCCCCATCTGTATCGGGTACCGGACAACCATTGTATTTGGCCATTCCAGCCTGTGAAGGACATTTATCAGCTTCATCATTTACACCATCACCATCAGTATCGGGTATGGGGCATCCATTGTATTTAGCAATTCCAGCCTGTGAAGGACATTTATCGACGTCATCTTTAATACCATCACCATCGGAGTCGGCAGCTGGGAAAGTAACAGGAGATGGAATCGTTGTTTCACCTTCTTTTGATCTGATACCAATTGCCAAACCGACCTGGAACCCGGTGTTTGTTGTTTCACCTGTGATGGTTTGTAAATTCAGATCAATGCCTGGATTTTTTTCATTTATATCCTGGAATCCGAGCATATACCGGCCGTAGATACCCAGGTATCGGGTAAACCAGTATTCCAGCCCGACAGTGAGGGTAAAGTCATAAGAGGTTACCTGCGATGTCAGATCTACTGAAGAGCTATTATCAGCATCAGATTTTGCATCGAATAAAAAATCGAATTGGGGACCTGCGAAAATATTCAACTTCTCAATGGGATAAAATTTTATCAATACCGGCATCGAAAAATAATCCAGGCTGAGGGTTGTGTTAGTAGTTGTATTATCTGGTAACGTTTCTTCCAGATGTGTTCCCATTTGCGAATATTGGAATTCAGGCTGGATGGCGAATTTTTCGGATAAACCGATATTGCAAAATGCACCTGCTGCAAATCCTGATTTGAAACTCACATCGGCATTCTCCAGGGAAGGATTGTGGAATGAATTCTGAGAACCATTCCAGGCAAACTTAAATCCAATGAAAGATTCATTGATTTCCTGTGCCTTCACCTGCGTGCAGGCAAAAGCCATTACGATGATCATAAGTTTTTTCATAGTTGAAGTTTTTAAAATAGGACCTTATTTATGAGGGTATGACCGGTAGTATGGTGGTCAAAGTATGAATTAGGAATGGAGGGTCGTTGATAAATAAACTTCTATAGTGAAGGTAAAAAAAAGTTAAAACAGAAAAAAATAATTTTTAGTTTAAGGATAAAGGCAATGCAATAGGTTTTAATACGAATAACAATGATCAGCAGCCATAGCTGGTTGTCAACATTCAGAGGAAGAATTACAAAATGAATATGCTGAAAAATTGCCTACAACTTACTGTTGATTATTGAAAGTCGTCGGTCATTGCAATTCCTTACTCTGCGAATCAAATTGAAAAGTGGATTTTGATTTCAATAAAGTCTGTCACCCATTTTTTATCAACCGGTTAAATCTGGTTTATTATCATAGAGGACAATAGGACACTATCTCCCCAATCAGGGGATTTTTGAGTACAGGTTCCGATGCACTATTTCGTATCCACAGCAAGCTTGTTTATATAGCCTTTTTTCCCGTTATAATCTACATACAGGTATGACTGATCGGGGGCTGCGTCGCCAATGAGATTCACGAAAGTATTGCTGAATACAGGATAAATTGCAGGACCCTGGTTGGGCAGTGCATACAGGCTGGTATTAGTCTTAACCAACAACCGCTGATTGCTCTCACTGGTAGCAACCTTTGATATGGGTATGACCGGAAGATTTTCATTCTTAACAGGCTGGTTGATTGATGCCTTGGGACTGAAATCCTGGAAAGTCTTTTCGCTTGGTCCACCCTTAATGGTTACCAGCTGGTTGCTGTAATCGAATTCGATTTTTTCAAGTTTTCGCATAATCTTCTGACCTACCACGAGCGGGGTTCTGAGGTCGTTGCTGACAGTTGCAAGTACATTATTAATCACCGTTTGACCGATCACCAGTTGTTTAATTACCAGGGTGGCTCCGGAGCCGGTATGACCAAATACAAACCTGTCGTATTCTATTCCACCAAGGTCAGAAGGAGCTGCATAACCGTTCTTTAACAGGAACAGTGCATCAGTAAGAGAGATAACCGCATCGTTTTCACCCGTGTCGATGGTGAATTTCATAGTAATGCCGTTTACTTTACAAGGCAGAACCTGCCTTCCGTTAATTTCTTCCATTTTAAGCAGCGTTTGTGCATACAATGTAAGTGGTGCAAAAATTAGTAGAATAGTCGTTCTCATGGCTAATGGGGTTTATATAGTTGTGAATTAATTCAGGCCGTTTATAGGCCACCGTTAGTACATTGGAAAAAAACTGTGCCAGAGCAGGAGGAGTACCTGGAAATAAAATTCAAAATGCCCCAGACCTGTTCATAACTGTGGAGAAAGAGATGACGTTCAAGGTTCGAAAAGGTGTACATAATCTTCTATTTTTAGAAGCATTATTTGCGGAAAGAATCTTAATTCACAAGAGCTTTTTAAGTAGGTAAAGTCGGGTGACAAGTGAATAAAATAGTATGAAATTGGAAATATATGATAACTCTATTAAATTAAGTGGTTATCCATTTTATAATTTCTTTAATAACAAACGGAAATTTTTTCATTATGAAATTGATTTTATAAATCTGGACGCTGACCCTATCTTATTCTGCGTTCAAAAAAAGGAAATTTTATTTTTAGAAAGAAAATATGAAAAGGACTTAAAATTATTCGCTGAAAAATTTAATATTGATACCTCAAATAAAATTGATGTGTGGGAATTAATCTGTTTTCCATTTACTATCGAAGCTGTATCACCTGAAGCAATTGCAGAAAATGAAAGTATACTTAGAGATTTGTCTTTTTATAGAGATGAAATTGCTGATATTAGAAATAGGGTTTCCGGATTTATGAAATCCTGGGCAATGTTTACAATGGAGGGAGTATCTTTAACTCATTATGATGTTTTGCTCGCAAGAAAAAGGATTTTGTTTTTTAATCCTTTGTTTAAAAAGTTTTATTGGTATACCATGAAGATCGCCCTAAAAGGGTATTCAAATCTTCCTTAAAAACTATGCTCATAATTTTTTGACCAACCCGTTCTTACTTCTTTTAGCGTTAATCTTCGTCAGTAAAATCACCAATGGAAATGTATGCCATTGAGAAAATTATATACCTGGGGAGTGACTTATTTTTTTTAAATAAAAAATAATTAATTTTGATGAAAACCTAATCCAAATCTCATGAAAAAGTTAACCATTTTACTATTATTTGTAATCTGTTCAGGGCTATCAATAGCGCAATCAGATTCGAAAAAACAAGCACCTCCTATGACAAAGGAGGAGGAAGAAATGATGAAAGCCTGGACAGCGTATGCTACTCCCGGTGAGATGCACAGCATGCTGGCGAAATCTAATGGCGTGTGGAATGAGGAAGTTACCATGTGGATGAAACCCGGTGCGCCACCATCAAAAAGTGTGTCTACCTGCACCAATATGATGATTCTTGGTGGCCGTTATCAGCAATCCAGGCATACGGGCACATTTGATGGAATGCCTTTCGAAGGCACCAGCATAGTCGGCTATGATAATTCCAAAAAGAAATACGTAAGTACCTGGATAGATAACATGGGCACCGGAATAATGATGATGGAAGGAACTTATAATCCAAATACAAAAACAGTTGATTTCAGAGGTAAACAGGTGGATCCTTTAACAGGAAAGGACATGGAAGTCCGGGAAGAATTTACAATGGTTGATGATAATAACCAACTAATGAAAATGTATATGACACCCCCAGGAGAGAAAGAGTATCAGACGATGGAAATCAAGTTTACGAGAAAAAAATAAAAAATAATTTATAGGATAGGCCCGGTTAACCACCGGGCTTTTCTTTTTAAAATGAGTTTTATGAAGAGAATCAGAGCCAGTATTATTTTTCATTTAACTGATTTTGCTCATACTGTACTCAACTTACCTGTTCTAACTTTGTTATTAGTAAAAAAAGGGGAGTTGAGATGCTTGGTAAAATTTTCAGGCAATCAGGAAGTTTTATTGTAATTACTATATTGTGCATGACAGGCATTTCAGCCCAGCCGTTGCACAATGATGGGAATTGGAACATTAGCGCCTTCTATCGTAGCGAGTGGCTTACAAATGGATACATTAAGGTAAGAGAGCTGGATATTGAAGGTGATAAAGTGCAACTTCAAGATGTCGGTATGAAAAATTATCCTGCATTACAGTTGCAGCTTGAAAGAACATTTCGCAATGATGGACGACTTTCATTAACCTATGAGAATTATTTCATCAAGGGCAATGCAATCCTTGATCATAATATTGAATACAACGGCACCATCATAAACGGAAGCACAGGAATTGATGTAGCTCAAACCCGTTTTTACAGACTGGGGGCGCATTATCACGGTAACCTTTATTCTGAAAAAGAATTCAGGATTCAATACATTGCAGGAATTGTTTTTGATCACACCACATTTTATCTCGACGGACAGGTAGAGCCAGGAAGTCCACGCCAGGAAGTATATGAGAAGTTCGGGAAACAGGCGTTGCCATACCCGGAAGCAGGCATTTCTGCGCGGTATATTTATAAAAAGATGAATGAATTCAACCTGGATGTTTCAGGTACCTATATTCCAAAATTTAAAAACTTTTACCAGGAAGGAGGGAACATGTATCTCCGGTACTCAACTTTTCTGGCTGACCTGAATTATACCCACCGTTTTCAGTCGTGGGAATTTACCGGTGGTTTTCAAATGCGAAGTACGCATTTATTTGGTGAAAGCATAGAGGATACAAATGATCTGAAGATGTCGATTGCTGCCCCTTATGTTGGTGTTGGGTTTAATTTCTGATAGTACTGTATTTTTTTAATGAAATTTAGATTTAAAAAAAAAGCTTGCGTATTGGATGGAATATTTCAAATTTGTAAGAGACACTTCCGGTTTTAAAATTCTGTGAAATCTTTAATTTAAAATTTCACATTTTCAATATTAAATTATATTCCTGCTTAAAAAATGTTGATGTAAGATGTAAAAAGTAAAATTTAAGATTGAAGATTTGAAAAATAAAAAAAGCCTCCAGTTAGTTGAAAGCTTTTTTCAAGTGCGCGAGAGGAGAGTCGAACTCCTACAGGTTTTACCCCACAGGCTTCTGAGACCTGCGCGTCTACCAATTTCGCCACTCGCGCTGAAGTAGAGTCGCTTCGCGTCACACTTCAGCGCATGCGCTGAATGTGATTTGAAGCGGGATGTGAATTAAAAATTTTTAATGCTTAATTTTTAAGTCTTAATTTTTTAAAGTGCCCAGAACGAGATTCGAACTCGTACACCTGTTACGGCGCCACCCCCTCAAAGTGGTGCGTCTACCAATTTCGCCACCTGGGCAGGTTGGTTTTAGGAGCGTGCAAAAGTAGTGGATTTTTCTAACTAACTGGCATTATAAAGGCATTTTCTTTAACGGGATTGTTTTTTTTGTTTTGAGCAATATACACATGACCGAAATCTCCTTTATTTGCGGGTTATAACCACAGCTAAATTCGATAATGAAAAAAAGAAACGCTTCAGCCAACTGGCAAGGCCCCGGAAAAACAGGGAAAGGCACCATGTCCGCCCATACCGGTGCCTTTAAAAATCTCCCATATTCCTTTAGTTCCAGGTTTGAAGATGGAGCTGGGACCAACCCGGAAGAACTAATAGCGGCCTCCCATGCAGGATGTTTCAGCATGAAACTCAGCTTTGTACTTGTGGCAGCAGGATTTGAAGCCACAAATATCGATACTACGTGCACCGTCACGCTGGAAAATGGTTCCATTACCAACTCTCACCTGAAGGTTACCGCTCACGTACCCGGAATTTCACAGGAAGCTTTCCAGACTGCCGTAGAGGATGCTAAAGTCAATTGCCCGGTATCCAAACTACTTAAAGCAACCATAACTCACGAAGCAACCCTGAAGTCCTGATGCTTGATTTTCGGGTTGGTCTGATATGTAGAATCTTTTGATTCATACAATCAATTCTTAACGCTTTTTTTCCAGATTCCGGAATGTAGTTTTTGGTGCTTATGAAAACAAGGGAACAGATTATCTTACTCATACTGGCTTCTATCCAGTTTACCCACATCATGGATTTCATGATCGTGATGCCACTGGGTCCGAAGCTGATGCGATTGTTCGATATTTCAGCAAGTGAATACGGGATGATCGTATCCGGGTATGCCATAGCAGCCGGACTAAGTGGATTCCTGGCAGCATTTTTCATCGATCGGTTCGATCGGAAAAAGGCGCTGATGACTGCCTACCTGCTGTTTATTGTCGGAACATTCGCCTGTTCTATGTCAACAGGATTCACCCAATTACTATTATCCAGGATGTTTACCGGGGCATTTGGCGGTATGCTAAGTTCCCTGCTTATTTCCATCGTTGCCGATATTTATCCCTATGAACGGAGGGCAGCGGCTATGGGTACCGTTATGATGGCCTTTTCCATTGCCGCTGTTGCAGGTGTGCCGTTCGGTTTGCATTTATCCGATACATTCTCTTGGGAAGCACCATTTATTTTCCTTGGAATTATTTCCTCTTTGATTTTCGTGTTTATTGTTATTTACGTACCCGCACTGAAACAGCATATAGGCATGAAAGTTAGTGCCTGGAAAGAGATCATGAACGTGAAGGCGCTAATTTCTGATACAAATCATCTTCGGGCACTGCTGGTTATCCTGCTGCTGATGTTTGGACAGTTTACAGTAATTCCGTACATCAGTACCTATATGGTTGCCAATACCGGCTACCTGGAAACAGAGCTGTCTTATATTTATATTATCGGTGGGGGAGCCAGCATGCTTACCATGCCCATCATTGGAAAACTTTCAGATAAATATGGCAAACGCAGGATGTTCACCATCCTTATCTTATTGTCCGTTATTCCCATTTACTTTTTAACTAACCTGACAAAAGTTCCCTGCTGGCTGGCACTAAGCATTACAACGCTTTTCTTTGTTGTTATCGGTGGAAGATCAATACCTGCATTTACTATGATCAGTGCAGCCTCGGAAAAGGAAAATCGCGGCAGCTTCATGAGTCTCACCACGGCTGTCAGGCAGCTTTCAATAGGAGGAGCATCTTTCCTGGCAGGTCATGTTTTACTCCAGGGAAAAAGCGGAATGCTATCCAATTATGATATCATTGGTTGGGTCGCCATCGTGGCTAGCCTTCTTTCACTTTATCTTGCAAGAAGTATTAAGATCCGTTCTTAAATTAACTGAAGGTCACGGTGAGCAAAGCCGAACCATGTACCAAACTGTAAAATCTTGTCAGGGTGAGCGGAGCCGAACCCCGAACGCCAAACCGCGCGAACTATTATTGCATCACCCCGTAACTGAGTTCAGCCTGGAAAAGCGGGTCAAGAGCTACAAGTTTTGTTGAAACAGCCTGGGAAACTTTGATGATGATATTTTCATTTTCCCCGGTATCCGGTAAGGAACCAACCACTTTCACATATACGAACTGGTTATTCATGCGGTTAGTGACCTTTATGATTGTTCCTATAGGCGCTGACCGATGGAGTGCAAAATACCGATCACTTTTAACCTGACCATCCTGGATCCAGGTTGCCACACCTGTTTCTGTAATCTGCATCAGTGTTTTGCCGGTATTACCTTTCTTAACCGGGCTGATGGACTTGGTAGGTTTTTCGTACCCGGCAGCCGGAGAAACACCTGTATTGTGAACAGGAACAACAATGGGCGCCGGTTCTTTTTTCTCTTCCTGAACCGGGGTTTTAACTGCAGGTGCAGGAGGTTGTTGTGATACTGGCTGAGCAACAGTTGTACTGGAAACAGCACTTACTTTTGGTGTTGGAGTAGCAGCAGGCTTTGAATTATAATTCACGATCAGAACCTGGCCTTCAGATAGTATGTCAAGAGACAATTTGTTCATCGTCTTCATTTCCTCAACACTCTTGTTGAATCTTTTTGAGATACTGTAAAGTGTTTCTCCCTTTTTTACGGTGTAAGTTTCCGGTGTTCTTCCAACTGAAGATGGTGCAGGTGCAACAGTTGTTTGCCGGGCAGGAGGATCAATAATTACAGGAGCCGGAGATGCCACACTTCCCGCAGAAGCGGAAACTCCTGAAGGGACATTTATAATTTGCCCCAGTTTGAGCTGTTCCACGCCACTATTTGCGTTCTTAAGATCCGAAACGGAAACGTTATAGCGCTTCGCAAGCAGCGGCCAGGTTTCTTTCGATTCTACTTTGTGAAGGATATATTTTTTACCTTCCATCCACATAACACGAATAGAATCGGCAGGAAAACCACTGGAGGCAGTTGAAAGACAGGAAAATGCTGTCACCAGGAAGAATAAAATCAATCCCCTCAAACCATTACTTTTGACCATTCTTACACACGTCTTAATTTAACACAATTATAGATTTTTTCAACACCCGAACAGGGCCGGAACTCAAAATGATTATCAACAGTTTAATTAACATTATCACCAGAGTAAAATGGATCGTTAACACGGTTTTGCTCTTAACGATATCATCATGCAGTTTGGTATCCGGTGTCGCGTTTGGAAGCGATAGTACTCTTGTAGTCTATACAATCAATATCCGTGAGGAGATCAGTCCGGGAATGGCACGAAAGGTTAGTGCAGCTCTGAAAGAGGCTCATGATAAAAAAGCGGGACTCATTCTGATACACCTGAACACCTACGGTGGCATGCTCGATGCGGCCGATTCTATACGGACAAGACTCCTGAATTCCGAAATACCGGTAATTGCGTTTATCGATAACAATGCAGCTTCCGCAGGAGCACTGATTTCAATTTCATGCAACCGTATCTATATGCGAAGTGGAGCCAGTATTGGGGCCGCTACTGTTGTGAATTCAGCAGCGGAAGCATTGCCTGATAAATATCAATCGTATATGCGTGCCATGATGCGTTCCACGGCCGAAAAACGGAACCGTAATCCCAGGATTGCTGAAGCCATGGTAGATCCAAGGACATATATTCCCGGAGTCAATGATTCGGGAAAGGTGCTGACTTTTACAACCAAAGAAGCTATTGCGAATGGATATTGTGAAGGAATGGCAGAATCGGTAGAAGCTGTGCTGCAATTGGAAAAAATCTCAGATTACAGGATGGAAGTCTATGAGCCTTCTGCACTGGAGAATATCATTTCCTTTCTGATTCATCCTGCTGTGAGCGGAATTCTGCTTTTGCTGATGCTGGCCGGAATTTATTTCGAGCTGCAATCTCCCGGCATCGGGTTCCCATTAATTGTTGCCCTTAGTGCCGCCGTAATGTATTTCGCGCCGTTATACCTGGAAGGACTTGCCGCGAATTGGGAAATTCTGCTTGCTCTGATAGGTTTTATTTTGTTGGCGGTAGAAATACTGGTATTGCCCGGTTTTGGAGTAGCCGGGGTGAGTGGTATCGTATTGCTGATAACGGCGTTTACTTTTAGCATGATCGAAAATGAAGGATTTAATTTTGATGGTATCGATAAATCCGAGATCGGTCGTTCGCTCACCATTGTGGTTATGGCCATGTTCAGTTCTGTAGTTGTTTCTTATTTCCTGGGTAAAAAACTGATGACAACTAACCGCTTTAACAGGATGGTACTACAGGGCAGTATGCAAGCTTCGGAAGGTTATGTTTCTTCCGATCTCTCTTTGCATTTATTAGTTGGTCGCAGTGGAACATCACAATCGTTTTTGCGGCCTTCTGGAAAAATTAACATCGATGGACAAAGCTATTCGGCCAATGCGGAATCAGGTTTTGTTGAGGCAAATAAACCGGTAACGGTAACCCGTTTTGATGGCCTGATCTTATGGGTCCGGGAAACGGAGTCTTGAGTTGCATTTGCCCGGATTTGTTTTAAAATGATTATTTTAGAGTATGAAAAAACGCTTCCGCAACTTCCACCTGGTATTCATTTCATTTTTTTTAATTCTATTCACGGCTCAACTGAAAGCACAGGATACCATCCCTGCTGCTCCTGAATCGGTTGGTATCGACAGTGTAAAGAAGAACAGGTTATTAATCTATCCGGGATTCGGCGTGAGCCTTGTCAGAAATGATATAGCACCGGTGTTCTACATAAATGTAGGACTTAACCACCGCGATCGTTATGAAATCAATGTGAATACTTCCAGCTTTTTCTTCTTCGAGCGAAACGTCGATAAAAATTACAGCGTGTACCGGAACACTTTTCTCAATGCGGAATTCCTGTTGAACTTCAGCATCTTTGACAGAAAAGAAAAAAATTATAATGGCTTTGGCCTGGGGTACCTGATAGAATCAAAAGGACAGTATTTCCGTGAAGCCACTATGATGGTTTATTACAACAAGAAATTCCGTTACTTCTCCGTAATGCCCGGTATTTTACTGGCGGATGATTTTAAGGAGGTTTTTCCGGTGATATCTATACGTTTGTAGTTTTCAGCAGACAGTCTCCAGTCTCCAGTCTCCAGCCTGCAGCAGACAGCACGCAGATTTTATTTATGTTAAAATTCTTAATTACTATTTAATGGCGACTGCTGACTGCCAGCTGCAGGCTGTTGACTACCTTCAGTTATGAACAAACCCAAGTCGTTTCTCGAGGGCTGTTGGCAATTGTGGAAGATTCGTGCGTTCAATCAGAAATGTTGTGAGTTCAGCAACTTCCTGGAAAATGTAATGGCTATCCATAGCTGATTTGAGATAATCCTTACCGCTGCTACCGCCAGTGCCTATACGTTTTCCGATCATCCGGTGCACCATATTCATGTGTCTTGAACGCCAGGAGGACATCAGTTCATCGAGGTCGAGGAGGAGGTTTAGCAGCTGGTAGGGAAGTTGTAGCAATGGATAATCGCGATACAGCATGATGAAGAGTGCTGCACGATTGGCTCTGTTTGAAAATCTGCGACTGGCTGTGAATTCAGGTGAGAAAAATACTTTGTCGAATTGTTCGATGTTTTGTTTTTCGGCAGGAGTAAGGCTGGCCTCATAGGTAGCACGGTACTCTTTCCAGAAATCGTGATCTTTCCCGTTGAATTCTTTCCACAATTCTTTTTCTTCAAAAAACGGCATTCGTTCCAGCCATTTATTGATCTCTTCGATAATAGAGCTTTGTTCCTCAACTTTACGGATAACTTCCTTATGCTCTTCACGTAGCTGTGACAGATAATATTCTTTTCCGAACCGGTGTTCCAGCTTCAGACCCAGCATGGCTTCCACAATTTTGAACTGGATACTCTGGAAACCCGATGCCGGACGTAGCAAATTCCGGAAATCAAGGAAGTCGAGCGGTGTCATGGTTTCCATGATGGAGATCTGGTGCACTGCAACATCAAGAATCACTGAAACCCGTTTGAGCCGGTGTACTACTTTATACAGATCCGGAGCATTGTCGTTAATTTTTTCATTGCTGAAGATTTTGTGAATCGATTTCAGCTCGTGAATGATCTGCTTGAACCAAAGCTCATATGCCTGGTGAATAATGATGAAAAGCATTTCATCATGCGCTTCGATATTTTCCTTATCACTTTCCGGATGCTGAGCATCAAGTATCTTTTCAAGTTGCAGATAATCGCCGTAATAAACGTCCTTTCTCATTTTTTAAAAATTTAAGGCTGCAAAGATAAGGGAAATAGGGAATGGGAGAATGGGAGAATGAGGGAATAGGAGAATGGGGAAATTGGGTAATTTACTGATTTGGTGATGTGCAGATGTGGTAATGAAGAAATGAAGGTAGTCGGTTTTGTAGGAAAAGTTTGATCTGACTATATATAATTCCCTATTGAATAATCTATTGAATTAACCACAGAATCTACAATCGAATCAACTCGAATCCCCAATTTACTTCCTCCTCACCAACAACATCAATCCTAGAAAAGTAATCATACCATTTACAATAATCATTTCGAAACCGAATTTGTAACCATTGAACCAGGTTGCAGCATTATCTCCAATGATCCACGCTACGGCAGGGGACAAGAGACAAACCAGTGGCACCCATTTATCATTGATCTTCCATCGCGTAAGCAGCCCGACTGCAAACAGGCCCAATAGTGGTCCATAGGTATAGCCGGCTACTTTAAACAGGTTACGTATCACCGCATCGTTATTGATCATCCGGAATAATGCAATGATGAGCAGCAAAATAACGGCAAAGGATATATGAACAAGGTAACGGGTTCTTTTTATTTCGGCTTCTGAGGCCCCTGGTTTTTTATTCAGCCGGAGAAAATCGAAACAAAAAGCTGTTGTGAGTGCTGTCAGCGCACCATCGGCACTGGGATACGCAGCGGAAATCAATCCGATGATGAACATCAGTCCGGTAATAGTTCCCAGGTGATGCAGCGCGATATCGGGAAACAGGTCGTCGGTATGCTTCGGATCGATAGGAATATTGTTTTTCAAAGAATAAAATACCAGCACCGCACCGAGGATCATGAACAGGAAGTTGACCACCACCAGGACTGTCGAGAAGGTGAACATATTTTTTTGTGCTTCACCAATATTTTTACAGCTCAGGTTTTTCTGCATCATTTCCTGGTCAAGGCCGGTCATGGCGATAGCAATGAATGCACCTCCCAGGAAGTTTTTCCAGAAATAATTCGGTGATAAAATATCTCCCACATAGATTGCTGAAAAATCACTTTTCATTACTTCACCAAACAGGTTGCCTGCACTGATACCAAGTTGTCCCGAAATCATAATAACGCTGAAGACTACCGTTATAAGCATGAACGTAGTTTGTAGGGTATCCGTCCATACAATGGTTTTGACACCTCCCTGATAGGTGTACAATAAAATCAGTAACATAAAAGTTGCTACAGTCACAATAAATGGTACACCCCAGGCGTCGAATACGAAAGTCTGCAGTACGTTGATCACAATATAGAGCCGGAAAGAGGCTCCGATTGTTCTGGACAGGATGAAAAAGAAGGATCCTGTTTTGTAGGCAGTGTCGCCGAACCGGTCTTCGAGATAAGAATAAATGGAAGTCAGGTTCATCCTGTAATAAACCGGCATCAATATGAGCGCAATGACAGCATAGCCAAAAATATAGCCGAATACCACCTGCATATATGAAAACTGTGTGGTGAAGACTGCACCAGGCACCGACATAAACGTAACGCCAGAAAGGCTTGCACCGATCATTCCATAAGCAACAATGTACCACCGGGAAGATTTATTCCCGATAAAATAAGATTCATTGTCAGCATTCCGACTAGTCAGCCATACCACAAAAAATAACAGCAGGCTGTATAAAGCAACAACTGTTAATATCAATCCAGGGGTCATATTTATTCCTTTAAAACAAAGAACGTTAATTAATGAAAAGAGCCGGGAATACCTGCTTATGGGGTTTTAACAAAGTTGTACACAAGTATAGAGGTATGGATTGTAGAAACTTAATTAATGCAGAAAGGAATATATTAGTTACTGATTCGGGTAGGAAACTTGAATAATTAATCATTCGGATAATTTGATGCGATTCCTCACTTCGTTCGGAATGACGATGCATTATTGGTGATGGGGCGGGCGGGGGATGCGGCATTACGAACACTTGTGAAATAATTCATATGATCCGCATCCCCCGCCCGCCATAATCATGAGCCAGACGTCATCCCGAACGCCAGTGAGGGATCGCATGATGCTAGTAGAATGCCAAATTGTAAGATCTGTAATCCGTTCATTTTTTATAAATTTGCTTCAAATAATAACCCTTTGAATCAATATTCATCACGACTACTCGAAGCTGCTGTTAATGAATTCGCCCGGCTCCCGGGTGTAGGCCGTAAAACCGCGTTACGACTGGCTTTGCACATGTTGCGGTTGCCAGCATCTGAAGTTGACCGGTTTGGAAATGCGTTTATTAAACTGCGGAATGAAATACGTTATTGCAGCAATTGTTTTAATATTTCTGAAACAGAAACCTGTACAATTTGCAGCGATCCGCGACGTGATCATAGTATGGTGATGGTGGTCGAGGATATCCGGGATGTGATGGCCGTTGAAAGTACATCCCAGTTTAAAGGTGTTTATCATATCCTGGGAGGCATCCTGAATCCAATGGCTGGTATCGGGCCGGGACAATTAAACATTCAACAGTTGCTACAGAGGGCAGAAACAGGATCGTTGAAGGAAATCATCATGGCCCTGAGCACCACTATGGAAGGTGATACGACAGTGTTTTATCTTTTCAGGAAGCTTAAACCGTTTGATATTCCGATTACGACCATAGCCAGGGGAGTAGCTATAGGGGGAGAACTTGAATATGCCGATGAAGTAACCCTTGGAAGATCTATTCTTAACCGTACCCCATACGAAAACGCCTTAGCACGGTAACGAAGCATTTTAATTGGTATTTTTCGCCCCGGTTGAGCCCGTCCATGGTATGAAGCTATCTGTAATCATTGTAAACTACAATGTAAAGCACTTCCTGGAACAATGCATTATTTCTGTTTTAAAAGCAGCCGAAGGTTTTACTGCTGAAGTAATCGTCGTCGATAATAATTCGGTTGATGGTTCGGTGGAAATGGTGAAAGCGAAATTCCCATCGGTTATTTGTATCGCAAACCGTGAGAATACCGGGTTTTCAAAAGCCAATAACCAGGGTATTGTTTTGTCGAAAGGGGAGTATGTGCTTTTGCTGAATCCCGATACCGTAGTGGAAGAAGATACTTTTTCCAGGTGTATTTCATTTATGGATGCACATCACGAAGCAGGTGGACTCGGTGTACAAATGATCGACGGGAAGGGAAATTTTTTGCCTGAATCAAAACGCGGACTGCCCAGCCCTTCGGTTGCATTTTATAAAATTTTCGGACTGGCGGCATTGTTTCCCAAATCACGGATTTTTGGTAAATATCATCTTGGATATTTAAGCAAGGATAAAACTCATGAAATCGAAGTGCTGGCCGGTGCATTCATGATGATGCGGCGATCTGTTCTTGATAAAGTAGGGTTACTTGACGAAGCATTTTTTATGTACGGAGAAGATATCGATTTGTCGTACCGGATTATCAAAGGCGGTTATAAAAATTATTATTTCCCGGAAACCCGGATCATTCACTATAAAG
>JANWID010000276.1 GCA_025450095.1 Bacteroidia bacterium | reverse complement strand
TGCTTTAATATTCAATGACTGATTCTTATTTTCACTTTCAGCCTTCTGATCAAGAATGGCAGTAACATCTTCGAAATAAGTTTCACGGTGACTTATTGTACTGCCATGCCGGGTGTTGTTATTATATCCGAAAGTCGAATATAAATTCCATTTGCCCTTCCGGTAATTCAACGAGCCGTTTCCACCAAAACCTTTATCAAAATTGCTGGTAGCTCCCAGGTTACCGGTCATGCCGGAAAGCTTATTCTTTTTGGTGATGATATTTATAATACCGGATATGCCGTCGGGATCGTATTTTGCAGAAGGATTGGTGATCACTTCAATTTTTTCAACAGCTGATGCCGGCAATGATTCAAGCAGCGATTTACCTCCCGCACCGGTAAGTCCTGACGGGCGCCCGTCAATCAGGATGGTTACATTTTCATTTCCTCTAAGGCTGATGTTTCCATCTGCAGTCATTTCAATACTTGGCAGATTCTGCAACACGTCGTTTACGCTGCCACCGGTAGTAACCGATAATTGTTCCGTATTATAAGTTTTCTTGTCGATGTTATTCATCACGAAACTTTTGTCGGCGACAATTTCAGCTCCTTCCAGCATTTTTGCCGATATCTTCATTCGTATAGTTCCAAGATCGGTGACAGGTGCGCTGCCCTGTGGCTTCAAAATAACTTTATTGGTATATTTTTCATATCCCATAAAATCGATTTGAATCAAATAACCACCGGGCGGTAAATCTGACAATTTGAATTCGCCTGATGCCGGACTGATGGTGCCGGATACCAGCGAGGAATCACGGAGTTTTTTAAGAGCCACAGTTGCAAATTCCATAGGTTTCCCCGTGGATTCATCAACGATGATCCCTTTTATTATAAATGATCCGGATGGTTGTTGTGCAACCAGTCGCACCGAAAAAAAGCACAAAAGCACCGGAATTGCTGTAAACAGCAGACGAAATTTAAACATCTGAGCAAAGATAATTATAAGACAGAAAGGACGCGCCAAAGTGAACCAGGTTTAATGAACTGATGATGAATTTAAGTGATTTCACTTCAGCTAAAGCGCATACTTAATGGAATCGAAACAAAATAGAGCATTGCAATTAATGCAGAGCCAGTAAAAAGTCCAATCAACAAGGACTGGATGATAACAAAAACCGGAACCAGGACCATTCCTGCGGCGAATTTCACCGACCCGGTAAACTGCGGATCACTAAGTTTATCGAGGATGAATTTACGGATAATCAGAATTGGAAAAAACAAGTTAATCCGATAATATCCGCGAAGAATTTGTTGTATCCCTGAATTCTCAGATCGTAAAGAAATTTGACCCGGTTGCGGGTATTGGTTTACGAGCTCCTGGTCGGAAGCCAGCTGTTGTACAAGATCAGTATGAGCTATCCGGTTTTTTTGAAGATGTTGAAACTTTTCCTCATAACCAGGTGAGGGTATATGAAGTATTAATGGTTGTAAACCTTTGCGAATGGTTTCAAGTACAATATCCAGCCGGTCCGGTGTGCTTTCGCCATTCAGGTTCATTCGGTTTACAAATATAGGCTTACCAAAGTTTACCAAAACCCGTGAATGGAAATCATCACGTGAATCATATTGCAGACCCACCGGCACAATGGCGGCATTTTCCGCTTTCCCTGTTAACGCCAGTCGTGCAACACCTTTCTGCAGAGGTTGTAACTGGTATTTGTCGTTGTGACTTCCTTCTGCAAAAATCAGGATGGTGTTATTATCATTCAGCTTGTTCAGCATATCTTCCATAACCTGCTCGTTTTTCTTTAACGTAGCATAACCATCCCGGAAACGGAAAATTGGAAGCATTTGTAATTGATGAAGGGTCTTTGCTGCAAATGGTTTTTCAAACACCTTGGCACGTGTCATGAACCACGGATTTTTTTCGGAGCTGCAGGTAACAATTACTGCGTCGAGAAACGCATTCTGATGATTGGGAACAAAAATCACTGGACCGGGAGGAATATTTTCAAGGCCGCTGACCTGCCATTTCCGGAAATAAAATTTCAGCGAAAAGGTGCATATATGTTTTACCGTTCTGTAAAAAATACCTGGCATGGATTAATAATCAGATGATTGGGAAAGTTTTATGATTTGATAAGATTGCAAAAGTAACGTTTCCAATTTGTATTTTTGATGATCAATAATCATAACTTATTAATCATAAGAGATCATCCGCCGCGGCGGATCATAAAAATCATTTTTCATTATGCCTAACCCCATTCTCACCCCTTTAGTTATCGACCGTTCCGCAAAGGAATCCGGCAAAGTTGGAGAAGGAAACTTGCCGCCATTCACAATTGGGATTGAAGAAGAATTCCAGGTGATTGATCCGGAATCAAGGCAACTGCGTTCGCATATGCACCAGATTGTGGAAGGTGGAAAAACAATCCTGAAAGAACAGATAAAAACCGAAATGCATCAATCGGTAGTTGAAGTGGGAACAAACATTTGCAGGAATGTGAAAGAGGCAAAGACGGAAGTTATTTACCTTAGGAAAATGGTTTCGTCTCTTGCTGCTGAGCACGGATTGAAAATTGCAGCATCGGGCACACACCCTTTTTCACTTTGGCAGGATCAGTTGATCACTGATAATCCACGATATCATGATATCGTAAATGAAATGCAGGATGCTGCACGTTCCAACCTAATTTTCGGATTGCATGTGCATGTGGGAATCGATAATCGTGAACAGGGAATTAAGCTCATGAATTCGGCGAGTTATTTTCTGCCACATATTTTTGCATTGTCAACCAATTCTCCTTTCTGGCAGGGACGTAATACAGGATTCAAATCGTATCGTGTTAAAGTGTTCGACAAATTCCCGCGCACCGGCATTCCCGATTTTTTCGGCAGTGCCGAAGAGTACGATCGTTACATTAATCTCCTCGTTAAAACAAATTGTATGGATAACGGGAAGAAACTCTGGTATGATATCCGGCTTCACCCTTTCTTCAATACACTTGAATTCAGAATCTGTGATATCCCCATGCGTGTTGAAGAAACTATTGCACTGGCCGCGCTGATGCAGGCAATCATCGCAAAACTGGTAAAGCTGATGGAGCAGAATCTCGATTTCAGGCATTACGGACGATCGCTCATCATGGAAAACCGGTGGCGGGCTGCCCGCTACGGCATGGAAGGAAAGCTGATTGATTTCGGCAAAGAGAAAGAAGTTCCTGTAAAAGATCTGACGGAGGAACTGTTGTTGTTCGTGGATGATGTTGTTGATTCATTAGGCTCACGTGAAGAGCTTGAATATATCCACACCATGATAAAAAACGGATCCGGCGCCGACCGGCAGCTTGAAGTATTCAGGAAGGAAAAAAATCTGAATGCGGTAGTGGATTACATCATTTCGGAAACGAATGCCGGAATGTAGAGTATTTTGAAAGTTGATTAGCATTTCTTATATTTGATAAATACGGACGTTAATTTTTATGAGCCTGCCGGGCGATGATCTTATCCTGTGGATCCCGTTAAAATAGCCATTCTCGATCTATACAACCAATCTCCCAACCAGGGACTGCGGAATATATTACAGCTGTTGGAAGACCAGGTGTTTCCCAATGAGTGGAAAGTTTTTGATACCCGGGGAAAAAATGAAATACCCGGAATGGAATATGATATTTTCATTTCTTCAGGTGGTCCCGGTGATCCGCTTTTGCGGGATGGTGAATGGTACCAGAACTGGTGTGATTTAATGGACCGGTTATGGGCGCATAACAAAAATCCGGATGTGCAGAAAAAATATGTCTTCCTCATCTGTCACTCTTTCCAGATGTTGGTAGGATATTGGAAACTGGCAGAAGTGATCCGGCGCAACTCTTCCGCATTCGGAATTTTCCCGATGCACAAAACAGCAGAAGGCGAAGAAGATCCGGTGCTGGCAAATCTTCCGGAACCATTTTACGCAGTAGATTCCCGTGACTGGCAGGTTATGCAACCCGACGATAATGCCATGAAAGCTATTGGTGCGAAGTTGTTATGTATCGAAAAGGAACGGCCACATGTTCCTTATTTAAGAGCTGCGATGGGAATTCGTTTTTCAGAGGAGTTCCTGGGTTTCCAGTTTCACCCGGAAGCGGATGATTTCGGCATGAACCTGTACTTTCACCGTCCTGATATCATGAAGCAGGTGATTCGTAATCATGGTGAAAGAAAATATTCAGAGATGGTAGATTTCCTCAGGGACAAAAATAAAATTCAAAGAACGCAGTGTGCTATACTACCAGGATTTCTCAAGCAGGCGATCCGCAAGCTGCGAAATTTGCCATCGGATATTTTTCATTGACTCATGATACCCGGTCTGCGACACCAGTTTAATGAAAGTTTTACACCGGAGCGGTATGCGTCGTTTTTAGAGGAGCTTGAGGAATACGCCGGTGAAAAAATTCCATTTCGTATTGCGGAAACGCCGGTGTTTATCCCGGGGCATTTGTATGAGAAACTGGATGCCGCATGTGAATATATTATTGATGTAATTCGTCAACCGGATTTTAAACAAATTACTGATAAAGCAATTCCAGCCCATCACTTTGTTCCGGGTGATGAAGAAAATCCCATGTGGATGGCTTTTGATTTTGGTATTTGCAAAGATGAATCCGGTGAACTGGTGCCCATGCTGATCGAGCTGCAGGGATTTCCTTCACTGTTTTTTTACCAGCATATTCTCGCTGAAGCATACCGCCATCATTTTCGAATAGGCCAGGGCGTTAACCACTTGTTTGGCCGTAATGAGGAAGATTATTTAGTAATGATGAAAGAATTGTTGCTGAATAATCATGATCCTGAAAATGTAATCCTGATGGATATTGAACCGGAAAATCAAAACACACGGATCGATTTTACCGCAACATTTAAAAATACCGGCATCCAGGCTGTATGTATCAGTGATGTTCTGAAAGAAGGAAGAAAATTATTTTATAACCTGGATGGAAGGAAAATCCCCATTTACCGGATTTACAACCGGGTAATTTTCGACGAACTGCTGCATCGTTCCGATCTGGACTGCGAATTTAATTTAACAGAGGGAGTGGATGTGGAATGGGCCGGACATCCCAACTGGTTTTTCCGGATCAGCAAGTATATTTTACCAATTTTAAAAAGTCCGTTTGTTCCGCCAACGCAATTCGTCAGTGATATAAGATCAATTCCAGGCGACCTTGAAAATTATGTATTGAAACCCTTGTTTTCCTTTTCAGGAAGCGGTGTTGTATTTCATGTTAAGAAACAGGATATTGAATCCATCAAAGATCCGGAGAACTGGATCCTTCAGCGGAAAGTAAATTACGAACCGGTGATTTCATCTCCGGAAGGAATGATTAAAACCGAGATCCGCATGCTGTATTGCTGGCAACCGGGAAAATCATCTCCTGAAAAAATCATCAACCTGGTGCGATTGAGCCAGGGAGAAATGATCGGAGTGAAATATAATACGGATAAATCGTGGGTGGGATCGAGTGTTGGGTTTTTTGAAAAAATAAAGAAGTGAATAACATATAATGAATAGTGAATAATGTTTAAGGTGAATTTGGTTAGTCATTATTCAATAAGTGTTAAATGTTAATTATTTTTTGTGAAATAATAAATTGGTCAAGTGTTCGAAAGATGTTACTGGAATTGCATGGAGGTAATTTGATGTAATCTATTTCTGCAGTATGCAATCATGATATTTTCGATTCACATAATGCGATCCCTCACTTCGCCCTGAAGCATGCGCTTACGCTTAGCTTCAGGGCTCCGTTCGGGATGACGAATGCACAGTGGCGGAAGTTTGGGGCGGGCCCGGGGGGGCCAAGGGCCGCCGGGGGCGGCCCCCCCCCAGTTAATGGTGTGTGGGGCCGCCCGGGGGGGGGGCGGGGGTGAGCGGCGGG
>JANWID010000275.1 GCA_025450095.1 Bacteroidia bacterium | reverse complement strand
TTCATCTTAGCGTTATCAGGACAGCGCCGCGTCATAACACCCTCCTTCAATGCCGGTGCATGTACAATTTTTGAACTCGACCCGGTAACTGCAATAACTTTTTTCGCGAGCTCCAGAATCGAAATTTCATCATCTGTACCGATGTTCACAACATCGTTTATCATTTTGTTATTGTAGAACGCACTCAGGCAGGCATCCACATTATCATCAATATAACAGAAAGTCCGGGTTTGTGAACCATCGCCATAAATAGTGATTTCCTTATTATGCAGTGCGGCGTATAAAAATTTGGACATTACGAAATCCTTGCTCTGCTTAGGGCCATAAGTATTGAAAAAGCGGAAGATGGTATAATCCAGGTCGAACTCCTGTTTGTATGCCCGTAAGTAAGCTTCACCCACATTTTTTACAATGGCATAGGGAAGTCGTGAATTCAATGGTGTGGTATGTTCGTTTTGCGGAAATTCAACCGGCTCTCCGTAAACTTCGGAAGAAGAAGAAAAATACACGCGCTTCACACCTGTATTTTTTGAAAGGTTCAGAATATTCCGGATACCGGTAATATCATTGAGAACCATAACGGGGTATTCCAGTGTACGCTTTACTCCCACAAGGGCAGCGAAGTGAAAAACATAATCAAACCGGTATGCATTGTGAATCGTACTGATGTCATTAAAATCGTTGACATCAGCTTTGATGAATTTAATATTATTATGTGGCGAAGTCGGGATTTTGTCGAGCGACCCGGTGTGCAAATTATCAACTATTACCACGAAATTTCCAGGAACTAATGCAAGTTTTGATGCGATACCGCTTCCGATAAATCCCGCACCTCCGGTTACTAAAATTCTTTGATTCATAATGTCAGTCGTGTAGATTTAGTAAATATTCTCCATAACCGCTTTTGCGGAGTGGTTCTGCAATTTTATTCAAATTTTCCCTGGTAATAAAACCTTTTCGATATGCTACTTCTTCAATACAACCAATTTTTAATCCCTGGCGTTCTTCGATGACCTGCACGAATAAACCTGCCTGCAGCAGTGAATTAAATGTACCCGTGTCGAGCCAGGCGGTCCCTCTTCCTAAAATACCAACATTCAATGTTCCGCGTTCGAGATATGCCCTGTTAATATCGGTAATTTCATATTCACCCCTTGCACTTGGCTTCAGGTTTTTAGCAATTTCCACCACCTTGTTATCGTAAAAATACAAACCGGGAACTGCATAATTCGATTTCGGACGTGTTGGTTTTTCTTCAATGGAAATAACCTTACCTGAATTATTGAATTCAACAACACCATAACGCTCAGGATCCGATACATGATAAGCAAATACTACTCCTCCTTCAGGGTTGTTATTGCTCATGATCAACTCCTGCAATCCTGCTCCATAAAAAATATTGTCGCCTAAAATCAGGGCTACTTTATCCTTGCCAATAAATTTTTCACCGATTACAAATGCCTGGGCCAGTCCGTTTGGAACTTCCTGTTCAGCAAATTCAAATTTACAGCCAAGGTGCGAACCGTTACCAAGTAATTTCTTAAAGTGTGGTAAATCGTGCGGAGTGCTAATGATCAGAATTTCCTGTATGCCAGCCATCATAAGCACCGACAACGGGTAATAAATCATAGGCTTATCATAAACAGGCATCATTTGCTTGCTCACTGCCAAAGTCAGTGGATGTAAACGGGTACCGGAACCTCCGGCAAGAATAATTCCTTTCACAGGTATGATTTTACTTTATAAGTAAGGTCAATAAGTGGTGACACGAATATTTCGAAATATAAAAAAGAATTTGCTACGATTCCTTATCTTCATCAAAAACTTCAATTTTCCTGATTTCCAAATCATCGAGTTCGATATCCTCGTCTTCGTCTATTATTTGTATCAACGGTTCTTTAAGGAAAGCCTTGGTTGTTATCCTTCTTTCAAGAGCAATCAGGAATGCCGGAAGTAATACCAGGTTAGAAGTCATCGCTACCAAAAGTGTAATCGATATGAGGATGCCTAATGACTGAGTTCCACCAAAACCTGAAGCTGAAAATATAAAAAATCCAAAAAATAAAATCACTGCTGTATATACCATACTCATCCCCGTTTCCCGGATGGTGAGCGATACCGCCTTTGAAATACTCAATGGATACAAACGCAGCTCATGACGGTATTTTGTCAGGAAATATATGGTACCATCCGAAGCAATTCCAAATGCAATACTGAAAATAAGAATCGTTGAAGGTTTCAATGGAATATGGAAATAACCCATGATCCCTGCTGTTATGAGGAGAGGAATCAGGCTGGGCAAAATGGATATCGCAATCATGCGAAACGACATGAAAAGCATAAACATGATGATCGTAATAAGAAAGATCGCGAGTAAAATACTTTCCATCAGGTTCTGGAAAAGGTAATCGTTTCCCTTTAAGAAAATCAGGCTGTTTCCAGTAATAGTAGTTTTAAATTCTGCAGGGTTAAAAATAGAATCGATCCTGGGTCGTAATTCACCAATGAGTGATTTCATTCGGATGGAACCGATATCGGCCATCTGTACACTTATTCGTGTTACCTGTCGTGTACTATCGAGAAATGAACGAAACATTTGCGATTTATCTTTTGCATCAGTTTTGAGGTAAGATGCCATATCTGCCAACTCGAGTGTGCCGGGCAAAGCATAATATTTCATATTGCCACCACGGTACGACTGGTAAGAAAATTTTATGCCATCAACCACAGCAAGCGGTTTGCTGAATTCAGGATATGACGCGAGCATTTTTTCCAGCCTGTTAATTTTATGCAGGTTGTTTACTTCAAGTGCCTTCCCTGGCGCCATGGCATCAACAGTAATTTCTAAAGGCAATATCCCCTTATAACTTTTTTCAAAAAATCGCATGTCAATATAAACAGGATCAGATTTGGGAAGGTCATCCACAACATATCCAACCGTATTTAGCTTTGTAACACCGTATAACGAAATAATAATAATTACAATTACAACCGCAAAAATTGCCCTGTAATGTTTATGAACCAATACATCAATGAACTCCAGGATCTTATTAAGACGTGGAGCATTCAAATGTTTCATATGCCTGACTTCGGGATCCGACAGGAAACTAAATACAATAGGGATCATCACCAATGAAATCACATAGGTTGCCATTACATTGATAGCGGCAACCAAACCAAATTCCATCAGGATAGTGCTCCTGGTAAAATAAAATACTCCAAAACCAATCGCTGTAGTTACGTTCGCAAGGAAAGTGGTGAGTCCAATCCGTTGCACCATCCTCGAGAGGGCTTTTATTTTATTACCATGCTTTTCGAATTCACGGTGATATTTATTCAACAGGAAGATACTATTCGGCAGACCGATCACGATGATGAGCGGCGGTATCAATGCAGTGAGTATTGTAAATTTGTACCCCAACAGCACCGTAATCCCCAGGGACCAGACAACGCCAATCAATACAACGATCACAGAAAAGAGCACAACCTTGAACGATCTGAAAAAAATCAGGAGGATCAAACTACAAATAATCACCGCTAACAAAAGGAACAGCTTCATTTCACGGGCAATTTTCCCGGAAATTTCTGTGCGTATATACGGCATTCCTGACCGGTGTACCTTCAATGAATATTCCGATTCAAATTTCGCTACCTCTTCTTTAATCTGGTTTACAATAGCAACACGACCTTTTGTATTTACTTTTTTCTTGTCGAAGGTGATAGCCATTAAAGTCGACTTGCCATCTTCACTTACAATAAATCCCTTATAAAAAGGCAATTGGAAAATCTGATCCTTTATAGAATCAAGTTCTGCCTGTCTGGAAAGAGGTTTGGTGATTATTGGTTTTACTTCGAATTTTTTTTCCGTTTCGTTGATACGGATGTTATAAATTTCTGCAACCGAAACAACGGCTTCGATACCATCAATTTTTTTGATGGATTTGCCAAGCTCATACCACCCATTGAACTTCTGAAGCTGATAAAAATTTTCATCTTCCACGCCCAGGACCATCACTGTTCCGTCTTCACCAAAAACAGATTTGAACTTTTCGTATTCCTGGTAGTTAGGATCAGATTTCGGCAAAATCCTGGCAAAATCGTACGACATCTGGATTTTGGTAGCTTTGAAACCGAAAAACAGGGTTAAAAGTGCCATGATCAGCAGAAGTAAACGCCTGTTCCTTAATATGATCCGAGCAATATGTTGAAACATTCCAAAATTTTAGAACGGTAAAGTTACCAAAAAAGAGGGGCTTTATTATTAGAATGCAGGATGTTGGCAGGCAATATTTTGTAATAAAACAATCCCTCATTTCATAGAATAAACAAAAGAGATCGAAGCAGGGATGTAATTTTGTGCATTCCATGCAACAGATACTTCAAACATACCTCGACTATAACGCTACAACTCCTGTTGATCCCCAGGTAGTTGAAGTGATGTTACCTTTTTTTAGCGTGAATTTTGGCAATGCAGCCAGTACCATGCATGTACCGGGGCGAAGCGCCGCGGAAGCAGTTGCAAAAGCACGGCAACAGGTCGCGGAGTTACTGACTTGTGAAGCAAATGAATTGATTTTTACAAGCGGAGCTACAGAATCCATCAACCTGGCTATAAAAGGGGTTGCTGCTGCATATAGCGGACAGGGAAAACATTTGATAACCTGGGCAACGGAGCACCGTGCCGTGCTTGATGTTTACCGGAAACTTGAAACCAAAGGTTACGAAATAACCATATTGCCGGTAAATCGTGAGGGACATGCTGATCCGGATGTTTACCGGAAACATCTTCGGAACGACACGATCCTTACCTCGATGATGCTTGCCAATAACGAAACCGGTGTCATTCACCCCATTGCTGAATTTTCAAAAATCGCACACGAACATGGTTGTATCTTTTTTTGCGATGCTACCCAGGCTCCGGGTAAAATACGAATCGATATAGGTGAACTGGGTGTTGATCTGCTTTCTGTTTCTGCACATAAAATGTACGGGCCCAAAGGAACCGGTGCGTTGTTCGTGAGAAGAAAAAGTCCACGTGTGATACTCGAAGCTCAGATGGATGGTGGTGGTCATGAAAACGGATTGCGCTCCGGAACTTTAAATGTGCCGGGCATAGCTGGCTTCGGATTTGCAGCAAAACTCGCCATGGAGAATTTGTGGGACGACAGTACACGAATTTCACGATTAAGGACATTGCTCGAACAAATACTGACCACTAACGGCATTGGCTATGTGAACGGGGACATTAAAAATCGTTTACCAAACACCACCAATATATTTTTCCCGGGTTTCAAAGCAAGTACCCTGATTACAAAATTACCCGGGCTCGCTGTTGCAACCGGATCGGCCTGTTCATCGGCTTTACCCGAACCTTCCCACGTTTTAAAGGCGATGGGCCTGAGTGACGAACAGTCCTATTCATCAATCCGTTTCAGCCTCGGCAGAAATACTACTGAAGATGAAATTCATAAAGCAACGGAAGCAATTCTCCAGGTTATCGCGAAAAATTAAATTATAAATTCCTATCTTACACAAATAAAATTGATTATGTCGCAATCAGAAAAAAAACTTTTCCTGCTCGATGCCATGGCTTTAATATACCGGGCTTATTTCGCATTCAGCAAAAACCCGCGTGTTACTTCCACCGGGCTGAACACTTCCGCAATGTTTGGATTTACCAATACATTGTTAGAAGTATTGAATAAAGAAAAACCCACACACATAGCGGTAGCCTTTGACACCATGGCTCCTACTGCACGCCACACCGAATTTGCCGATTACAAGGCGCTCCGCGATGCTATTCCTGAAGACCTCGCCATTTCAATTCCCTGGGTACAAAAGATCCTTGAAGGTTTCAGGATTCCTGTCATCACCATGGAT
>JANWID010000274.1 GCA_025450095.1 Bacteroidia bacterium | reverse complement strand
CACCACAACTGGTTACCGTTGCCGTAAATGCTCCGTTGACAACTATTATTTCAGACGATGTTTCTATATGCGATAATGAAAGCACAATTATATCAGTCAGTGCAAGTGGGGGAGATGGCGGTCCATATAATTATTTATGGGCACACAATGCCGCTGGCAGCTCATCGCTGGTAGCGCCGCACCAGACTACCATATATACTGTAACCGTAAGCGATAATTGCGGCACACCACCGGTGACGGACCAGGTGACTGTAATTGTTAACCCATTGCCTGTTGTAAACTTTACACCGTTACCACCTTCTGGTTGTGTACCGCTCACTGTGAATTTTTCAGACGGAACGGTTTCTGATCCGGGTTCTTATTATTCCTGGAGCTTTGGTGATGGTCATTCAGATACGCTGTATCACAATCCGGTTCATACCTATTACGAGCCGGGCACTTATGATGTGAGCCTTACGGTAACTTCATCATTCGGATGTGTGAGTTCTCTGACGATACAGGATGCTGTAATTGTGCACGACTTACCCATTGCTGCATTTACACCGGATCCAACACGGACCAACATTTTGAACCCGCGCATAACTTTTAATGATCAAAGCTATGATGCAATAAGCTGGTTATGGAATTTTGGTGATGGCGTAGGCACTTCTAACGTTCAAAGTCCGAGATACACGTACCAGGATACCGGCACATATAAAATCGCCTTATACATTTCGAATCAGTTCGGATGCCGTGACACTGCGTACGAAACTATAATTATTGATGGTGCTTATACCATGTATGTTCCGAATGCCTTTACTCCCAACGGTGACGGAGTAAACGAATATTTTGTTCCAGTAGGAATCGGAATTACTAAAATGGAGATGATCATTTTTGATCGCTGGGGACAAAAAGTATATTCCGGATCATCAATGGATGGCTGGGATGGTACGCATATGAATGGGAATGCTCCCTGTGTCCAGGATGTTTATGTTTATTTAATCCGCGCCACCGATCTTTTTGCAGGGAACCATGAATTTACGGGCAGGGTTACGCTGGTGAGATAGTAAGCCAGGTCGACGCGAAAATTATCACAGGATTAAACGGAATGAAAAGATTAGAACGAGAAGTTCTGGTTAGTATCTTGTTCATTCCGTTTAATCTTGTGATAGGTTTCCTTTTGCGGGATAAAAAAACAAGGCGACAAGGAGACACCGAGGCCACAGGAAACCTCACGACTGATTTTTATTCAGAAAGTTTTTTTACCATCCTCGTTACAAATGGATTATCCGGATTTATTTTCAGACTTTGATTTAAATAATTTAACGCTAAGTCATTTTTCCCTGTTTCCATATAACCTTCACCTAAGCCCTGTAATGCTTTTGCTGAATTCGGAAATGCATATACGTTCATTTCAAAAATCTTAATAGCAATGTCCGGCATTTGATTGTCGATATGATTAAAACCTTCATCCCGCATTAAATACTCCAGCAGGTTGACACCTTTTTCTCTTTTTTGATATGTTTCCTTTGCTTTTTCCAAACCGGAATCTTCAATTGTTTTTATAATGTGATTGGTAAAATTCCTGTTGGGCTCATTATCTTCAAAAGGTATTTCAGGCTTAAAATCTTTATTAAAAATGATTCTTGCAATTTCATGATTCAGGTTATTGAAATGCGGATGTGACTGGTTGGTGTACATGATCAGGGTAATCCCTTCATCGGTATATCTCAGGAAATCCGCAAAAAAAATGCGATTCGATCCGGTATGCCACACTCGTGTTGTGCCCCTGTTTGTTTTGGATACATCCCATCCATATGCATAAATCTCATCATACGTTTCATTTTCTCTTATTTTGGGATGATAATATTTTTGCTTTGCTTCTTTAGATAATATTTTATCGGACATCAATGCCTGGTGCCACTTGTATAAGTCACCAGTTGTTGAAAGAATGCCGCCATTACCTTTCAGATGCCAGTATGGTGCTGTCCGGTCCCATGCCTTATCTGTAGGTTTACCCCAAACACTATCATTGCCTAAATAACCGGTTGCTATGAGGGATTTATCAAAAGCTGGTCTTGTATAACCAGTCGTTTCCATTTTTGCCGGTTTCCACAGGTTTTCATATAAGTACGATTCATAGGATTGACCGGAAACTTTTTCAATGATCATGGCCAGTAAACTATAACCAATGTTTGAATAAGAAAAAGAGGTGCCTACAGGAAATCTTAACGGAGCAGCCCAGACTTTATTCAGAAATTCTTCGCTGTTGATACTATCGTAATCCTTACCGACATTTGATGGTAATCCTGACTGGTGCCGGAGCAAATCGTGAATGGTTATGCTTTTTTTATCGGCAGGTACGTTGTCAAAATATTTTAAAACAGGGTCACTGGTGGAAAGCTTTCCCTGCATTTCCAGTTTTAAAATTGCAGCAGCAGTAAATTGTTTGGTGATGGAACCAATATCGAAAATTGTAGCCGGCGAATTTTTA
Organism: Bacteroidia bacterium; assembly: GCA_025450095.1. The sequence goes on along the minus strand of JANWID010000274.1, from coordinate 7,045 downwards.
ATTTGTTGTTCTTTATTACTGAACCCATACCCTTTGGAGATTTTCACTTCATTGTCGATTACTACCAGTACAGTACCATCAAAACCAATTTTATACAATTCTGCTAGGTAGTTGTCAATACGCCGGACTGTTTCTGCACTACCATTATTTTGCCCATAGGAGGGAGTTAAAAATGCAACCAGGATTAACGACAGAATAAACAATTGTTTCATGATCTATTTTTTATTTGTTGCATTTATATCATCGAGCAGCGCCTTCATATTAATAAACCCTTTTTCATTTAACGAACCATACTTTGAAATTGGATTAACCGGATCAAAGTTCCATTGATTGTAACCGCAACCGATGTCAATGGTACCATAGATCCTTTTATTATGGGTGAGAATAAATCCTGCATTTAAATGAAATGTTCCACAATCACCTTCTGAAAAGTTGGTCGAATCAGATATTAATTCATATAAACTTTTTCGTTGATCGTAATTTAATAAAATTGATTTCTCAGGAATGGAATCCTTAAAATCTACGATATCTTTTCCAATAAACGGGTGGCCGGGAGATTCAAAAAAATTCAGTTGTAAATAGTAAACCAGAATATTGTCATCATTTGGAATCTGTTCCCATTTAAAATTCTTAAAGGAGTTTTTATCAAACGCAAATCCGATACTTTGACCTTTAGCTGGTTTAATGCTCAAACTCGTGTAAAGCATCAGCACCCAGATTATCATAAATATTAATCTTAATACCTTCATGAATCAGTATGAAGATTTCCTGTTCAGTGTAAAACTAAAGTCTTTATTTCCCACGTAAAGTGAATTCTTTTTGTTAACGAAAAACAGAACATTATCATCCCCGGCGAGAAAAGACAGGGATTCCTCCGGTTTATCAGGGTCAAGCTGGTAGATAATTACGTCGGGATTTGATGTTGTTCCTTTTATAATTTTCCACTTTCCTGAAACATCAGCGGGTTCATTGTTTACAATTTTCCGCAGCGTATATGTTGTCGGGATATGTCTGATAGGATCCCTGTTCAGAATTAATCTCCATTTTAACTTGTGACACGATGAATTCGCATTCATTTCGGGGTGTTCAACAGCTATCTGCTGACATGGTGATCGCCCTTCAAAAACAACCTGTTGGGGAGGTTTGTTATTAAATTCTTTTGCAGTTGTCAAGGAAGTTAGACTGGCAGTGTTAACTGTTTCCTTACGGTTAAGCGTATAACTCCAGCCCCCATTTCCAACCATCAGCTTATTTTCGGGAGTTAAAATGTGCAATAAGTTATCATTTAGCCTGAAAAGTGAAATAATAGTTTGTTTGCCGGAGTTTAACTGGTAAATCACCCGGTTATTTTTTTTTAATATATTATAACTCCCCTGAAGTGTCAGCTTCTCCCCGTCACTAATAAAACCGGAAGTGTTCTGTTTTGCTACTCCGAAATTTATGTTCAGTAAAAACCTTTTTGAATTGGTGCTGTCAATATCCAATGACAAATCCCAACGTATAAAATCAACTTTCGTGGATTGTGGTATGGTAAGCAATGATTTAATAACAGAGTCTCCGGGAGTACTGCCAACAAAAACAACTTTCGGCATGCTGCCAGCTCCGAAACATGAAGTTGTTAAAATTATGTACGATAAATGAAGTACATAAGGGAGGAAAGATCTATTTGATCCCATTCAAAATTGCTTCGACATTACTCACAACGACTTCCTGGGCATCAATTTTTTTCTTTGACTCTTCCTGTTGTCTTTTCAATTCTTCGTTCCTGCGTTCCAGCTCCCGCACTTTAGCATTATTTTCATCAATATCTTTACTCAATTTTTCTTCATTTTTTACCAGGTCTTTCTTTTCACCTTCATATTTTTTTAAATTCTTCTCAGCCAGCTCGTACTCGGGAGTTTTCTTGTCAGGAATACTCTCAGTCATCCTTTGTTGTTTGACAACCTGATCTGTTTTTGAAGATTGCTGAACTTTGTTTTCCACGATTTTTAGCTGGTAACTTTCATTATCGCGTTTCTTATCACTGATTTCTTTCCTATTGCTGTTTTCTTCGCTTTCCTGTTTATAAAGATCTTTCTTCAGTTCCTTTAGTTTATCATTCTCGGCTTCCAGTTGTTTTGTTACGGCTTTCCTGTATTCAACAATGGCAAAATCACGCAATGTTTTTTCCAGTGTGGCTACTTTTGACGAACCGCTGCTTTCATTTATAAAGTTTAAGCTATCTTCTGTAACAAAGATTGATAATTCAGTTCCACCCATGACTTCGAGCAATTGAGCATAAACGATAAACGGATTTGGTGAAAATTCTTTATTGACAACGCCATAATTGATAAGTTCACCATTTATTTCTTTGGCCTTAGCTTTCGTGTTATCTTCCAAATGTTTCTCATACGCCGATGTTACATCCTTCAGTTTCGTTTCCGGTATCATAACCATAAAGCCAGGCTGCATGCCGCGACTCATTTGTTTGTTCACAGGTGTTACTATTATTTCCTTTTGAGCAAATGCAGTTTGCCCGATTAGTAACAGGATGACTGGAATAAGGGTGCTAAAGTGTTTCATGATCAGAGTTGTTATTTTGGTTAAAAAATAAATTTCAATATTCCATAAGGGGTGGGATATTGAACCAGGAGATGAATCAGGTGATAATATCAGGGCCTGGTACTCAAAGCTAATAAAAAAACGGATTCAAAATGCTCCTAAACCCTTAAATATGGGCCTTCTGCATTCTTTGCGGACAGCAGCATGCTGTCCTTACCTTATTGACATACATTATTTCCTTTTAATCCCAATATTATTTATTGTTCTTGCCAAGGAAACTAATCACGAAATTCTTATAAAAAATGAAAGTAAGGACAGCATGCTGCTGTCCGCACGGCAAATTGCTGCACGGACAGTAGCATGCTGTCCTTTCGATACGAAAAATTAGGTTATTTTATTTTGTGTCCATATCTTTTGAAAACGATATAGAAAACAAATGCAATTAAAAACAATGCCCAGAATTTGGTCAGAAATACAATAAGACCTTCCAGGAGATCCCATCCGAATTTTAACGATTCTTTTATTTTAATTAAGAACCCTGGTTCATATGCATCAATGTTTTTGTCGTTTGAAATCAACTCTCTTTTGATGGCAGGCCGTTCGTAAATTGCCAGGTTTATCGTGCTGAAATTTATTTGATCCTTTAAAGAGAGGTTCGCAATTGTTGCATTATCCGCCTGATCTTGTCTGTTCGTTAATTTTTCTTCTGCGATTGTAGTTTCGTTCAGTTTTTTACCTCTTTCATCAATAGCAGTTGCCAGGCGTTCTTCAGCCTTTTTTGATCGTTTTTGGGCGAGAGTATTGGATAATATTTTTAAGGCAACATCATCTGCTTTTATTACCCTGTAGTTTAAAAAGTCAATGTTCCGGGAGATTTCCTTTAAAATCGTATCCAGCCTGGTGTTTGGAACTCTTAAAGTAATTGAGTTTGTAACGGTATAGGAGGTTGTTTCGAGAGATGAATCTGCACTGACAGCAATTGTAGAAACATTGTTGATGTTGCTTGCCAGGTTCGTGTAGGTAACAAAACCGCCTTGCCGGGTTGTGATTTCTTCAATATCGTAGGTCGAACGGATGACATTTTTCACCTTAAATTTCAGATCAGCTGTCCGGATAAATTTATGGGTTGTGTCACTTTTGTTTTCAACGGCGGCGGATGATGAAATAAAGGCATTTGAGTTTGTGTCGGTCACTGATTGTTCTTTCATTTCTCCACGTTCCGATCTGGAACAGCTAAGAAAGGAGAACATTACGCATATTGCGATAATAGGTTTTGAGGTTGACATAAGTTCAAGATGTTTGTTTGGTAGAGTATGATGGTAAAGCAGAATTATTTACTTCGTATGTGAACTGTTCAAGATATTATAAAGAGTGTTTTTATTTAATCATTTTTATATTGAATCCCTTCAGGGTTCCGGATCATGATCTCATCGCACCCCCGATTGCATCGGGGGTTATTCACATTTAATCCCTCCGGGATTTTTTAAATACATCGGGATGATAAAGGCAGGATGCAATTAAGCTTTGTTTTCACAAGTTCATTTTTATATTGAACCCCTTCAGGGTGCCGTATCGTGATGCTAATTGCACCTCGGATTGCATCGGGGGTTATTCATATTTAATCCCTCCGGGATTTTTAAATACATCGGGATGATAAAGGCAGGATGCAATTGAGCTTTGTTTTCACAAGTTCATTTGCAAATTGAACATCTCAGGTTCCTGATTGAGTTTCCTGGCTACTCTTGATTGTTTGTAACCAAATTTATTAGAATAAGCTATCGCAAATGAATTTGAAGGAAACTTTAAATTATAAAACTAAAGGCTGAAACCAAATGTATATTAATTCTTACCTGTCGCGCGTTAGAGATTGAGCCGGTACCCGCCGGACGTATGACAAATCGAAGAGGTTATTAACGAAAACTTTTAAAATATATTGCACATCATGGCGCCCTGAAGCAGAGCAAACTGCGTTTGTGCGCTTCAGGGCTTGCGCTCATTTAATTGACAATGCCCAAAAGAATATTAGCTTACCGGTAAGTTGATTACCTGGCTAAGATGCGCGTATTAAAAGTGCCGTCATGGGTAATGATCTTCAAAATATACATACCCGGGGTCAGGGTACTACAATTGATCTGTGCTTCGATCATGCCGGCTGTCTCTGCGGTTTCCTGGCGGTCATAAACGTTACGACCGGCAATATCATCGATGCGAACATTCACTGGTCCGGGTCGTGACATGTTAAAACGGACTACAAGCTGATCGTGGAAAGGGTTGGGATATACGAAAACGTTATTCTTACCCGGCGTAAATTCCTGTAACGATGTGGGAGTGCAAACTCCGGGTATATGAGAATCCAGCCAGGTGAGCCGCTGTTGTATCCAGTTTTTCATGTTGGTGATTTCACCCGCATAACTGGTAGCAATTGGCTGCGGGTTTGCCCAGACTGCGACACCCATAATCGGCCATGCGGTAAAATGCCGGTCCTTCGCTTCATCGAGGTACGCTGCTATCGTATCGATTTCATTCATCAGCGTGTCGGTATTCAAAACAGTCAGCCGTAATTCATCCCAGCGACACCGTAGCATCTGTGTATAAACAGAATCCTGGAGGAATTTGGTCCACCAGAACGGTACCATGTTGTCAGTACCATTTCCGCAAATGTTGTTAAACTGGTATTGCCACCCGTTATATGTGTAACCCTGGCAATAGTCCGCATTCCAGAATGCGATATTATAGTCCCATGCTGGTCCCACAAAAAGTTTGTTTCCCTTGGTGATCTTTTTCTTATATAAAAAAGTGCTGTTGCGATAGGCATCTACATTCTTGCATGCTTCGTTGAGAATAAAATAATCCACGAACGATTGCAGATCGATGTATTTTTTATACCCGCTGTCCGGGTTCATAAACCACGTCGCGTTTAACGCATTTTCGAAGGAATCAACATATGCCTGTATGTAGGCTTCCTGTTGTGGTAGAATATCATCCTCGTCGGGATATTCATACATGAATTCAATTGGCGAACCGGGGAAGCCATCATAATTTGACGCCCAGCCTGAACCACCACTTCCTGTGTTTTTGTCGAGTTTAACGATGTAGCCTCCGGTTAAATCATCACCTGTAGTATCAGCCGGAGTGAGCTTTGAAATATCGACCCGGTTTGAATCACGCTTCACTTTTTCCAGCATGATATAGATGCCTTTGTAATCGTTGTTGATGACCACTTCACAAAAGCGGCTGCGTGATGCGTAGTGACCGGTTTTATTTGCAATATCGTAGGCAAGTACGTTGCGCATGCAGGATTTATCGTTGTAAGGTGCGTTCAGGATCCAATCACTTTCGGCAGGCATGCCAAGGATAGAAGCATCAGCCTCGACATTCAGCGAATCGAGTGTTTCAAAACCGTATTGCTTCTGTGGAAATGTCTGTGACCAGCTGCCTCGTATTTCGATCGCGATATTGCCATCGTAACTATTAAACGGATCGGTCATGTAATTTCGTATGCCCGGACCGTTATCGATGATACCCATATGAACAATTTTCTTTGGATCATCTACGATAGTCTGACCGTTGGTATTGATCACCACGATAGGAAGATTTGAAGAAGTGAATAGAAACGGATAGGCAGGTGTATTGCTGAAAGTGATGTTCCACCCGGTGAGTGATCCGGAAGTTCCGAAGTTGTGATCCTGAATTTTCAACTGCCAGGTTCCGTTTCCAATTTGTCCGTTGTTCACATTACCCAGGATACCTTGTGAACGGTAACTTCCCGAAAACGGAGCACTGCCTGATGTGATCAGTGTAGTAGCTGTTCCGGTAAAGCAGGTGTTCGTATAATTATTACCGTTACCACCGTTGTTCATGGAAAGGTCAATGATAGTTCCGTCGGGAGCAACCAGCTGGATGGTGAGGTGGTAGTCGCTGTTGTGTAAAATTGAGAGGCAAACAGACTCCACACCGAATGAGCTGTCGAGTGGCAAGGCTGGGAGACCGGTAACATTAATAGGGTAAAACACTGCAGGACCATTGTCGGGGATAGCTCCACCGGTTCCGCTAAAGTTTTGTGCGCGGGATAATCCAAAAGTTAAAATTAAAAGTACAAGAAATGCAATTTGTTTCATCTGATAAGCGGGTTTTGCTCTGAATAATGGGCGGCCGCAAAAATAGGGAATTTACCGGTAGTCGTAACAAAGTGAGTTGTGGAGTCGCTGTAGATAAAATTTTACAAAGTGGCATTGTGTTAATATGATGCGATCCCTCACTCCGTTCGGGATGACGTCTGGAGTGTGTAAAAGGTGCGGGCGGTGGATGCGGATATTATGAATTATTTCCATAGTGTTGATGATGCCGCATCCACCGCCCGCATTTACCCCACTATGCATCGTCATCCCGAGGCATAATTCCTGTCGGAAAATCAATAAAAAATGACGTAAATTAGTGTAGCAACCAAGAGCAGGCTGTAACAGTTCTTCGAGTAGTGTTTTAACCTGATCCCGAGCTTTGTTAT
>JANWID010000273.1 GCA_025450095.1 Bacteroidia bacterium | reverse complement strand
CGGTTTTCAGCATTCCCGTTTATTTCTTTTAAGCTCTTATTGTTATCGGCATCACCGCACTGTTCAACCGTAGCTGTGCAGTCCAAAATCCGCACAAAACTTTCTATGAAGCGATTTACATTCATTGCTGTGTCTTGCCCTGTTCTTCTGCTGGAAATTTACTCATGTCCATGTAAAATATCTCCCAAGTGTGTCCGTCAAAATCTTCTACAGTTCGTTGTTGCATAAATCCATAATCTCTCATTTCATTGGGTTCTGTTCCGCCCGCTGAAATTGCATTCTTTGCAATTTCATTTACTTTATCCAAACTTTCAACTGATAATGAAAAAAGCCCTGCTATACTGTTCCTGGTGTCAGCAATTGGTTTTGTTGTAAATGTTTTAAATTTTTCGTGAGTCATTATCATTACAAAAATTTGCTCACTCCAAACCATACATTTTGCTGTATCGTCTGAAAACTGTGGGTTGTTTGTAAAACCCATTTTGGTGTAAAAGTTCATTGATTTGACAAGGTCTTTTACTGCTAAATTTATAAAAATTTGTTTTGCCATTTTATTTTGATTTTAATTTATTGCCTAAAATTTTTAGTTCCTGATTTGAATTTTGTCTTTGTAAAAGTAAGATAATGCCCTCATTTGTTAACAAGTTCTTCGGCAAGTCCGATAAGAAGCCCTTCTGTTCCACGTATATAGCAGAGCCGATACGAATTTTCATACTGAACCATTTCTCCAACAAGTTGAGAACCATTTTTAACCAGCCGCGTTACCAATTCATCAATATTCTCAACTCTGAACATAATTCTCAGATACCCAAGAGAATTAACGGGTGCTGTCCGATGGTCGGAAATAGTTGTTGGTGTGAGAAATTTTGAAATCTCAAGACGACTATGTCCATCAGGTGTAACCATCATAGCAATTTCTACGCATTGAGAACCTAGTCCTGTTACACGACCAGCCCATTCTCCTTCTATTTCAGCTCTACCTTCAAGTGTTAATCCAATTTCTTTAAAAAATGATATTGCATTGTCAAGGTTTTCTACAACGATGCCGATATTGTGCATTTCCAGCAATTTACTTTTTGTCATTGTCTAATTTATTAATGATGTTTTCAATGAAGCATTGTGTGTGAGGTGTGTCGTCATAAAATTTCCCATAACGAAGAAGAGGGCATTCTTCCAGTGGAAGAATGAGCAAGCCTTGTGCAAGGAAAGAAGTAAAAAAAAGAAGGAATTAGAAGCATCCAGATGTTTACAATATGGATTCGTTAACGCAACACTGTTTGTTAGTCCCGCCTCAGGTGGGATGTTTACCTCTCAAAACTTGTCCCGATTTTTCATCGGAAGCCCTTCTTTTTTTTATTTCTTTTAATCTTAGTGTTATGCGCATACTCTACTTTATCCTGAACCCGTGTGTTGGTTTACACTCTCTTTTATTTTGGAAGTATAGGTGATTTTTTGAACCTTCCCCACGCAACGAAGAACGCTAATGCCACAACAATGAGAAGCCCAATTGCTTTTGTTTCGCCAATTGAGAGATTCAAAGCTGTTGCCATTACCATTACAAGAGCTAAACCTGTAGCTGCCCATGGTGTTAACTTTGGTTGTATTCTTAAAATGGACGGTAACAATAATCCTAACGCGCCTATTATTTCAAGTATTCCAACAAAATGAATTACCCCAGCCGAAACATGCTTAGGCCATTCCATAGTGGCTCTTTGTTCCTCAATTGAAGTTGAAAACTTCACAATCCCCGACATTAAAAAGAAAGCTGCTAATATGGATTGTACAATCCATAAAGTAATGTTCAGTGTTTTTGATTTTTTAGTTTCCATAATTTTATTTTTATTTATTTAGAGGTTACTTATTCTATTCGATTTTGCGAAGGTCACTTCGTATTTAGTTTGTCAAAGCTAATTTCTTGCACTCAGTTTCAAATTAGCACTGCCGCCAAAGCATATCCGATAACAAATTAATTAACGCAATGACCTTCATCCTCGTCTCTAACGCACTGGCGACCCGTCAGACGGGGGCGAGTGAGTGTCCCTCCGAAATGGGAGGAGACTCTGCGAGTACACAATGTTTAAGCTTGAATATTTATTGAATCAATTTTATTCTCCGTTCAGCTTCTTCAAGCATACGGGTATCTTTGTTTTTAGTAGCAATCGCTTTTGCAGCTTCAAAACATTTTATTGCTTTGGCTTTTTCTCCCAGCTTTGAATAGCTGCTGCCCTCCGTCAAAAATAAAAACCCGTTTTCTGGAAAATAGTGGGTTCCCAAATCAGCCCACTGAACTAAGTTTTTATAATCTTCTGTCATTTCCATTGCATCACCCACACCTGTGAACAGCCTTTCATCGGGAATAATGTTTAGAGATTTGAAGTATTTCTTCTCATTTTTGATAAAGTCAGAAATGCCTTTTGCTTCCACCATGTCGTAAACGCGTATATTTCTTGGGATTTTTATTTCCAAGACAGGTCTGTTGAGTACAATGCTCAGGTAGTTTTTGCTTACTTCACGACTATTGATAAATGTGTTGCTGCAAAAAATTATAATTGTGTGGCTAAGTGGCTCGAGTACGGCATCAATAGAGAACCCTGCACCACCCCCACTATGACCAAAATAACTCACCCCTTCCAGCAGTTCATTATTGTAAACTTCCAGCCCGTATGCATAACCATTAAAAGTGCTGTCCAATGGTTTTGTTCCATTGGCTGTTCTCATTATTTTTAAAGTTGACGGTTGTAAATATTTGTTTTCATCAATACCGAGCATAAACCGGTAAAGGTCGAATGCATTTGCTACCCACCCGCCTGCACCGTTTGCTTTTGGGCTTATTATTTCGTTTTGTGAAATGTATCGTTTACTGCTTACAAAGCGATAAGGCTGTGCTTCTCCTTTTGGCATTAATGTATCATTCAAATGCCGGATGTTTAACATTTGCTGGGGTTTAAAAAAATGGGCGGATAAATAATCATCGAATAATTGGCCACTGATTTTTTCAACCATCCAGCTAAGTATGATATAACCTGAATTGCTGTAATACATTTCCTTCCCGGGGTCGTCAAATACAAGAGGCATATTACAAATAATTTTTTCAAACTCCTGTCGAGAATACACTTTTTTGAAACTGTAATCAGGCGAGTCCCAGGGACTTGCTAAACCAGATGTATGTGTTAACAGATGATGTATTGTTATCCTGGCAGCATTTTTTAATGGCAATTCAGGCAATATTTCTTCTACCGTATTATTGAGTTTCAGTTTATTGGTCTCTACCAATTGCATAATCGCAGTTGAGGTAAACATTTTTCCGGTTGACTCTATCTTGAAAAGTGTATTAGATCTCAAGACAATTTTATCATCCAAATCAGCATAACCCCATGCTTTATTGTAAATGACAGAATCTCCTTTTGAAACCAAAATCACACCTTGAAAATTGCTATTTATATACATTTGTGTGAGGCTGTCAAACCGATTTACTAAGTTTTGGGAATTAACGTTTAGTGAAAAAATTAAAAGAAATAAGAAAGAAAAGGCTTTCATTTTTTTTTCGTTTGTATAAAATATTTATCAAATGTATGACGCATAACGAAATTGGGATTATCGCTGTTTTTAAAAATAGGGATTAGAAGCATCCCGAGTATTCGGGATTCGTTAACCCAACACTGTTTATTAGTCCCGCCTCAGGCGGGATGTTTACCTCTCAACGTGTCCGTCCACTGACGGAAGCCCTTCTTTTTTTTATTTCTTTTAATCTTTATGTTAGCTGCCGTTTAACTTTTGTGAAGTATTAATATAGATTAATAACTCAGCACTTTAGAGCAATCAAATGATTGCCAATTACCCTTGCTCAGAGCATTCCCTGTAATTTTCACTCCTCCATCCTGCAATAATTTAAATTTGATTTTCAGGTCTGCGCCATTTTCAAAAGTGTTGTTTCCTGAATAATGCAATGCCTCCTCAATTTGACCGCTGATTTTAAGATATAGCAAATTCCCGTTTTTATATAATTCAATTCTTCCATCATCGTTTAAGCCTTCAAACTCTGACAACAGTTTACTTGAGGTATAAACTCCTGAGAGTTTCTTGAAAACTGCATCATCAAGTAAAAACTCTTTGCTCATTATAATATCGAAGTGAACGACATCTTCATTCTCTGAATTTTTGGATGTTTCCAGAATTCGATTACTGGCCGATGGAGATGATGAGTATGAGTCCGTTTTCAAATGCGGGTCTCCCTGAAAATAAACCTGTGTAATTAAATCCTGGTATTCTTCTCCACCTGAAATTCGCAAGTGAATATGCGCAGGACGATAAAAGGTCTTATTGGCATCAATGGTGTAAGCGGCAGGGTGCGTTGTTATAAAATGATAGCTGCCATCATTTCCTGTCTTCGCAGCACCGCGATAAATAAAATCACCCGATAGCGTATCATACTTACCCTGGTTATCGCATTGCCACACTTCAACAAGGCAGTTTTTAAATACAGCTTTTCCATCCGGGTGATAAACAACACCCGATATATGAAGAGGTGTTCCATTAAAACCAGCCGGATTAATGTTTGTTCTGAATGGAGCGCCCGGACGATAAAAAGGACCCAATACATCAGTCGTTGTAGGAGTGTCTCCAATGAATGCGCCATTAGCGAATTTAATTCTTCCAAATACTCCTATGCTTAAGGCGAGCAAGGATGAGTTTTTTACAAATGTTCTGCGATGCATTGTGCTCTAATTTTAAAATAAATTTATTTTCTATGTCTGTATTTTGCAGTGACTTCAATAAATAGCAGCTAACGAAGAAGAGGGCAAATGTACAGTGTACATTTGAGCCAGCTTGTGTATCGGCTTGATGAGCCACCCCCTGTAAAGAGAAGTAAAAAAAAGAAGGGTTTTAATGCTCTCATATTTATTTATGGCACGACCTGGCAGGTGAAATATGAAACTGTGTGGTATCAATCATGCTCAATAATAATTTTCTTGCAATGATACTTTTCTCCGTCAAACACTTTCACAAAATAAATTCCTGCGGGAAGGGTTTTGATATTGATTTCTTTTTGTGTGCCGGAAATAGTTTCTGTGTAAACTTTTTCTCCCGGCAAATTATAAATACTGATGGATGCTTCACTCATGCCGTGAGGGAATGTGATAGTAAACTCTCCGGTGGTTAGGGTTGGGGTGATGAGGAGTTCTTCGATAAAGGAAGAAGGGATATTCTGTGCACTGGTAATGAGCTCGCAAAAGTTTAACGCCTGAACAGGGTTATGCCTTTCTATCCTTGTACCATCACCTAATTGGCCTTCTGGATTCCGTCCCCATGACCATATTGTTCCGTCATACTTTCTGGCTATAGAAAATCCATAGCCAATGCCAATGGCAGTGACCCCCGATATTGGCGTTGACTGTATAGGTAGGCTGCTGTTGGTTGTTGTTCCATTGCCGAATTCACCATAAGGATTTATACCCCATGCCCAAACCGTGCTATCACTTTTGAGCGCAAGGGAGTGAGTGTAGCCGGTTGCAATTGCGGTTACTCCTGTTATGGCTGCCGGAACAGGGGTAGGATTACCGCCTGAACCATCTCCGAGCGGACCTGAACCCCATACCCATACTGCACCATTATTTTTCAATGCGACTGAGCGAAACCCACCTGATGCGACAGCAATCATTCCTGTCAGCGCGTTGCACTGCACAGGTAACAGGTGTTGCGTATACGTGCCATCTCCTATTGCGCCATAATCACCGCGCCCCCAACCCCACACGGTGCCGTCATTTTTCAGGGCGAGGGAAGTTCCCCATCCCCCTGAGACAGCTACCATGCCCGTAAGACCGGATACCTGTACCGGAGCATTTCTATTTGTAGTGTCGCCCACGCCCAACTGTCCATAATAATTTTCTCCCCATGCCCACACCGTTCCATCGCTCTTAACGGCAAGTGAATATTGCGAACCTGCACTGATTCCAATAATTCCGCTGAGAGAATTCAACTGGGTGGGGGTGTAGCTATCTGTTAATGTTCCATCTCCCACCTGCCCATAACCGTTATATCCCCAGCTCCACAGGGTGCTATCGCTTTTCAGGATAAGAGTATGAGAGCTTCCAGTGGCAATGGCTGTTATTCCACCGGAAATAATTGTATGAACCGGCACGCTGTCGCAGTAACAGAGATTAACGGTTGGAGCTCCATTGCCTAATTGTCCTGAACCATTATTTCCCCATCCCTGAATAGTGTCTGTGCCGCAAGCTGCAAGCACATGATTGGCCATTGAACCGTTTGAAATTATTTGCGCATTTGCTTCTTGCTTGAGTTCGAGTACAATGGCGAGCAGAAGAATGAAAAAAAGTTTTTTCATAGAACTTGGTTTTACTGATTACTGTTTAATTATTTTTTTCGTCACGCTGCCGTTCTCTGTTTGCACTTTCACAAAATAAATTCCGAGTGAAATATTCTTAACATTAATTTCTTTTTTTGATACGTTGAAAATATTTTCTGTAAAAACGCTTTCTCCAAGAACGTTTAATATTTCAATATTACCATTCATAATTGTTCCTTCAAATGAAATAATAAAATTCCCTTCCGATGGATTAGGAGAAAGAAAAAATAAATTATTAGTTGTTACTTCATTTATACCAACAGCAAAGCACAATGTATTGGCGATGCCTCCATAACCTACAATAGTAGCGGCATTATTTACATTAGAAGCTGGAGAATAAGTCATTGCTGTAGGACTTGTCAATTGTATTACGGATGAATCAGTAATAGTTGTTAAGTTTCCCTGGTTACAGCCGCTGTTTCCGTTCGCATCAGTCTTGATTAAATAAACATCACTTACACCAAAACTGGTTGTTAATCCTGCAATAATATATCCTCCATCTGTAGTTTGCTGAACGGAATAGTTTTCATCATTATCGAGCAAGTCAAAAGTTGTTGTCCACAAAGAATCTCCATTGGCATTTGTTTTAATTAAATAACCATCATTACTCCCCGTCCCAAATTTATCTGTCCGTCCGGCAACAATATAACCTCCATCTGAAGTCTGTTTAACAGAATAGCCATAATCATGATATGCTCCTCCAAATGATTTGGTCCATAATGTATCTCCATTACTATTTGTTTTGATTAATAAAACATCAGAATATCCAGAGCTGAGTCTTGTTGTACCGCCTGTAAAAATATATCCTCCATCTGTAGTTTGTTGAACGGAAGTACCCTCATCATAATTTGAATTGCCATAAGTTTTTGTCCAAAGTAAATTTCCATTTACATCCGTCTTCATTAAATAAGCATCATATGCCCCAGAACCAAAACTTGTGGTTTTTCCTGTAATAATATATCCTCCGTCCGTAGTTTGATGAACACACCATCCCTCACCACCTGTCGTTCCACCAAACGTTTTTGTCCATAAAGTATCGCCATTTGCATTAGTCTTGATTAAATGAACATAATAAAAACCAAAAGGAATAATTTGTACATTTCCATTAATAATATACCCACCATCTGTAGTTTGCTGAACAGAGTAACCTAAATTTTGATTTGCTCCTCCAATAGTTTTTGTCCACAAAAGGTTTCCGGCAGAATTTGTCTTGATTAGGTAAATATCATAAGAACCTGCACCGAAACTTTGTGTCCATCCGGTAATGATGTACCCACCATCTGTAGTTTGCTGTATTGCAAGACCAACATCAGCAGCAGTTCCTCCAAATGTTTTTGTCCATAAGGTATCTCCGTTTGAATCAGTCTTTATTAAATAAACATCTGAAGTACCTGCACCGAAACTTTGTGTCCATCCGGTAATAATATATCCTCCATCTGTAGTTTGCTGAACTGCATAACCAGCATCAATATTTGCTCCTCCAAAAGTTTTCTGGAAAGTAATTTGACAATTTCCTAATTGAACTTTCAGCAGAATTGCAATTAATAAAGTTAGTTTCTTCATATCAGTTTGAATTTAGCACTATAGTTTACTCGAAGCGAAAGCATATCCGATAACGAAGAAGGGATTAAAGATTCTTCTCCTTTTGCCCCCTCGTTCCTCCTTATGCCCTGATTTCATTGATTGTCAGTAGATTACTCACTTTATCTTTGCACCCGAATGTTAAACAGGAGCAAGCAAAAGTGATAGATGTTGTACCCGTGTTGTACCGCATAAAATTTATTTCACTACTAACATTCAAATTTAAAAATCAAATGGCAACTGTAAAAGTAATACTTAGAACATCAAAAATAAATGCAATTGGAGAAGCACCGTTGTGCATCCGCATTACCAAAAATAGAATTTCAAAATTCGTTTTTTTAAATTACCGCATCCGTCCGGAATGTTGGGACGATGCAAAAGGCAAGGTCCGTAAATCCCATCCGAATTATCAGCAGTTAAATGCATTCCTGGCAGGGAAGGTAAAAGAAGCGGAAGCAGTCGCGCTTCAAATGGAAACT
>JANWID010000272.1 GCA_025450095.1 Bacteroidia bacterium | reverse complement strand
TTGCGTGCCTGATTTAATATCTGTTCGCTGGTTGGCGTATATTGTACTTCGTTCATATTTTTTGTTTAATAGTTGTTAAAAATCCCATTCATCTGCACCTGCTGCAACCGGAGCAGCTTTTCCATTCAGTGACGCTGGCTCATACTCATCATCAGGTCCTGGCAACGAACTGTCAGGTTTTTTTAACTGATCAATCATAGATTCCTGCAGAATGCTCTGCGTAGTAATGAAGTTGTCGACACTCGAAATAAATTCCATGAAAACATCCTCATCTTCAAATGTCGAAGGAGTAAACTCAGCAATTTTCTTGAGAATTTCGTAACCGGTCTTTGCTTTATTATTGATTGCGGTAGTTTTGGTTCTTCTCGAACGCATGGACGCATACAATGCTTCAACAACACGCCACCATGATCCACCGGCAGGAACAACTTGTTTCCTGATTTCTTCGTGATTCAGGATTTCGCGGATCACGAAATTGAGTTCCTGGTAAATGATTGGAGTAATTACATTCACCATACCGGTACAATGAGTCGAGAGATTGTATTGCAGGTCTTCCACAGTCTGCATAACATTCTGTTTCGAAACAAAACTCAACGAATTCGGGCTATCCTGTATTCTTTCCAGGTATTTAGCTGCTTCCACAATAAGGACTTTCCACAACCGTGTAAAATCAGCATTGATCATCAGTGAATCAGTTACCGGGGCGGTTCCGAAATTAAACACCTGGCGGTAGAACATTTGTCTTTCAGCCGGACGTGTTTTATCCATTTCTCTTCCTGAGGCATCCCTGAATTTATTACTGAATACGTACATCTGAAGGTTCTCACGAAGTCTCCGGTCTTTGATCTCCATGCCGCCACGTACGAGATAGTTCGTGGTGAGATAGTTCACTGCATTAAATACTTCAAGCTCATCACCTATAATCATCGCATAATATAACTGAGAAGCACATTTCACATTCAGAATGTTGATTTCGGTTACAGACTGATCATCTACTATAAAATCTACATTGAAATCATCTGCGGTACTGATAATATTCGAATACGATGGCGCCTCAAAGCCATTTGAATTCATTTGTCCCATGGCCTGCATGATGATCGATGGCATGAGTGTTAATATACTGTCATCGTCTACAATGGAAAAGTTATTTGCATTATAACTTTTCAGAAGCGAAATAACCTTGTTATATAAGCCTGGATTTAGCGTATCATCAATTATTGTATGAGGCTTTTTGCTATTCCATTTGTCGATAAGTAAATTGTACTGGTCGTTTGAAAGATAATTGTTAACTATTCCTAGAACCTGTGATTTGAATCCCGATGACTGAAGCGAAATGTCATTCGCTGAAAGCAACATAAAGAACCGATGATCATCATCATTGACTTCATCAAAATCAATATTCCCCGCATCAACCATTTTACGGGTAGCGCTGATCAATACATAATCATATATAGCCTTAAATCCTTCATCGAGCTCATTAACAAAATTATTCAGTCCGTTCAGATTTTCGTAACCTTTCAGATAATATGCATAGGAAACCAGGTACGCAACGATTCCGGGATAAATGAATTTATTATTATCAGTCCGGAAAATCAGCTTCTTGTTATAGGGCAGATTATGCCAATACTGTTTTGACTGTTGTAAATAATTAAAGTAAAGTTGAGATCCCTTCGTATCCTGGAATAACATTTCGATAATGGATTCTCCCTTGATGTTTTCTTTGGATATTTTATCCAGGATACTACTGCTTTCCCATGATTCAGGCTCGACTTTCCGCGGAGCTAATTTGGCATGAAGCAGTTCAATTAAAGGCTTAATACTTTCCGGATATTTTAACGGCTTATTGCCCATTGACGGGTCATTGGAATTTCCGTTGCTTGCCTTCTTCAGACTCAAATTTATTTTGTTCTTTTGAGCGAAGATTTTCTTTGAAAACAATGCATCAAGCTGAAGCAGTATTTCAAGGACATCGGAATTTGCCGCTGGCATTGATTGGATAGTACGCCTGTTTCCAAGCGAAACGGTAGGTGCGGAGTTGAATGAATAACTCATATTTTTAGTTTTGATTTAGTTTAACTGGTAATTCAATAATTTAAATGCATCAGCAAGATTTATAAGTCCATAACCAGCTTTCGGATTTCGTAACCGGTTATCTATTTTATCGGATGTGTTTCGGAGTATATGCAGCACTTCATCATTCGTGAGTTTTTTTCCTTTCTGAAGAGCGAATGATTTCATCAAACCAATTGCACCGCATACAAAAGGAGAAGCCTGCGAAGTGCCTGATGCATATGCGTATTCATTGTTTGTATAGGAGCTGTAAATATTCAGGCCGGGTGCGATTACTGTGATATTAGCTCCGAATGATGTAAAATTGGTCACTGCACCTTCTGTATCTACTGCGCCGACTGCTATTACTCCCGGAAGTGCGCCGGGATAATATTTTTCCTCCGTGCCATCATTGCCGCTGGCAGCTACAATGGTTACATTTTTACTCAGTGCATATTTTATAACTTCCTGGTGAGGAAGACCACCGCCGCTGTGTTTGATTCCAAGACTCATATTAATAATGTCAGCGCCCTGGTCAACTGCCCATTTGATACCCGCATTGATGTTATCGATGATGCCGGCGCCAACAACTTTATTTCCTGATTTCATGCTGGCAAGTACTCTCACTGCCATCAGCGAACACTGTGGACAAACACCTTCATCCATTTTAATTCCGGATGCCGCGATAATCCCTGACACATGCGTACCGTGACCAACTTCGTCTTCGGGAATATCATCGTACTCTTTAAAATCGCCGATGAATTGTGCGGTATTTAATCCTTCGAGGTTAACAAAATCCGCACGTTTTAAAATTTTACCTTTTAATTCGCGGTGATCGAGATTAACACCCGTATCGAGCACAGCAATTTTAATTTCCGGACTTCCTTTTGAAAAAGCTTTTGCGAAATTCAAATGAATAAGTTCGTTTGCACTTATTTGTCCGAAAGATGTTTGTGTGCTTAATACCGGTTGAGGTATAACGGCTTCCCCAATTTCAATACCTCTTATATCTTCAACAGGTTTTAGTAACTGTATTTTATTGACAAGATTTTCCGGGTAAGTATAATCCTGTTGTAATATGACACGATAGATCCGGTCAAGACCAGTTATTTTTTCCTGTGAACTCCATTTATCCGGTGATGAGGAATCATATTCACGTGTGAGCCAGAATTTCAGTGAATTTTCTTTAAGGATATTATCAAAATCAGGAAAAAAATGTTCAACTGCGATCGATTTGTCTAAAACAAAATTTTTCCAGTAAGGAATTCCATCCTGTACCGGCAATTTAAAATCTTCTTTAACTTTTACAATAAAGTGCTCTTTCACTTTCTGAAAATAGATCCTGTAAATAAAGAATGTTTTGAAAAAAGCGAAATCCCCCAAAAGGGGGATTTTGATAGAATCAACAAAAAAACAAAATCACGGATTCAATGATTGGATGAAATTGTTGATTTGATAAAAGGATTAAAAAGTTTATTCAGACTGGATGTATTATTGACTCCGGTTTTCGATAAAATATTTTTACGATGAGTTCTGGCAGTTTCAAAACTTATAAATAACCGGTCCGCAATAGCTTTTGTGGTTAGTCCATTGAGAATATGAAGCAACACTTCTCTTTCCCGTCTTGTCAGATAATATGTATCAAACGGACTTGCTTTGGATTTTATCTTTTGGATCTTATCAGAAATGATCTGCTCATCGTATGGAGAATCGGGAACTATCTTAATAGTAAATTCGACTCTCAGGGCGTGCAGGTTGGTGATGTTCAAAACGTCCAGGAGTACATCTGTACACGGATTGGTATTGGAAGCGGGCTGGTCTTCTTCCTCACGAGGTTTGAACTCTTCGATCAGCTGACCTTCATTATTGAATATTTGAATAAAATACTGAAATGGCATACACCACAGGTATTAAATGGCAGCATATAAAATTATAGATCAGAAACAGGTTCATTTGCAGGTAATCTTTCGAATCCCGCACAGGCACGGAATAAAAGTCCGGCTGCCTGCGAAATGACAGCAAGGTTAAACTTCAGAAGCGCTTCGCTTCGTAACAATGTGATCTCTGCACTTTAATGGGCGTAATCGCCGGGATCAGAACTGAACCGGGGGGAGTTCAGCCTTTGTTTCTGGTTACAGGTACTGTACTTAGGGTTTAATTGAATTAATGATGATTAGGTATTGTGTAAAAGTAAATGGGGACTTTCACAAATATAAGCATGAAACAGATTAATTGTACCGTGTATTATACCTCCTGACAAGGGGGGTATTTACCCCGTGCAAATTCAACAAAATTTCATACCGGAGTTGTAAGAGGTATTTGCGCCGATAAAATTATTATCAGGAATAATCCGAATAAATACGCTTTCAATTATTTTTCAGTAACAAATTATAAAAAACTCAGGGATTCTGATCAAAAGTATTTCCATCTGAAACTTTTCCACTCGCAAATCCCTTCTTAAACCAAAACATTCGCTGCTCGCTGGTGCCGTGTGTAAATGATTCGGGAACGACATAACCCTGCGACTGCATTTGCAGACGATCGTCACCAATGGCGTTGGCGGCTGCAAGTGCTTCTTCAATATCACCTTCATCCAGAATTTTGTTCATCGATTGCGCATGATATGCCCAGACGCCTGCTAAAAAATCGGCTTGTAATTCCAATGCTACTGATGCGCGATTGTATTCTGCTTCGCTCGCTCTCCCTTGTAATGCATGAACCTTGTCGGAAATTCCCAGCTGGTTCTGCACATGATGCCCGATCTCGTGCGCGATCACATATGCCATCGCGAAATCACCCGGCGCATTGAATCGCTCTTTTAATTCGGTATAAAAACTCAAATCGATATATGCTTTCGAATCCGAAGGGCAATAAAAAGGTCCGCTGGCGGCTGATGCGAATCCACATGCAGATTGTACTTCACTGGTAAACAAAACAAGTTTCGGTTGCTGGTACTGCGCATTCAACTGGTTGCGGAAGACTTCATCCCAAACGACTTCAGTTTCTTTCAGAACTACCGATACAAATTGGGACGCTTCATCACTTTCACCGGTAACTCCTGAAGTGGTTTGTTGTGGAGTATTGACATCAATTTGTTGAAGCAGTTGTGATGGATCGGTGCCGGTAAGTAAAGCGATGATGATAATGATCACTGTTCCGATGCCAAATCCTGCACCAACACGGCCCATTCCCCTGCGGTCTTCCACATTGCCGCTACCTATTCTTCCACGCCATTTCATTGTTAAATGTTTTTTAGGCTATGAACAAACTTAATGCCCTGCAAAGATACAGGTGAATTTATAGGATAATGCGGGCAGTTGTCACACTGACACCATCTATCACTTCAAGGAAATATATTCCGTGTGGCAAATGATAGCTTTCAAGACTGTATTGTTGATGTGGTAAAATTTTCTCAAATCGGGAAACAATCTTTCCGCCAATATCGTGCACTTCAGCAGTGACTACTTCTCCTACAATTTCTCCAACTGAGAAAGAAAATGTACCCGATCCATTATTGTCAAAAAGTTGCATCGGTATTACATGCTGAATTTCAGCAACAGGTGTGTTGCCGGGAACATAATTGACTACCGGCTCTGAAATAATATTGTGACCCGAATTCGGACCGGTGTTGCCTGACTGTACAACACCATAATATGTTGGACCCAACACATACGGATAAACTGGATCTTCATTAACATCGATGGTAACGAAGTAGGCGTATATGCCGTTTGGATAATCGGGAGTAACACAAAAACGACCGTTGTGCTCATCGAGATCTCCCGAACCGGATAGGTATTCATAATCTTCCAAAAAAGATCCGAGCGGATATTGTGTTCCGATCACGGGACCGTACTGGTTCGGATTTAAAACAGTACCATCAGGCAATGTTGTCCGCGCGGTAATATTGCGAAGATGGTAACCGGATTGCATCTTCCTGAAAATTCCGGTCCCGTTCGGGTTATCGTAACCATACGCTCCGTATATGGGAGAACCATCGAAAGCATATCCGATAATCGGTGCATGAATCGTATTGTCGGTATCGTCATACAGGCACGTTGGATTCACATGATTGTGATATTCGCCATTGGGAGCAGGATGCCCGAGACAATTGTCAAAGCTTATGCCTTCAAAAATATATGCGTTACGATACCAGATGCCCTGGTTGTTATAAGTCATTCCGTCCTTTGCATTAAAAACTGAAACGCCGTTCGACCAAACACCGGTATGTCCCATCGGTGTTTCAACTGCGGTGCCAGTATTCTGCACCGGGTTGCGTGTGATCTTGTAAAGAAAATTCTGGTTAACCGGTAAGTTTGGATTATTCGTCCATGGACCAATGGTATAATCGGGAATGCATGTAGCCGTAATGTAAACATTGTTGTTACTATACTGAACCTGCTGAACATTGGATGGAATCCCGTTATAGCCGGTTTGTCCGCCGGGATTGATGATCCATGAAGTGATTTCGGGAGTTTGTGCTATTACCGCAATTGGTAATGCTATCAGGGCCAGTAAGATTTTTTTCATGGGGCTATGACCGGGAAT
>JANWID010000271.1 GCA_025450095.1 Bacteroidia bacterium | reverse complement strand
TGGAAATAAAAGCCAGCACCGCCGGTATCAGCACCAGGGTTCCAAACCCGGCATGCTTGGTGCGTTCAGCGCCGGAACATTTCGACAATATTTTATTGTCGCTCCCCGCACACCATACAAAGAAGTTTCCCATAAATACTACACTTTAATTTAACTAACTATTGAGATATGAATCTACGAATTACGAAAAACCAATATTCGTAGATTCGTATGGCGCAGCCCATTCGTACATTCGTAGATTCGTAAATTCGTAGATTCGTAGGGCGAAGCCCATTCGTATATTCGTTACATAAACGCTTTAGGTAGCATTTAATTTTGTGAAGTTCGCCCAATCTCTGCGGAAAATGTCTGCAATACATCAATTGGGGGTAAAGAAAAAAGGGAGTAAAATTTTGGTCGCTTTAAGCGGACGGCATTTTCAGCTCGAACTTCATAATCTAAAATTAAATTCATAAAAAAAGGGAAGATTTCTCTTCCCTTTTCTGGCGGTCCAGACGGGATTTATTAGCCATTCATTACCAATGCGTTGTATGAATTCAGGATATTGATTTTTACATTCGGGCTAATTTTTAAGGAGATTCTGGTTATTCGGGCAAATGGTGGATGGATCTGTCCATTTAGCCTGGGGTGTGGAGAAAAGACGCCGATAGATTTAGGAAATTCGGACCAAAAGTAAAAACACCATTGACCCTGATCGAAAATTGCACTGGTGGTTAAGTAAAATCAGCGATATAGATCATATTTTTCCGATTAGGTTCTAAATTAGCAAACCTCAGGTTCTAAATGGATAAATGGGTGACGAGCTCTGCAGTGAGCGTGACCGTGGCGCAAACCCGGTCACAAAAGGAGTGCTCAAATTATTTTTCTATTAAAATTTTTTCCACAAGGCGTATGTTGTTGCTGCTAACCCGAATAAAATATATTCCATTATTTAATTCTGATAAATCCACAGTGATTTTATTGTTTCCGACTATAAGAATTTTCGAAGAAATGTTTTTTACAATTCTGCCAACTACATCTGCAACTGTTATTGAAACTTTTTTTGTATCGGATAAATTGAATGAAATATTTGCTAACGATTGTGTTGGATTAGGGTAAATTCTAATGTTATTAGAAAAATCAGCTTCACTTATTCCTGTTACACTATTTCCATATTTGACAGTTACATAATTTGAATTTGAAACAGTTGTAAATGTTAGACCAGTTACCAGGATGTCATTATTAATGTCTAATGTTATGGAATTAAATTTATCGTTGAGATTCAAGCCTGCATCGTAGGAGATATCCCAAACTAAATTCCCATTGTTGTCATACTTAATGATGCAACCATTATTAGTTCCGCCATTTAAATACTCAACACCACAGATATATATATTTCCCTGCGTATCGGTTACCATTTGTGCGGGTGATGCACCCAGACTGTCTGTACCGTAATATTTATTTGTCCATACTACCGTTCCGCTGTCAATTACCATTGTTACCATTGCATCAACAGTAGTGCCGTTGAGCAGCTCTTTGCACTTTCCTGTCACTACAACAAATCCGTTTGGCAGCCATGTTTCTGAAATTGCTGTATCATTTCCATTTGCGGTTCCGTTATAAGAGGTAACCCACAGGCGTGTTCCGTAAATATTTTGTTTCATAGCAACCATATCATTGGTTACACCAGCATCCACTGTGCCGCACAAGTATTGGTTTTCGGCTGCATCTATATTCATAAAGGTTGGATAATCGTCTGCATTACCGGCACCGTTGTACCTTGAAAGCCAATTTTGAACTCCGCTGGTTGAATATTGAATTGTAGTAATATCCTGTGTTGAAGTACCAAAGAAATTGAATGATTGTAATAAAGGATAAGCTGTTCCGCCAGAGGAAACTGCTATAGCAACAGGATAGTCAGCGGCACTTGCCCCAGTATAATTCTCTTCCCATATCATAGTTCCGCTGCTGTCGCATTTCATAATATACATATCGTATAAATTTCCGCTGGGTGAAGTAACTCTTGCAATGGCATAAAAATTACCTGAAGAATCCACATCCATATCAATGCCATAGTCTTCATAAGTAGTGAACCAATAGGGTTCATAATTTTTGGCCCATATTCTTCCGTTGCTGTTGTATTTGCAAATCGCAAGGTCACCATCATTTAAAGCTGTTGTGCCGACAGCATATACATTTTGCCATTTATCCATCACCAAACATTTTCCGTAATTTTTGCAGGATGCCTGTGTATTGCTGAAATGGTCAACCCAGAGTTGCGTGCCGCCTGTATTGTATTTTACAGTAGTAAAATTACCGCCACTGAAAGTTTGGAAACTTGTACCTGTTATAAATGCATTTCCTGATGAATCGGTGAGAATATTGTTTGATTCATCTTTTCCATTAAGCGCTCCATTAAAAAATGAATCCCATATTTTTTGCGGAGCCTGTGCAGAGGAATTCAGGTTAAAAATATTCAGCAGCAATAATGTAAAGATTATGTTTTTCATTGTATTTAATTTTTAATCAGTTTAACTGCCTGCAAGTTTTCGTTTGATTTTATTGTGAAGAAATAAACCCCGCTGTTTAATGATGATAAATCAATTTCAATTCTGTTTTTGCCTGATTGAAGATTATTTGCCGGAATATTTTTTACTTTTTGTCCAATCACATCATAAATTGAGATAGAAACATTTTTTGTACCGGATAAATTAAATTCGATAGTGGTTGTACTAAAGAATGGATTTTCAAATACAGTTATTGATTGATCGGATGAAATATTATTTTCAATTATACCAGTTGGTGCACACGCCTGCAAACTCAAATCAATACAATCAAAACCTGCAACACCTCCATTTTTGTAAACAGTGATGCCTTCAGATTGGGTTAAAATCCACAAGTTACCTAATGTATCGATCTCAATATTTTCCACCTGGTAATGCGGGATAGGTGATGAACCCTGCAGATAAGATGTCCATGATGTTCCGTTGTAAACGGAAATGCCTCCGTAGTATGGAAAAGTTTGTGTGTTATGCGCCCCAATAAAAACAGTGTCAGCATTGCCAAATGCAATGGAAGTAACATGGTCGGCAGCAATGTTTGAATTGGCTTCTGTCCAGCTTGTCCATGTTGTTCCGTCATATCTGTAAACACCATTATCAGTAGCAAGCCACATATAATTGTTATGGTCAAATGCAATATCATAAATATCATCGGTTGATAAACCTGATGCAGCTAAATCCATAGTTGACCATACACCATTATCCAGTATATAAATAGTGTTATAACCGCCCAGATACATTTTACCACCTGTCCGGGGTGCCATGCAGTTTAAACTTGCAACCGGTAAAGGACTATTTGCCGAAGTGTAATGCGTCCATGAGTTATTCCCGTGGTCATACATGAAAACCGAATTGCTGTACATTCTCATAAATACATGCCCGCTGTCATCAGCTTCTGTTTCCAATGGCGATTGAAACAGAGGCCCGGGATTGGTGTTATCCCATAAAACCCAGGAAGCATAATTCTTATAATCGCCACCGGGAATTTGTATTGCATAACCTAATACACCATCATATGTCATCCATATATCACCGTAACTGTCTTCTGTAATTGATGAACCAATAGGTGTAAGGTTTTGCATTGATGGAAAAAGCCCTCCGTTATTGGGACTATACGCTTCCCAGCGCGGGCAATCAAAAATTTGTATGCCGCCATCACCGTTGGCAAACCACTTCCGGTTTTTTGAATCTACAAAAATCTGGTTATTAAAATTGTCGGATAGCCCCGTGTTAAAACGGGTGTAACGGGTCCAGGTTGTACCATCAAATTTTTCTAAAGAACCAATGCCGCAAGTCCAGAAATTTCCCTGTAAATCTATATGTGCATCATAAGTGTGATTTGTTTCTTGATGATTTATCCAGCTTATGCCATCAAAAATATAGGTCAGGTATGTTCCGCCAACCGTTGTTATTATAATACTATCGCCCCTGGCAGCAACAGCAGCTAGTCCTGTCGCTGAAATGGGCGCATTTCCTGAATTAATCTGACTCCACGTTGCACCATCATAAATATGAATGGCATCATCAGTTACAGCATAAATTTTGTTAGTGGATGCATCATATTCCACATCCATAATACTGTTCCCTGTCAGATTTAAAATCCAGTTAAGTCCATCAAATTTCACAATTCCCATGTTGGTGCCTATCCATATATTGTTTTGTGCATCGGCCTTTATTTTGTCAACCTGCGTTGTCTGCAAATTAGAATTGGAAGGAGTAAAAATAGTCCAGGTAGTTCCGTTAAATTTTGCAATACCACCATTTGCTATTATATTAACATCAGAAAATGTTGCCCACACATTGTTGTTGCCATCAACAGTTACACCGCGCATATCGTCATTTGGCATGGGCGTATTTAATGAGGTGTACTGTGTCCAGCTTGTACCATCGTAGTGCGCTATACCGCCATGAGCTATGCCATTGCCAACACCATTAGTTGCAACCCACACTCCATCATTATTATCAAAGGCTATGTCATATACGCGGTCGGCAGGAAGGTAGCCATCGTAGTTTCCCCAGCATGTAAAAATGGTATCGGTATAATTAAATCTCACAACTGAACCAGTACTCCAGAAAGGCAGGTAACCATCCGTCCATATATTACCATTACAATCACTAGTAACCACCTGGTGATAATCACCAGCTATGCCTGATTTATCAGCCCGCATGTAATACCATTCTGGACTTTGCGCTTCAGCAACTAAGAATGATACACTGCAAATTAGGAGTACAAGTATTATTTTTTTCATTTGGATTTAATTTTTAAACAACTTATCTGTTGTACATTCAATTTTTAATATCAGACTATTTTTGAAAGTGAGCAAATCTGTAATATTATTTATGTTTATTTCTAATAATACAAAGCTGCATAATTATCTAGTGTTTAATTATGACAATCGTCATGTTAATGTGATCTCCATCATCATTTAAATATGTCAAAAGTAAATGCTCCCAATTAATTTGTGGAATAAAAGCTTCCGAACGGAAAAAAATTAACTCTGAGAAATTCTTCTTTTCTTTTTAAGCAGGCAACTAATTCTAAGAAAGTAAAATTATTGCCATCCATACAAAGAAGTCTTACATAATTCTTGAAAAGAGTTACATGATTCACTTTTTTTCTAATGTGATGCGCTTTTTGAACTGTCTCATATTCTTAAAACAGGTAGGAGTTACTCCTGTGACTCAGCACTGATTACAATAAAGCAGGATTTAGTTCGCGCTACACACACTAATTTTTATAAGGTAAGCCGTCACAGGTTTCAAGATTCTTGCTTGAAAATCAAGTTTTTAGGCATAAAAAAAGGAAGCTATTGCTTCCTTTACCAGCGGTCCGGACGGAGCTCCGTGAAATAGTATCATAACTTATTGTATTATAAGTATTCAGATTTTATTTTTAGGTCATTAATTTTATCAT
>JANWID010000270.1 GCA_025450095.1 Bacteroidia bacterium | reverse complement strand
GTCGATGCCTGTTTTTCCTCCCAGGCCCGCATCAACCAGTCCCAACAATGATGTTGGCATATTCACGAAACGTATTCCTCTCCTGTATGTGGCAGCAGCAAATCCACCCAGGTCTGTAACTGTTCCTCCGCCCAGGTTCAAAAGAATTGCGTGTCGGTCGGCACCATCATTAAAAAGATGTTTCCATACTACCTGGCAGGTAGATAAATTTTTATTCAACTCGCCGGCACCAATCACAATATGCCGCACATGCTCCGGAAATAATCCTGAAATTACCGGCCAGCATAATTTGTGTGTGTTTTCATCCGATAAAATAAACAACCGGTTTGTTTCACTGAAAACTTCGGGGCATGCTTCCTCAAGTTCTGAAACCCGGTTTGAAATTTTTATCGTGTGCATTTTGGTTACTATGGATCAAAGATAGTGATATAGGTACTTTGGTCAACGGTTATCAGTTTGCCGGCTCGCGAATGCGGCCACGCAATCCCGATCGCCTTTGTGCGCATTTGGACATCGGTCAATTGTTGTTAAATTATTGTTTTTTAGATATTTATAAGATCAATAAAAGGGCTTTTGGAGAATAATTATAAACGAAAAGCTGACAAAAAGCAGGTATCCGGCTGGCTGACTTTCTCTATATTTGCGCCTTGTTTCGTGATTGAAAAAACACACTTAAAAGTTACAGCAACACTTGCAAATGATAATGTCACCACCAACACTAAAGCCTGTTGATTTTGATAACCTGGAAATAGCTTTTGCAGGAAAAACGAACCAGGATCTCACAAGGGCTTACTGGCTTTTTAAAGCAATGAGCAATAACACGCTTGTGAATAATGGTCCCGCACTGCTGGATGTTTCTTTGAAATTAAGGCTTCCGGTAATTCCAATAATACGAGCAACTATTTATCGTCATTTTTGCGGAGGTGAAACTATTGAAGGTTGTGCGAAAACTATCAATGATCTTCATGCCCATGGTATCGGTAGTGTATTGGATTACTCGGTTGAAGGTGCTGAGAACGAGGCCAACTTTAATCATACAACATCCGAAATTATCGCAACCATTCACCGTGCAAAAGGAGATCCGGCAATTCCATTCTGCGTTTTCAAAATGACCGGGATCGCGCGTTTGCAACTTTTAGAAACAGTGAGTTCAGGAATTACGTTATCACCCGATGAACAAAAAGAATTTACTTTGGTTCGCGAACGCGTACATCATATCTGTTCAGAAGCATCTGCAAACAACGTTCGTATTTTTATCGATGCGGAAGAATCGTGGATTCAAAAAGCGATCGACGATCTTGCTGAGGAAATGATGGAATTATTCAACAAGCAAAAAGCAATTGTTTTTAATACCATCCAGCTTTACCGTACCGATCGCCTGGAATTTCTGAAGCAGTCACATCAGAAAGCAAAATCACGTAAATATTTCCTGGGACTCAAACTTGTTCGTGGTGCGTACATGGAAAAAGAACGTGACCGTGCCCGGGAAAAAGGATATCCATCCCCTATCCAGCCGGATCAGGCAGCCACCAACCGCGATTATGATGCGTCGCTCACTTATTGCATCGATCATTTTGGTGAAATTGCAATTTGCGCCGGAACACACAATGAAGAAAGTAGTCACCACCTCATGCGACTGATGCAGAAAAAAAATATTCCACACAATCATCCCGACATCTGGTTTTCACAATTGTTGGGTATGAGCGATCATATTTCTTCCAACCTTGCTGCCTCAGGATACAACGTAGCAAAGTATGTTCCCTATGGTCCTGTAAAATCCGTTTTACCATACCTGATACGACGTGCACAGGAAAATACTTCTATCGCAGGTCAGACCGGAAGGGAACTCAGGATGATTATGTCGGAAAAAAAGAGAAGGAAGGAAAAAATAAGTTTGAAGTAAGCAGTTTGCAGTAGGTAGTCAGTTAACTAATGACTTCTAAATCTAATTTTTAATTTTTAATTCTAAATTTTAAATTCCCTTACATCCGTGCCGCCATCAACAGATTCAAATCCCGATAAGGGAGCTTACAGTGTTCGCTGACAAATTTATTGGTAACGGTTCCTTTGTAAAGATAAATTCCGCTCCGTACTGTTTTGTGTGCCCAGAGATAATCATCAAGCCCCCCTTGTTCACCGATGTTAATAAGTATCGGTGTGAAAATGTTACTTAATGCGTAAGAAGCGGTTCTGGGAACGCGTGAAGCTATGTTTGGTACGCAATAATGAACAACGCCGTATTTACGGAATACCGGGTGCGTATGATTGGTGACTTCAGAAGTTTCAAAACAGCCTCCCTGGTCGATTGAAACATCAACGATCACAGAGCCGAAACGCATTTCACTCACCATTTCTTCTGTAACAATTACCGGTGTCCTGCCTTCCTTCGCATGTACGGCACCGATAGCAACGTCGGCGGTACGCAATGCCTTGGTAAGAAAGCTTGGAACAATAGTGGACGTGTACATTTTCTGCCCCAGGTTCCGCTGGATCTTCCGAAGCTTATAAAGATTGTTATCAAACACCTTTACCGATGCACCCAATCCGAGTGCGGTTTTAGCCGCGTATTCACCAACTGTACCGGCACCGATGATCACCACTTCCGTGGGAGGCACACCGGTTACGCCGCCAAGAAGTTCACCTTTTCCCGACATAGTCTGGCTAAGGTATTCTGCAGCAATCAGGATGCTTGTGCTTCCCACGATTTCACTCATCGCCTGGATAACAGGAAGCACTTCGGTTTCATCACGCATATATTCATAAGCAAGCGCGGTGATCCGTTTTGATTTTAAGCGCGCCACAAAATCGCGTGGCTGCATGGCGATCTGCAAAATGGAAAACAATGTTTGTTTTTCCTGCAGCAGGTCCAGTTCCTTTTCGGATGGCGGCGCAACTTTCAGAATGAGCTTGGAGTTTTTGAAGACTTCTTCAGGCGACATAGCGATCTGCGCACCGGCTTCACTATAATCGGTATCCGTAAAATTCGCATTCTTTCCCGCGTTGGTTTCAATCAGCACCTGGTGGCCATTATTAACCAGCAGCGCTACCGATTCCGGCACCAGTGAAATCCGGTTTTCCTGGAAAGAAGTTTCTTTGGGGATACCGATAAATAAATTCTGGTTGCTGTGCCGGATTTCCAGCATGCTTTCCTGTGGCATTAACATTCCCTGGGGAACAATTGGCATGATGCCCGGTTCGTCGTGTTGCGATTTGCTCATACTGATAAGGTTATTACTCTTTCAGCATTGTTTGTAGTAATATGTACTGCTGCAAAGCTTTTGGGTAGCAGTGAAGCAATCTTTTCAGGCCATTCCATAAAACAATAATTTCCGCTGTAAAGGTAATTTTCATATCCCAAATCGAAAGCTTCCGATTCGGATTTTATCCTGTAAAAGTCAAAATGATAAATTGTGTCACCGTTTTCCGTTACGTACTCGTTAACGATATTAAAAGTAGGGCTGGCCACAATTTCATTTACGCCCAGGTGGTGGCACAGGGCTTTTATGAACGTTGTTTTACCTGCTCCCATTTCTCCATAGAGAGCGAAAACCTTTTGGGATCCTGCTTCTCCAAGCAATTTCGCTGCAATTCCGGGTAACGAATCCGGATCCTTAGAAACCCAACGTAAACCCGAAGTAGTCTGCGTCATAAACGGTATCAGCGGTTGGTAAGATTGATGACAGGTATGATCATTTCTTCTGGTGAAATACCTCCGTGCTGAAATGTGTTTTTATAAAAATTTACGTAATAGTTATAGTTGTTGGGATATGCGAAAAATTTATCCTGCTTCGCGAACACGAAAGTAGTACTGAGGTTGGTCCGGGGCAGCATGGCATCGGAAGGATTTTTTATTTCGAGGACATCCTTTTTTTCGTAATTCAGGTTTTTCCCCTGCTTGTAACGAAGGTTGGTATTGGTATTCCGGTCGCCGATAAGTTTTGATGGTTCTTTAACACGGATGGTACCATGATCGGTACTGATGATCACCTTTACCTTACGGGAAACTATTTTGCGGATGGCTTCCAGCAACGGTGAATGCTCGAACCAGGAATAAGTCAGTGAACGGTATGCCGATTCATCATCAGCAAGTTCGCGGATCACCTGCATATCGGTGCGCGCATGCGAAAGCATATCAACAAAATTGTAAACGATGATGTTGAATTTATTCTGGAACATATTTGCTATGTTTTCCACCATCTGCTTGCCAGCATCGAAATTGGTAACCTTGGTGTATGAGAATTTCATTGGCTTACGAAGACGTTGCAGCTGGTCGGCGAAAAATTCCTCCTCATGAAGATTCTTACCTCCTTCTTCATCATCATTAAACCAAAGTTTCGGAAATCGCTTTTCAATATCAGCCGGAAGTAGTCCTGCGAAAATCGCATTCCGTGAGTATTGTGTTGCAGTCGGCAGTATGCTGTAATATGCATCCTCTTCGGTTACCTGCATCTCTCCGCTGAGCAAAGGTGCAATGATTTTCCACTGATCGAAACGGAGGTTATCAATTAAAATAAAAAAAACCGGGTCAGATGTGCCTTCGATTACCGGTAGAATTTTCTTTTTGAAAAGTGTGTGCGAAAGTACTGGCGCTTTATCGTCCTGCTTCAGCCAGTTCAGGTAATTTTTTTCGATGAATTTACTGAATTGCAGATTGGCTTCATCCTTCTGCATGGTAAGAATTTCATACATGCCCTCATCGGTAGATTTTTCAAGCTCCAGTTCCCAATAGATAAGTTTCTTGTAAACTTCTACCCACGCTTTGTAATCGAGCTGGTCATTAAGTGTCATTCCGATATTCCGGAATTCCTGCTGGTAAACAGAAGTTGTTTTTTCACTGACCAGGCGTTTGGTGTCGAGATTTTTTTTGATGGAAAGCAAAATCTGATTCGGGTTCACCGGCTTGATCAGGTAATCGGCAATCTTGGAACCGATTGCATCTTCCATAATATATTCTTCCTCACTTTTCGTGATCATCACCACCGGCACTTCGGCATTGGTACTTTTAATTTTCATCAGAGTTTCCAAACCTGATAAACCGGGCATATTCTCATCCAGAAAAACAATATCATAACGATGCCGGCCAATCAGGTCGAGCGCATCATGACCATTGGTAGTGGTGGTTACATCAAATCCTTTTTCTTTCAGGAAAAGCACATGCGGCTTCAGCAAATCGATTTCATCATCAGCCCAAAGAATGCTTAATTTGTTCATAAATAATCTAATTTTACCCGGTTGACCGAAAACTTAAAGTTACGAATTATAATCACACTTTACCCGATAGTATTGTCTTGAATAAGAAAAAAATAATTAACGACCCGGTTTACGGCTTCATTACCATTCCCTTCGAAATTGTACACGATATCATCGGGCATCCGTGGTTTCAACGTCTAACAAGAATACGACAATTAGGTTTAACTTATCTTGTTTACCCCGGTGCATTGCATACCCGTTTTCATCATACCCTCGGTGCGATGCACCTGATGACGAATGCAATTGAAACACTCCGCTCAAAAGGACATTCCATCACCATCGATGAAGCTGAGGCAGCACTGATCGCTATCCTGATGCATGATATCGGGCATGGACCATTTTCACATGCCCTTGAAAAATTACTGGTGAAAGATGTTTCGCATGAAATGATTTCTGCAGCTATCATGCAGCATCTGGATCGTGAAACCGGAGGTAAATTCGCAGAGGCGATTGCCATCTTTAATAATACTCATTCCAAAAAATTTCTACATCAGTTGGTTTCCAGTCAGTTGGATGTCGATCGCCTGGATTACCTCAATCGCGACAGCTTTTTTACCGGGGTTTCGGAAGGAGTAATCAGTTCCGATCGAATTATTAAAATGATGGAAGTCGTGAATGGCAATCTTGCTGTTGAAGAAAAAGGAATTTATTCGGTGGAAAAATTCATCACCGCACGAAGACTGATGTACTGGCAGGTATACCTTCATAAAACCGTACTGGCAGCTGAATACATGCTTATTCAAATTATTCTCAGGGCACGTGAGCTCTCACTTTCAGGAACGGAAGTTCCGGGGACTCCTGCGCTTACAGGGTTTCTGAAATATGATCAGGGAATAACCGGATTCGACGAAAAATCGGGCATGCTTGAACTATTCAATGAAATGGACGATGTGGATGTGTTTGCAGCAATCAAAGCCTGGTGCCGGCATCCTGATAAAGTGTTGGCAACGCTCTGTCGATGCCTGGTTGACAGGAAACTGTTTAAAATTGAAATCAGCAGAATTCCCTACGATGCTGAAATAATCCACGAACGTCAGCAAAAACTTGCCGAACACCTGGGAATTACCTTTGATGAAGCCCGATACTTTGTTTTCTCCCAGTCGGTAGAGAACAATGCTTATGATTACGTGGACGATAAAATCAATATTCTTTTCCGTTCCGGAACGGTAATGGACATTGCCGACGCTTCTGATAATTTTAACATCTCAGCACTTACCCGCACAGTTACAAAGCACTTTTTCTGCAGCTATCGCATGAATGGTTAATTTGCTTGGCAATATGGCAGATTAAACCATAATATTTACCTTTGTGTTTCTGTAAAAAAACCAGCCCGGTTCACCCTTTTAAAGATCTGCCAGATGGAATTTACCGCATTACAAATCAGCGACTTGCTACAAGGAACCGTAGAGGGTGATGCGTCTATTAAAGTAAACCGACTGGCAAAAATTGAAGAAGGTGCTCCGGGAGCTTTATCATTCCTGGCCAACCCGAAATACACCCCTTTTATTTATTCTACCAACTCTTCGGTAGTTATTGTTGCCAATGATTTTGTTGCCGAACAACCTATAAAAACTACGCTGATCAGGGTAGCTGATCCTTATGCCGGCTTTGCCAGGTTATTGGAAATGTACAACCAGGTGGTACGCGATAAGAAAGGTATAGAGCAGCCCTCCTTTATTGCGGATTCAGCAAGCGTTGGTAAAGATTGTTACATTGGCGCATTTACCTACCTGGGCAACAACGTTAAAATTGGTGACCGGGTAAAAATATATCCCAATTCATATATAGGTGATAATGTAACTATAGGCGACGATACTACGCTGTTTGCCGGAGTTAAGATTTATTCCGATTGTGTATTAGGCAACCGTTGTACACTGCATGCCGGCGTAATCATTGGGGCCGATGGTTTTGGTTTTGCTCCCGCATCGGGAAGTTATAACAAGGTAGCACAAATCGGCAATGTTGTTATTGAAGATGAAGTGGAAATCGGCGCAGGAACCACTATTGACCGCGCCACGCTTGGATCTACGTATATTCGCAAAGGTGTGAAGCTCGACAACCTGATCCAGATCGCACACAATGTTGAAATTGGAGAGAATACCGTAATTGCGGCACAAACCGGAATTGCTGGTTCAACAAAAATCGGGAGGGATTGTCTTATTGGCGGCCAGGTCGGAATTGTTGGGCACCTTACTATTGCCGACAATACAAAGATAGCAGCCCAATCAGGCGTAGGAACCAGCATCACACAACCCGGACAAATTATCCAGGGTTCTCCTGCTTTCCCAATCAGCGATTACCGCAGGACTTATGTTGTATTTAAAAAATTACCAGACCTGGATAAAAAGATACAGGAACTTGAAAAGGCGCTTTCCGACTTGCGTCAGACCATTTCCTGATTAGCATTATGATCAGACAAACAACTATCAAGAACCCGGTTACGGTTTCAGGAGTTGGCCTGCACACCGGCAAGCATGTAAACCTTACTTTCCGGCCAGCTCCGGTTAATCATGGGTTTAAATTCAGAAGAATAGACCTTACCGATCAGCCATTCATTGAAGCCGACGTTGATAATGTAGTGGACACTGCCCGCGGAACAACATTGAGTCAGAACGGTGCAAAGATCAGTACAACTGAACACGCACTTGCAGCTTTGGTAGGAACGGAAATCGATAACGTTATTATCGACGTTGACGGTCCGGAAGTCCCCATTATGGATGGCAGTTCGCGGCCATATATTGAAGCAATTCAAAAAGCCGGTGTTGTAGAACAGGATGCAGAACGTGTTTATTATGAGCTGAAGGAAATTCTCACTTTCGAAGAGCCTTCACGCAAAGTGGAAATGCTGGCGGTGCCCAGTGCCGATTACCGTATCACGGTGATGGTGGATTACAATTCACCGGTACTTGGAACACAACATGCGCAAATGCACTTAATATCGGAATTCCGTGATGAAATTTCACCTTCACGGACTTTTTGTTTTTTGCATGAATTGGAGATGCTGCTGAAGCATAACCTGATTAAAGGTGGCGACCTCGATAATGCAATTGTTGTGGTTGACCGCCCCATTTCGCAGCAGAAGCTGGATGAGCTTGCCACGCTATTCAATAAACCGCATGTAGAAATAAAGGAAAAAGGAATATTGAATAATGTGCAGCTTCACTTTCAGAATGAACCCGCACGTCATAAACTATTGGATATCGTAGGAGATATTGCTCTGGTTGGAATGCCTGTAAAAGCGCATATTCTTGCAGCACGTCCGGGTCATGCAGCGAACGTAGAGTTTGCAAAAAAAATAAAGCAACTCATTAAAAGAGATAAGGGCAAATCGCCGGCACCTGCATTTGATCTTACGGCAATGCCTGTTTTCGATATCAACCGGATTTCAAAATTTTTACCTCACCGGTATCCGTTCCTGTTGATTGATAAGATCATTCATCTTTCGGAATCGCGTGTTACCGGAGTGAAAAACGTGACCATGAATGAATGGTTTTTCCAGGGACATTTTCCCGAAAACCCGGTCATGCCCGGTGTGATCATGATTGAAGCAATGGCACAAACCGGAGGCATCCTTGTATTGAGCACTGTACCTGATCCTGAAAATTACTGGACCTATTTCCTGCGTATTGACCAGGCGCGTTTCAAACAAAAAGTTATGCCGGGAGATACACTTGTTTTTGACCTGGTGCTTGCATCACCGATACGACGCGGAATCTGTCATATGTCGGGAAAAGCATATGTCGGCGATAAAGTGGTTATGGAAGCTGAAATGATGGCTCAAATCGTTAAAAAGAACTAATGATGATTTCGCCGTTAGCCAATATACATCCTGATGCAAAACTAGGTAAGGATGTGAAAGTAGCTGCATTTACCACCATCGAAGCAGATGTGGAAATCGGAGATGGAACCTGGATAGGTCCGAATGTAACTATTTTTAACGGCGCACGAATTGGTAAAAACTGCCAGATATTTCCGGGCGCGGTGATTGCCGCCATTCCACAAGACCTGAAATACAAAGGTGAAAATACCATTGTTGAAATTGGTGATAATTGTGTTATCCGTGAAATGGTGACAGTGAATAAAGGCACACTTGCACTGGGAAGAACCGTGCTCGGAAAAAATTGCCTGCTGATGGCGTATGTGCATATCGCACACGATTGCCTGGTTTCCGATAACGTGATACTTGCAAATTCAGTTAATCTTGCCGGGCATGTGACCATTGAAGAATATGCCATACTGGAAGGATACGTTGGAGTTTCGCAATTTGTTAAAATCGGAGCGCACAGTTTTATTGCCGGACAGACAGGTGTTCGCAAAAATGTACCTCCTTATACCAAGGCCGCACGTGAGCCACTATCATTTGTGGGTGTAAACACGGTAGGACTTAAGCGCCGCGGCTTTGATAACAGCACCCTGAATATTATCCAGGATATTTACCGGATTCTTTATACCAAGGGATACAGTACCCGGAATGCAATTGATATCATTGAAAAAGAAATACCATCCGGCAATATCAAAGACCAGATCATTGAATTTATCCGCACCTCCGATAAAGGCATCATGAGAGGTTATTCCGGCGTTGATGAAGAATGATGGACGGCACCTTCTGACAGGAATTTCACTGAATAAGATCGGAAAGAAATTCAGGGGTCGCTGGATTTTCAGAAACCTTGATTTCGAAATTAACCGTGGCGATAAGATAGCAGTAACGGGAAGCAACGGATCCGGAAAATCCACATTCATTCAACTTTTATCTGGGTATTGTATACCTTCCGAAGGAAACATAACCTGGCTGAATGAAAATAATTCCTTACCTGTTGAACTGGTTTACAAGCAACTTTCCTTTGCTGCTCCTTATATGGATTTGGTGGAAGAATTTACCCTCGATGAAAATATCGGGTTTTATGTGAAACGGAAACGGTTGCTGAACGGTATGACACCTGATGCTTTGATACATGCTGCGATGCTCCAGGATGCACGCTCCGCCCCACTGCGTAATTTTTCATCCGGAATGAAACAACGGCTTAAGCTGGCGCTTGCAGTATATACCGACAGTCCGTTATTACTTTTGGATGAACCCTTGTCGAACCTGGATGCATCAGGTTACGCCTGGTATCGCTCCATGATTTCAGAAACCAGCACAGGTCGCACCGTGATCATTTGCAGTAACCAGGTACGGGAAGAAACATGGTTTTGCAACCGCACCCTTAATATTGAAGATTACAAATGAGAATAAGAAAATTGGGGAATGGGAGAATGAGAGAATGGGAAAATGAGAGAATGTTTCAATTTTATTAGTGTAGGGACGCAATGCTTGCGTCCGTACGAAATCATTACAGAGAATGAGAAAATGGGAAAATGAGAGAATGTTTCAATTTTATTAGTGTAGGGACGCAATGCTTGCGTCCGTACGAAATCATTACAGAGAATGGGAGAATGAGAGAATGTTTCAATTTTATCAGTGTAGGGACGCAATGCTTGCGTCCGAACGAAATCATTACACTGACCAATTCTGTTAATTAGCGAATGAGTACAGCCATCGAAATAAAACTTTACGAACCCTGGATGCGTCAGCAGATCATCACGCTGAATGAATCCGAATATCCGTTCATGAAGGGATGGTTCACCGAAAGATTCCGGGCTTTGTATGAAAGTGATCATTCCCTTGGAAAACATCACCTGGTAACCGCGGTCCGTGGTGAAAAAGTACTGGCCTGTATTTCATATATACATTGGCCGTTATCATTCAGGGGGAAGCGGCTGAATGCATACCAGATGGTGGGCTTGTTGGTTCACCCAACAGCAAGGGGGCTGGGTTTGTTCCGGAAAATTTTATCGGAGATGGATATGCTTCTAAAGAGCCGGCATCCGGATGTGGTTTTCGGGTTTCCGGTTCCTGCTTCCCGGAAAGGTTTCATTCGCCAGGGATGGCAGCAACTTTTCGACCTGGTGTGGTATGTGACACCCGTAAATCTGAAGCCGGTTTTTTCAAGAAAGGAATTCGATCCTTCAGGATTTGAAACAACCATCGAAGCACCAGCCGCTGCAGATTCATTTATTCAAACCTCGCCCGATCATGAATTCTGGAAATTAAGAACTTCTTTTTACCCGGAAACGCCATTGTATCATAAAACATATCGTGCAGGCGATGTACAGGTACAGATTTATTTCAGGATTCAGAAAGTAAAGGGAATTAATGTAGCAGTAGCCGGTCGTATTTATTCGGGTGCTGCCGGAGCCGATAAAACCAAGAGAGCATTGCAGCATTGGATTGATGATCTTAGGAATTCAGGAAGCATTGCCGCTGTAATGGCTGCTGTAAATGAAACATCCGGGGCGGAATTGGTGACTGCGATAAAAAATATTATGCAACGGATCCCGAAAAAAATTCCGGTGATCATTAAGTCCTATAACGGGAATAGTGAAATGCTGAATGCATATAACTGGAATATCATGCGCGGTGATATGGAAACCTGGTAGCATATGAATTTCAACAGCCGTTATCATCCCCGATCGTTTCTGCCAAAAATTGTCCTTGGCAAAATGTTCAATGCTTTGGGAAATTTTCCTTACCGGGAAGGTGAATTACTGGTATTAAATTATCACAGCACTCCGCAGTGGTTATCGGGAGAGTTTGAAAAACAAGTACAATTCCTGTTCAAACGTTTCACTCCTGTTGCACCGCAATACATCAATGAATTTTTTGAAAACAGGAATTCGGGTCTTAACAAACCTGCAGTGATATTTACGTTCGATGACGGATTAAAAAATAATATTATTGCTGCCCGTATTCTTGAAAAATATAATGCACGCGGTTTGTTTTTTGTAGTTCCGGCTTTTCTCAATGAACCGGCTACATCACAGGAACAATATTACCGGAAATATATCCGCACGATCGTTAACACGAATATTGATACTTCCCGGGAGGATGTAACAGCTATGACGGATGACGATATCCGGATATTAATTAGTAACGGACATGCTATAGGAAGTCATTCTTTTTCACATACAATGAACCGGGATGATGATGTTATAAAAAGCGTAAATGAAATTCAGAAAAGCCGCGAATTTCTCGAAAACAGGTTCCATACTACTATTGAAAATTTTTGCGCACCTTTTAATTCTCTGTTAAGTACCAATAAAGATCAGATGAATCTGATCCGGAAGCATTACCGTTTTTTTCATTCAACTTTTCCGGGTTCCAACAAGATTTCGCCTGATCCTTTCTTTATAAGGCGTGTAAACCTTGAATGCTGGTGGCCAGCTGATGTTATAAATTTCGCTTTAAGCGGATTTGAGTGGAAAAGATGGAATGATAAACGGGAACAGTTTCGGAATGAGGTATTGAAATGAATTTACTTTTTTTATTAAAAATATAAGGTTCTGTTAAAACACTAAAGAATCCATTTCTACCACATTTCAGTCCCGAAAAAATTCCTCATTATAAATACCACCGAATTTGCCGGTGTTAAATAGTTATTCATTCCCATAAAAGTTCCGGCCTTTCAAATTCTTAAAAATTAATGAAACCTTCTGATCCGGTTAACGTATGTCAGTTCAGATAAACGTAACTAAAGCGAATCAGATCATGGCGACAAAAGATCACACGACCAACGACATCACACAGCGTACCCCCGAACCGGTTATTACCTATGACCATATGGAACGGGCTTCAGGATTGAAAATCAAATCTGCCGGTGATATGCCGGTCTGGTCATTTGTAATTGAAGAAATTACAATTATAGGATTGCTCGCAGCCCTATACCTTTCCCTCTGATCTGAACGAATTCAGGAAACCTGGACTTCGTTGTTTGCGAACTGGTTAAATTCCTCTTTTAATTCATTGAAGTATTTCCCGTAATCGGCCAGGCGATTGATATTTTCCTGGTGCGATTCCAGGATGGTGCCGATTTCATTTTTACCGGGATTTTCAATATTTGCTTCCAATAGGTTCTCGTACTGTTTAAAATCATGGCGCATGATGTCGAGAACGTCTTTCTGCAATATTAACTGGTTCTGAAAATGTTCTGCTTTAGCAGGGACCTCACGTGGTATAAACCTCGAAACAATTCCACTGAGGTCCTGATTGAGTAATTTTAGCTCGGTTCTGTAACCGAGGATGTTGTTCTGCCATGCAGAATGCTCCGCATGGAGCTTCTTAAGAAGTTCTTTGGTCTCCATAGTATATAACTTTTAAAATTGTACCGGTTACTTTGAGGAATCTCATACAAATAGTTTCCTGATTTCGATTTCCAACGCCTGCAGCCCTGACCGATTGTTATGATAAAAGTAACCATAACTGCTGGCATATCCAAACGAAAATTCATTATTTTTTATGAACCGGTGTTTGCAAGAACCCGCAGACCTTTGTTTCCGATAGTTTCAGCCTAATGACTTTTTTCATAGGATTTCTTCTGTATTCATGCATCCCCATTTTGCTCGATTTGGTCAGGCAAGTTTAACAGAACCCTTGCAGGACGGGGTTTGTTTAAAATAACAACCTGTCATTCGGGCTATTAAAAATGTAATAGCTTACAAAAGTCACAACACCCTAATATCTGATTCATACCACCTTGCTGCCGAAGTTATTTTTGGTGAAGTTCAAATTTTAAGTGTATGAATACTTTTATGAAAGCAGTAGCCGGAACATTGTTCCTGGTAACCTGTGTAGCCTTCTGGACGGAAGCACAGCAGATACAACCCGGATCCCGGAGATATCGCGTGATTGCTTATAAAAACGGAAATCCTTCGGTTACATCTATGTCCAACACAACCGAGGTAATACCTTATATGAGTATCTACATTCCAAACTCCTTCACACCGAATGGTGACGGATTGAATGATACCTTCGGAGCTTATGGTGAAGCTGTAAAAGATTTTAAAATGCAGGTTTTCAACCGGTGGGGACAGGTAATTTTCGAATCAAACAATTTCAGCTCCCGTTGGGATGGAACTTTTGAC